>CAYMIO010000001.1:0-1943 GCA_964390875.1 uncultured Candidatus Saccharibacteria bacterium
TGGTCCTCAAGGAACTCGGCAAAAAAGCAGCCGTAACTTCGGGATAAGGCTTGCCCCCACTACTTTGGATAGTTCAATACTATATAAAGTACGTGGAGAGTGAGAAGAGACAAAATGAAGAATCGAGACAAAGACAAAACAAACTCTCATTACTTTTAGAAGTATCTAAAGTAGTGGGGGCCGCAGCGAAAGTATTCCTGCCAACTGTTTACCAAAAACACAGCTCCCTGCGAACTCGCAAGAGGATGTATAGGGGGTGACACCTGACCAATGCCAGAAGGTCAAATACTGATGGTGCGATTATATCAAGCTGGTTAGTATAAGCCCTGGTGAATGTCGGCCGTAACTATAACGGTCCTAAGGTAGCGAAATACCTTGTCGGGTAAGTTCCGACGCGCACGAATGGTGTAATGAGTGGGAAACTGTCTCGAGGACCAGCTCGGTGAAAATACAATACCGGTGAAGATGCCGGTTACCCGCAGATAGACGAAAAGACCCCAGGAGCTTCACTGCAACTTGATATTGGGCTTATTGGACAACTGCGTAGAATAGGTGGGAGAGGTTATGTGCACGGTTTCGGCTGTGTAATACTCGTCAGTGAAATACCACTCTTTTGTTTGATAAGTCCTAACCTATACGGCAAAAACGTATGGGAACAGTATCTGGTGGGCAGTTTTGCTGGGGCGGCATCCTCCTAAAAAGTAACGGAGGAGTTTATTAAGGTCAGCTAGGCGCGAATGGAAACCGTGCCGATAGTGTAAGGGCACAAGCTGGCTTGACTGTAAGAGGTACATCTCGAGCAGATACGAAAGTAGAACCTAGTGAACCGATGGTCCGCTTTAGACGCGGCCGAAGATTAACGGATAAAAGCTACCCTGGGGATAACAGGCTAGTCCCGCCTAAGAGTTCATATCGACGGCGGGGTTCGGCACCTCGATGTCGGCTCACCTTATCCTGGTGGTGGAGAAGCTACCAAAGGTTTGGCTGTTCGCCAATTAAAAAGGTACGCGAGCTGGGTTCAAACCGTTCAGCGCATAAGTTATTGTGCTTTGAACCGTTTGAACCCCTCGAGGAAAAGACATTATTGTGATCTAACTGTTAACTCATGAGTCTAATCATGAGATTGAGAATTTTTTAACCATGCACACGGAAGGTGTGCATCACGGCGGCTATATAGAGTGATCTATATGGTGCAATCAACTAATATCGGTGAAATCCAGCAATGGACAACACCGAGGGAAACGAAAGTGCCCGTAGAGACTGAATGTTGATCATCTCAGTGAGATGGTGTTACAGTCCGATCCCTCAAGTAATTGAGGTTCTGTTCTTCACATCGAAGGCAGATGTAAAACAAAGATGCGTGAGACAGGTTGGTCTCCTATCTACTGCGGGCGTTGATTTTTGAGGAGATCTGCTTCTAGTACGAGAGGACCGAAGTGGACTGACCTCTGGTGTACGAGCTCTGTTGCCAAATGGATTGCTCGGTAGCTATGTCGGGAATGGATAACCGCTGAAAGCATCTAAGCGGGAAGCCAGCTCCAAGATTAGAAATCGTTATGAGGGCCCTAAGAGATGATTAGGTTGATAGGCTTTAGGTGTACGCACAGCAATGTGTTCAGCCAAGAAGTACTAATTGCCCCATTCCTATTAGGAAATCTGAAAACCAAACTTGAATTGATAACCAGAACAGAAACGAAGTCGAGTCTTTCGTTTCGGTGATTTGACGCAAGGGTCACACCTCTTCCCATTCCGAACAGAGAAGTTAAGCCTTGTAGTACCGATGATAGTCTTAATTGGCGAAAGTAGGTAACCGCCAGCACTAAGTAATGAATTTTTTTGTTTCAGTAGCCGCTTCAGCCGTGGCCAAAGCCATGGTCATTTCCATTTTTGTTTTACCTTTAATTTCAGTAAAATCAACAGTCACTCGAAAGAGTGGAGGCGTG
>CAYMIO010000001.1:1953-19669 GCA_964390875.1 uncultured Candidatus Saccharibacteria bacterium
CCCATTCCGAACAGAGAAGTTAAGCCTTGTAGTACCGATGGTACTCCTTCGGGGGGAGAGTAGGTAGTCGCCGGAACGAAGGATTCGACTTTTTTCTTTGAAAAACCCCATGAGCAATCATGGGGTTTTTCGTTGTATACATACGCCCCACCAGAGCCATGGGTTTTTGTATTTTTCAAAAGCGCATATCTGGTAGAGCCACTCTGTTTCTTCGAAACTGCGCAAATCATTGAAAAATACAAAAACCCATGGCTCTGGTGGGGCTCTGTTTGTAGAAGCCGAAATCTTCTTTTTCCTGTATACTATTCTCCATGGCATTATCTTGGTCTTCCAAACGTCAGCTCACTATCGCGGGAATAGTCCTTGGCGCGATGGCACTTGTGGTTTTTCTTGTGGTGAGAAGTGCTGTTTCGGAAACTCCCACGTGTTTTGACCAAAAACAAAATGGCACTGAACGCGGAGTGGACTGTGGTGGTTCGTGTGTACTCTATTGTAAAAATGAATTGGTTCCTGTGGCTGTAAAATACTCGCGTACGTTTCCTGTGACAAGTACTGTTTCGAGTGCTGTTGCGTATGTTGAGAATCAGAATTCTGATGCAGCTATCTCACGTATTCAGTATCAGTTCAAGCTGTACGATGAAGAACAACGATTCATCGGTGAACGAAATGGTGAGACATACATTGGTCTCACTGGTCCAGCGGCGATTTTCGAAGGTGGCATTCAAGTGGGAAGTCGCGTCGCGAAAAGTGTACGCTTTAGCTTTACGAGTGAGCCGTACTGGCAGCGACCAGATAGTCGTGCAAGCCAGATCGTGTTGCTCGGTGAAGGTGGGGTGCTTTCAAACAGCGATACTCGGCCGAAGCTTTCGGGTACAGTGCGCAACACATCTTCGCTGTACAGTGCACGTGACGTAGAAGTTGTTGGTATCGTATACGATGTGGAAGGGAACGCGGTGGGTGTGTCGCGAACAGTGATACCCGGTATTGCTCCTGGCGAAGTTGTGCCAGTGACATTCACCTGGCCGACGCCGTTTTCTTCGGCTGGTGTAAAGACAGAACTTCTTCCACGCTTTAATCCACTCACGCAATCTTTTTAATCTATGCTCAAAGACTTTAAAACCCGCATCGACTGGATGTTGCTTCTTCTGACGCTTCCGATTCTTGGTGCAGGGCTTTTGACGATGCGCTCGTTTGGAGGCGAGAGCAGTTTCTTTTCACACCAGCTGGTATCTATCGGTATTGCTGTTGCGATCGCAATCGCTGTGGCACTCTTTGATGTTCGTGTGTTCAAACGCACTGATGTACTCGTCGGAATGTTTCTTGGTGTTGTGGCTATTCTCATTGCGGTGCTTGCTTTTGGTCACACTTCCAACGGTGCGCAAAGTTGGTTTCGTGTCGGTGGATTTTCATTTCAGCCATCTGACCTCGCAAAGATTGTCGTTATTCTTATTCTTGCAAAATATTTTTCACGAAGGCATGTGGAGATCGGTCATTTGAAACACATTCTCATTTCAGGAGTGTATGCGATCGTTCCATTTCTTCTCGTATTTCTTCAACCGGACTTTGGTAGCGGTATTATTATCTTCGCGATCTGGTTTGGTATGGTGCTCGTTTCTGGTCTTTCCAAAAAACATCTTCTCGCGGTGCTCATGATCGGGCTTGTGGCCTTCATGTCGCTGTGGCTCTTTGTTTTCAAGCCCTATCAGAAAGACCGCATCATGACCTTCCTTCATCCGCTCACCGATATTCGCGGCTCCGGCTACAATGCCTACCAATCCACGATCGCTGTGGGTTCAGGGCAGCTTCTTGGAAAAGGTGTTGGTTTTGGTACGCAGTCACGCCTTCAATTCCTTCCAGAGTATGAGACCGACTTTATCTTCGCGGCGTATGCAGAAGAATGGGGGTTTGTCGGTGTGATCCTTCTTCTGCTCTGCTATGTGGCACTTATGTTTCGCATTCTTTCACACGCACTGCACGGCGCCACCAATTTTGAAATTCTCTTCGGTCTTGGCTACGCGATATTTCTCGGCATGCACATCATCATCAACATCGGGATGAATATTGGCCTCATGCCGGTGACGGGTATTACGCTTCCGTTTATGAGCTACGGTGGCTCGCACCTTATCGCCGAATTCCTCGGCCTCGGTATCCTTATGGGCATGGGCAGCTACCGCCGTGCAGCACACAGAGATGATATGAGGAATGAATTTGTGGGGTACTAGATGTTTTCTTGAGGGAAACTTGAGTACACATTTTTTATGATTTACAGATGGAGAATGATTTTGATAGCTGGAATGAAGTTAAAAAGTCTCTTTCTGAGAAGAAAGAAAAGTATTATTTTAAGTCAGGCGATATTTGGTGGATTTCAGTCGGGAAAAATATTGGAACTGAATCCTATGGAAAAGGCGGTATCTTTCGACGGCCGGTTTTAATAATTAAAAAGCTTTCAAATGATTCGTGTGTCGCACTTCCGCTTACCTCTAAGAATAAAACGGGAAGCTGGTTTGCTAGGGTCAGTTTTCACGGTGAATGTAGAACCGTGCTCTTGTCTCAGATACGAATGGTTCACTGCGCACGATTCCAAAGAAGACTAGCAGTACTCGACGAAGCGGATTTTGGTCGGGTAAAAGAAAAGCTCAAGCAACTGCTTGAGCTTTTCTGAAATCATCACCTTGCTAACAAGCAAGGATCGGTGGGAAATCCCCAAAAGCAAAAAGAGTATATCACCTTCAAAAATAGCCCGCAAGCAATTTCTTTACTTTATCTCTATGGATGCTAGGCTTTCTCTATATGAACCCCGAAACGCGAAACTGCCAAAACTGCAAACACGATTTTACGATAGAAACGGAAGATTTTGCGTTTTACGAAAAAATAAAAGTGCCGGCGCCGACGTTTTGTCCGGAGTGTCGCTTGCAACGGCGGCTTATGTGGTACAACCTTCGATCTTTATACAAGCGTAAGTGTGATAAGTGTGGAAAAAGCATCATATCGATGTATCATGATCAATCTCCGTTTGTAGTGTACTGTACCGAATGTTATTTTAGTGATTCCTGGAATGGAGATGAATTCGCACGTGACTATGATTTTTCGCGACCATTTTTTTCTCAATGGTACGATCTTTTGAAATCTGTTCCACGGCTACATCTTGAGCATGTGGGCAATAACGGGGTGGGTTGCGAGTATGCAAATTACGTATATAAAAGCACGCATGTGTATCTATCATTTGTATGTGTGAAATCAGAACATGTGGCGTATTCTGCACTTTCAAGAAGTAGTAAAAACTGTTCTGATTGCTACAGTATCATGGAAAATCAGTATTGTTATGAATGTACTGGAAGTAGTCAGAGCTACAAATCAGCTTTTCTTACGGATTGTAGCCAATGTGCCGACAGTGAGTTTTTGTTTGATTGTATAAATTGCCAGGATTGTTTTATGTCCGTAAATCTTCGTAATAAGCGGTATATTTTCTATGGTATTCAAATGGATAGAGACTCATATAAACAAGCACTAGAAGAAACAAAAAAACAGAAAACCCTTCCTGTTTTGCGTGCTGAATATGCACAACTCATGGAACATGCTATTCATCCCTATACAAGGAAACGAAACGCAGTCGATTCAACAGGTAATCTTCTCAGAAATGTAAAAAATGTACGTGATTCATTTGAGATTACTGAAAGTGAAAATTGTAGATTTGCCACGTTCGGTTCCTTTGGTGTAAAAGATTCATATGATGTAGTTAGTTCTGGAAAAGCGGAACAATGTTACGAATGTATCGAGAGTGGTCGAGGGAATTTTAATGCGTATTTTTCGTATAACTTTGGTGATACACACGACATTTTTTATAGTCACGACTGCAATAACACGCACAGTATTTTTGGTTGCGTTGGTCTCAACGCAAAACCCTATAGTATTTTAAACAAACAATATACAAAAGAAGAGTACGGGGAGATGGTTGAAAATATAAAAAAACAGATGGCGCGAGAGCCATACAAAGACACAAAAGGAAAAATCTATGCTTTTGGTGAGTTTTTCCCTTCTGAATTTTCACCATTTGCATACAACGAAACAAATGCATTTGAAAGATTTCCTCTTACAAAAGAAGAAGCTCTTGAAAAGGGATATACATGGCGCGATAATACACCAAAAGAAAATACTCCGACGGTAACACATGAACAAGCGCAAAATAAAAAACTAGACGATCTTACGAAAGAGATTTTGGCATGTACTACCATCAACAACAACCCGCTGTGTTCTAAAGCGTTTCGACTTGTTGAAGATGAAATACTACTTTTAAAACATTTTAGATACCCAGTACCACCTCATTGTCCTAATTGTCGGTACCTTACGCGTAGAAATCGAACATTACCATACAAACTTTGGCGTCGCTCATGTATGTGCGATATTCAAAACCACGATCATTCTGGAATATGCCCCAACGAATTCGAAACCTCGTATAGCCCAGATCGTCCGGAAAAGGTATACTGCG
The DNA here is from genome assembly GCA_964390875.1 of uncultured Candidatus Saccharibacteria bacterium. GTDB lineage: Bacteria > Patescibacteriota > Minisyncoccia > Phycocordibacterales > UBA9973 > CAYMIO01. The sequence continues at coordinate 6,440 of CAYMIO010000001.1, forward strand.
AATCATGTTATCAGAAGGAGGTGCTCTAAAAACCAAGATAATCGATGGAAAAAGGATCCGAGACGGGATCCTTTTGGAGGTTGCCGAACTCATTGCTGAGCTGCCATTTGTGCCGAAGTTTTGTGATGTGCTCGTGGGAGGGGACCCGGCATCGGTGCAGTATGTGAAGCTCAAGAATGCGATGGCTCGAAAGCTTGGCATTGAGGCTGTGGATGCGGTTTTTCCTGAAAGTGCCACCACGGAAGACGTTGTCGTGCGCATACAAGAACTGAATGCAATGGAGCATATGTGTGGACTCATTGTACAGCTCCCGCTTCCAGCAACGATCGACAAACACGCAGTGCTTTCAGCTATTGATCCAGAAATAGATATTGACTGCATCGGGCCAAAGAACAGTGCGCTTTTCTATGAAGGCAAACCCGGCGTTTCATTTCCTACCGCGCTCGCTGTCATGGAGATCATCGACTCGCTTCCATTTGAAATTTCAAAACGTGCGGTGGCTATTGTCGGCAATGGCGAGTTGGTGGGGAAACCGGTGCGTGAACTTCTTCGTCGACGAGGAGTCGAAGCTCAGGGTATTGATACAAAAACAGAATTTCCTGAAGACATTTTGCGTGAAGCTGATGTGATCATTTCTGCTGCGGGGAAACCCAATCTTGTAAGTGGAGATGTCATTAAAGAAGGAGCGATTGTTATCGACGCAGCAACGTCTGAATCGGGCGGCGGTATTGTGGGTGATGTTGAAGCAGAAACAGTGATAGGGAAGGCGAGTGTGCTTGCTCCTGTGCCAGGTGGAGTGGGGCCGGTGACTGTTGCAATGCTTTTCCGCAATCTTTTCGAGGTTGCTGAAAGTCGCGCACGACGCCAAGACGCGATATACTAGTTTCGTATGCAACCTCTCAATGATCTTTTTCACAGCGCAGCCGGTATTCATCCATTCCTTGATGCGGTGATACTTTTTTTTGCGGTTGCACTCCCGTATGTGATGGCTGTGTTTACGCTTTTCTTTTTGGTGCGTATACATATCAGTCGCTACCGATCGAGCAAGGCGGTGGTGCAGCTTCAGCACGTGCATGTCTTTATCGAAGATACGATCGCTGTCCTTTTGTCTGTCAGCGGGGCGTTTCTCGTTTCTGAAATTTTGAAACAAGTACTGAATACCCCACGGCCGTATCTTCTTGATCCTTCAATACCTCATATTCTTGAACTTCCTAAATACGCATCGTTTCCTTCAAGTCATACAGCCGTGCTCGCTGCGCTCGCACTCATCATTTTTTATTCACACAAACGCGTCGGTCTTTTCCTCCTCGCTGCCTCGCTCGCTGTCGGTTTTGCCCGTGTAATGGCAGGCGTTCACAGCGTGGAAGATATCATCGGTGGGGTAGCGGTCGGTGTGCTTGTTTCATTCGTAGTTGCGACGGTTCGTCGCCATGTCGATTATGCTGCACGGGATTGATGCTATTATTTTGGGAGCGATAGAAGGCCTCACGGAATTTCTTCCGATTTCTTCAACTGCGCACCTTATGGTGGGAGCCACTATCCTCGGCATTCCGCAGACATCTTTTGTGAAGACATTTGAAATCGCAATCCAGCTCGGCGCTATTGTCGCGGTTTTTGCGTATTTCAGAAACAGCCTCCGTTCGTATATTTCGTTGCTTCCAAAAATTATCACAGCATTTATTCCAACAGCGATTGTTGGGTATCTTTTGTACTCACTCATCAAGACGTATCTTGTGGGCAATCTTTTCATTATTCCGGTAACGCTCATTCTCGGCGGTATCATCATGATCCTGTTTGAAAAGAAAAAAAATATCGTGCCGTCGAAGGGCGATGCGGTGGGGGAGATTCGGAATATGAAAACATCTACGGCGGTCACGATTGGCCTGGCACAATCGCTTGCGATTGTGCCAGGCGTATCGAGAAGCGCAGCCACCATCATCGCCGGTCTTTCACGTGGTCTCTCTCGGGAAGCAATTGTTCTTTTTACGTTTCTTCTTGGTGCGCCGACGCTTTTGGCTGCCACTCTCTATGATTTGTATAAAACGGGTGGCGAACTTCAAAGCGGAGAATTTTCACTACTCGCTATTGGTTTCATTACCGCACTTATTTTTGCCTATATTTCAGTTGGCTTCATGGTTCGCCTTGTAAAACGCGTCGGCTTTGTGCCGTTTGGCTGGTATCGTATCGCAGCTGGTACTCTTTTTGCTCTTTTTCTTTTCCTCTAATACGCGGTTGCTAATTCGCCTCAAAACCTATAGAATTACCCCGTTTATTACTGAACGAGTATAGAGCATTTATGTGGAAAAAAAGACTGATCGCACTTATTATTCTCGCTCTTGGTATGGGGGTGGGGTATTTTGTTTACAAATCAGAAGCTGGCCTTGCCGGAGCTGACCGCGTACCGGCGCAGCTCCAGAAATATGGATTCAAACTTGGCCTCGACCTTTCGGGTGGAGCGCACCTTATCTACCGCGCGGACACTTCATCGGTAGCAACAGGAGAAGTGAATGAATCGATGAACGCACTTCGCGATGTTATCGAACGCCGCGTCAACATCTTCGGTGTTTCAGAACCGGTTGTTCAGGTAGAGTCGGGAGGTTTTGTGAATGGGGGAGAAGAACGACTCATTGTGGATCTTCCTGGTGTCACTGATCTTGATAAAGCTATCGCCATGATCGGCGAAACACCACTTCTTGAGTTTCGTGTTGAAAAACCCGGCGCTGCTGAAGCACTTCAAAACGCAACAATCGATGAAAATGGTGAACTTACGATCAATGTGAACGATCAGTATGCAGCCACAGAACTCACTGGTCGCTATCTCAAGCGCGCAACACTTCAGTTCGATCCAACAACATCAATGCCAACCATCGGCCTTCAGTTCAACGACGAAGGTTCGAAAATGTTTGAAACAATCACTCGGGACAACATTGGAAAAACGGTTGCTATCTATCTTGATGGAGCAATGATCTCTGCTCCTGTGGTGCAAGATGCCATTTCTGGTGGACAAGCACAGATCACCGGAAGCTTCACGGCTACCGAAGCTCGCGAACTCGTGCGCGACCTCAACTACGGTGCGCTTCCAGTACCGATCGAACTCATTTCCACGCAGACTATTGGTGCTACTCTCGGTGGGGAAGCAATCCATGCTGGGGTATTCGCTGGTCTTATCGGTCTCCTTGCTATCGTAGCTTTCTTTATTCTCTGGTATCGTCTTCCTGGTGTACTTGCCGTTCTTGCTCTTCTTATCTACATCGCTATTATGCTCGCGCTCTTCAAACTCATTCCTGTGACGCTTACCGCTGCGGGAATCGCCGGATTTATTATCTCGATCGGTGTGGCGGTGGATGCCAATGTGCTTATCTTTGAACGCATCAAAGAAGAAATGAAACATGGAAAGCCTGTACGCGAAGCAGTGAAGGATGGTTTTGGACATGCGTGGTTTTCAATCCGCGACTCCAATACTTCAAGTATCCTGACTGCCACTATTCTCTACCTGTTTGGTACAGCGCTCATCAAAGGATTCGCTCTTACACTTGGTATGGGTGTTCTCACTTCGCTGTTCTCAGCCATTGTGGTGACACGCGCATTTCTCTTCGCGCTTAATCCGAAGGACAGCTCTGTCGCACGCTTCCTCTTTAGTTCTGGTATTTCAAAATAGGCTTATGTTTATCATAAAAAACAGAAAGGTATTCATCATTGTTTCCGGCTTCCTGGTTGCCGCGTCGCTCGCGTTGCTCGCGACGCTTGGCCTTCGTCTTGGCATCGACTTCAAAGGCGGCGCTCTCACTGAGGTGTCATACACCGGCGAACGCCCAACCGTCCAAGAAGTGCAGGATTCTATCGCCCCGCTCAATCTTGGTGAAGCTCTGGTACAGCCAGCAGGAGACTCTGATCTTATCGTGAAGACTCGTTCACTCAGCGAAGAAGAACGTCAGTCGCTTCTCACATCACTCACTATCGGAGAGAAGATTGCAGCTGAAAAAAGTTTCAGTTCGATCGGCCCTTCAGTGGGAAAAGAACTCTCACGAAAGGCGGTTCTTCTCATCATTCTCGTTTCGCTCATGATCGTGTGCTTCATCGCGTATGCATTCCGCGGAGTCACGAAACAAGTGTCGCCATGGAAATACGGCATCATCGCGATTGTTACACTTCTTCACGATGTCATTATCCCGATCGGAATCTTCACCGTCCTCAGCTACTTCTATGGAGCTGAAGTGGATACGCTGTTCGTTGTTGCCATCCTCACTGTGCTCGGTCTTTCAGTCTCGGATACGATCGTCGTCTTCGACCGCATCCGCGAGAACCTTGCAAAGAACGAATCAGATCGTAAAGGCGCTTCATTTGCAGAAATAGTGGGGAAGAGTATCGACCAGGTGTACACTCGTTCGATCAACACGTCACTCACGGTGATCATGGTGCTTCTCGCGCTCTTCTTCTTTGGTCCAGAATCAACTCGCTACTTCGCGCTCATGCTCACAGCGGGAATGTTTTTTGGAACATATTCTTCTATTTTCCTTGCAAGTCCACTTCTTGTTTCGTGGGAGAACTACACACGAAAAAAACAAGCGCTTATCGCAGAGAGTAAAAAATAAAAAACAGAGCAATAAAAAAAGCCCCGTTAAGAAAAACGGGGCTTTTTATCATCATTGTATGCGCACTACTAGTATATAGCGCACTTTTTCATATTTCTTTGTTGTTTCGTTGTATACGTCTATCTCTTTGACGTATTCGTTGCACACACAGGGATGGATCTCTCCCACAGTGCCGTCTTTGTCCAAGCGGATGTGACCACAGTCACCAACCTTTTTGAGGGGATTCTCCATTGTAGCGTTAACGGTGTATTCTCCTCGCTCGATTACTCCCTGAAGAACGATCCCTGACAAGGGTTTTGGGGTAGATAGCACATGACTCGAGGTTGGTTGGACCTCTTTGCATCCGTAAAAGATGCAAATGAAGTAACAGATGAGTACTATTCTCATATCTATAAAGAGTGAGAGAGAAATATCGCCACTGTTACTATCAGAAAGAGTAGTGATTGTCCTTCTTTCTGATCTTTGGGTTTCCACTTGGGAGGCCGAGTCTTGTCATCCAGGGAATGAAGCCAGGTCATGGCACGGAAATACATTTTTTTCATAGTGTGTTTTTTAAGTTGTGAAATGTGAATGTCTTTCATATTATACCTTTTTTAGGTCTATTGTCAATATTCACCTTTTGTGTTCTTGTGTCTAAAACCCATGCTATACTACCCACTATGACAACCACAACAATCCTTCTCATTGCTCTCGGTTTTATTATTCTTTGGGCTATCATGGCCTACAACGGCTTTATTTCTCTTAAAAACCGTGTTGAAGAAGCATGGGCTGATATCGAAGTGCAGCTCAAGCGCCGCTATGACCTTATTCCCAATTTGGTCAGCACAGTGAAAGGATACGCTACTCATGAATCAACCGCATTTGAAAAGGTGACAGCAGCACGAAGCGCAGCCATGGGAGCGAAAACTGTCGGCGAGCACGCAAAGACAGAAGCAATCCTCGGCCAAGCAGTTACAGGACTTTTCGGTATCGCAGAAGCCTACCCAGACCTCAAAGCCAACACCAACTTCCTCGAACTTCAGCGTGAGCTTTCTGATACTGAAAACAAAATCCAGGCTTCACGCCGTTTCTACAATACCAACGTGCGCGACCTTAACACGAAAGTAGAAAGCTTCCCGGGCAACGTGATTGCAAAAATGTTTGCGTTTGTGAAAAAAGAATTCTTTGACCTTGCCGATGATGATGCGGCGCAGAAGAACGTCGAAGTGAAGTTTTAGTACCAAGAGTTTTTCTATGGACAACAAAAAATCAAACAAGCTCGTTGTGTTCATTCTCATTGCTGCTGCAGCTATTCTTCTTTTTGTGGTACTCAAACCGAAAGTTGAAGCTCCAGTTGTGGTGACTCCCGAAGAACCGGCTGTGGTCAGTGGTATGAAAGAAGACCTCATCTCGTTCTCTCTTCTTCCTGGCGATCGTGTTTCAGGAATGATGAATGTTACCGGCACGCTGCAAGACGCGTATTTCTTTGAAGCAAATATCCGCGTCGATATTCTCGACGAAGATATGAACACTGTCAAAGAAGGTTTCGGAACAGCAACAACCGACTGGATGACAACTGGCCCTGTCTCATTCCAAGCGATGATCGATTTCACCGGCCTTTCATCCGGCCCAGCCTTCATCGCCATCCGCAACGATAACCCCTCCGGCCTTTCAGAGAATGATAAAGAAATTTTAGTGCCGGTTGTAATTGAATAATGGCAAGCCTCTACACCCAACAATCAAAAAACGTCACGCGCACGTGGATCCTTATGACCACGTTCTTCGTGATCATCATTGCGCTGGGTTTTGTTTTTTCGCAGATCTATGGCAATCCCAATATCCTCTACGCCTTTTTCACGTTTTCGGTGATCATGAATATTGTCGCGTACTGGAAGTCTGACAAGATTGCACTTGCGGCATCCGGCGCTGTTCCTGCTGATCCGGTGAAATATCTCGAGCTTCATCGCATTGTGGAAAATCTCGCTATCACTGCCGGGCTTCCGAAACCACGCGTGTATATCATCAATGACGCGGCTCCAAATGCGTTTGCCACAGGACGAAATAGCACACACGCTGCCGTGGCATTCACCACAGGTCTTCTTTCGATACTCGATCGCAGCGAACTTGAAGGTGTAGCGGCGCACGAACTTTCGCATGTGGGCAACAGAGATATTCTCGTCTCAACCGTTGCTGTTGTTCTCGCAGGTTTCGTTTCGCTCGTTGCCGACATGTTTATCCGCTCGCAGGTTTTCGGTGGCGGTCGCGACAACGACAGCAGGGGAGGCAATGTGCTCATGATCGTGGGGATCATCCTCGCGATTCTTGCACCGATTTTTGCCATGCTCATCCAGCTCGCTATCTCTCGCAAGCGCGAATATCTTGCCGACGCATCTGGCGCGCTTCTTACTCGATACCCCGAAGGCCTCGCAAACGCACTTCGAAAAATCCATACCTACAGCCAACCAATGCAAAAAACGCACGATGCCACTGCGCATCTTTTCATCGCCAACCCATTTGGCCCAAAGCGCATGCGCGGCCTCCACAAATTCTTCATGACCCATCCGCCGGTGGAAGATCGAGTGAAAGCGCTCCTTGGAAAACCCGTTGCTGAGAAATAGCGATTCCTGTAGAGTGGGTTCGTTACGGAGGATTCGCATAGCGGTCTAGTGCGCCACCTTGGAAAGGTGGTATGGGGGTAACTCCATCAAGGGTTCAAATCCCTTATCCTCCGCAAAATAGGGAGCGTCGCAGACGCGACCATATTTTGCGAGAGTCCTGAGCGCAGCGCACCCGCACAGTAAGGAGCACCTTGTTTATTTTGGTAAACAGTATAAAATTTATGCATTAGTCAGAGGAATCTATATTTCTTTATCAAATATTCTTTTATGGAAAAAAATACAATGTCGGAAGATACGAGTGTTGATGAGGAATTTTTTCCTCACGTGAGCGCACCAAAAAATAAGAAAAAGAAAATCATTATTATATGTTTGTTTGTCGCCGCAGTACTTGTTGGTGCATATTTTTTGCGTGCATATACTAAAACAGATGCATACAAACAGAAAAAAGCAGACAGGGCAGTGGCTGTGCTTGTAAAAGATGTGAGTAAGCTCATTCTTTTGCCAGAAGGGAACCCTGCTGTTTTTGATGTGCAGGACCCCGAGATGCTGATCGGACAGCAGGCGTTTTTCCAGGGATCAGAAAAAGGCGACAAACTTCTCGTGTACCCAGAAGCGGGTAAGGCGATCATCTATTCACCCAAGAAACATATGATTATCAATGTGGGTCCAGTCACATTTGATCAAAAATAAAAAATTGAATAAGATAGGGCACAGTGCAGTAATAACTATGTTTGTATGAAAATCACTGTTGGCTCGAAAAATCAAACAAAAATCCGTTCAGTGAAAGATGCTATCGATGCATACCTTCATCTTTTTCCAGGCGCAGAAGTTGTCGGTGTCGATGTGCAGGTGGAGCTTTTTGGACATCCGAAAAATATTCAAGAAACCGTGAATGGAGCTATTTCGCGTGCGAAGGAAGCATTTATAGATTGCGAGTATAGTTTTGGTCTTGAAGGCGGGTTGATAGAAGTTCCTGAAAGCAAAAGCGGGTATATGGAAACCAGCGCATGTGCAATTTACGATGGGAAAAATATCTATCTCGGATTGTCTCCTGCGTTTGAATACCCCAAGGAAGTACTTGCCTATATTCTCGATGGAAAAGGGGATGCGAGCAAAGCATTCAAGGATCTTGGGTTAACTCACCATGAAAAACTTGGAGCTGAAGCGGGAGGAATTACTGGATTCTTATCAAATGGCAAAATGCCTCGCGAAGATTTTTCACGATACGGAATAATCATGGCTCTGATACAGCTTGAAAAACCGGAATTGTATTAACGTTATGGACACTGAAAAAAAAATTGTATTCGATAGTAGACCTACACTTCAAAACATCTATAAAGAAAAAGGAGACGTAACACTCCTGGAGTACTATGCTTCGGTTCTTGGAAATGGCATCAAAGAATCCCTTTTGCAGGAGGTACTAAAAAAAGAAATCATGCGCATATTCGGTGATGCTGTGTTGGCTGATCGGGCAGGAGAATATCTTTCAAGAAATGGTTATATTTCAAGCGTAGATCATCATGGGGTTATTTCTCATCCAGCATTTGTGCAGGCGCATGTTGCGCAGGCAGTGGCGAATGGAGCGCATAAAGAAAATATAGTTCTTGTGTTTTCAAGCGGATCAGTTTCGCTCGACAATCACACGTTTCCGCGGGGCGTCAGTTTTCATGGCGAGGCAGGGGAAACAAAGATTCCATTTTTTTCTTCCGAAAAAAGGCATGGTTGCGTGCTTGGTATGCCGGGTGTGGACCGCGATGTCCTTCTTCAAAATCTCAGAAATGTACATATTCCAGAACAGGTAACGAATGCGCTTGATGTTGAGGGTATGAATAAAATGAATTTTAGTGATTATGCTACGCGCGCAAGCCGCTCGCTCTTCAGACTGTTTCCTCGAATGAACGATGTTGATTTCATTATGATTCCGCACGAGAAGATTTCGGCACGTATTATTTCCGAATCAGAAGATTTTCAGAAGATGCTTTTTGGTGAGCGTTTTTTAGATGTGTATGAAAAGGCGTTTTCGAATGTAAAGGGAGCACATGTTGAGAGTGGGGGGCAGGGGACACTTTTGTTTTGGCATGTGAAGGATACGCGCCGCGCCGCGCTTGCGCGGCGCGGCGAAGTGCTCGAAACCAAAGACGGAGCCTTTAGTATTTCTTATACAAAAGAAACAATTCTCCCACTTCTTGAGTCAGGCGAATTGATCCCGTGTCTTGCGCTCTCCTATGCTATTATCGGAAGTTTTGGAGTTACTCTTGGTGGGGGATTCAATCAGGTGGATTATCTTGATGCTATATATAGAGCAGATGATTCACTCCGGGTCGCGCTCGGCTTGCCGAGCGCGACCCGAGGAATTCCCAATCACATGGGTGGTGATATTGTATACACCGGCCTCAAGCAAAACAACAAAGTACAGCCTGCGACATTCCTCGATCTTCTCTCTCGCGTCTCTTCTTCGGAAGAAACTCGATTTTTTGATACACTGGAGACCGTAACGCTTGCCGAAGCAATGGAGGGTGTCATATCTGACGCTTACTATACCGATACCGGAAAGCGGATCACTACCAGCAATGACCCAGCAATTATTTTTTAATACAAAAAAGGGCTGCCTCTACTGCGGCTCCAACCAAACGTCGCATTTTATGAGTCGGTTTGATTCGAGTCTTTCTATTGGTACGACAAAACGCACAGAGAGAATGATGCGCACACTGTTTGGGCAATGGATGTACAAGCTCGTTTCGTGGCTTCTCACCCTCATGCTCAAATTCTGGAAATGGGTTGGGTTGGTGAAGTACTCCACTGATGGCGAGAAGATCAAGCTTGGGCGTGCTCGTGTACTTTTTGATGAGGCGAAGCGTCGTGGAATTCCGATCGAGCATGTTCTTTTTCTTGGAAAGTCCACCGATCTTTTTCGCGCAAAAGTGAATGGAAAGTGGAATTATTTTCAAGGTCTTCCGCGTCGCACCGATTACGAGAATCCATCGCTTGCATGGATGGACGACAAAGCTATTTTGAAAGAACGCCTTTCGCGCGCTGGAGTGCCTGTACCAAAAGGCGGAAGTGCGCGCACAATACGCGAAGCGCTTGAAATTTTTCGATCAGTTGAAAAGCCAGTGATAGTGAAGCCACGACTCGGTTCTCGCGGAAGGCACACGACAACGCACATTTATACAGAGAACGAACTTCATACTGCGTTTTCTATTGCGAAAGAAATGTGTAACCACGTCATTGTGGAAGAGCATCTGCATGGCCCGGTGTGGCGCGGTACGGTGATCGACGGAAAAGTGGAAGGAGTGCTCGGCGGCGAGCCGCCTCGCATTACCGGCGACGGAAAACATACCATCATCGAACTCATTAGAATAAAAAACGAAACAAAAGACAGTCGCATCAAAGATGTCGAAATCACACATGTGATCGAAGATTTTCTCATGCGCCAGGGATACACATACGAAACGATTCTTCCAGAAGGGAAGCTGATCGACCTTTCTGAAAAAATCGGTATTTCCTATGGCGGTTCAAGTATTGAAATGACACCACAGACACATCCTAAAATTATTGAAATACTTGAAGCTGCTGGCCGTGTTGTCGACGACCCGATCCTCGGGTTTGACTTTATCGTACCTGATGTCACTCGCGATCCAAGCGAGCAGCGCATTGGTATTATTGAATGCAATGCGGTGCCGTTCATCAATTTGCACCACAGTCCGCTTGTCGGCGAACCTAGAAATATAGCTGCAAAAGTGTGGGATTACCTCGAGAGGCAGTAGCCGTTATCAACAGCGCTCCTTGTAGTGTGTGGTAGTGCGCGTTACACTTACCATTAAGAGGTCCACAGTACCTTCTTTAGAGTTTGCTTATTAATTATTTTTTAGAATGCATATGCAAAAAATCAAAGATTTTTTCAAAAACCCTGAACACGGTGTCGTGCGTGTCGTGTTTGTGGTCGCCATCTTCTTCGGTGTCGGAATGTTCGTCTATAACGCCGGCCAAGGAAGAATGCTTGGTAACACTGCGCAAGTAGTGGGCAATATCGCAACGCCGCTCAAGAAAGGTTCAACAGGCGAAGAAGTGCTTGCCCTTGAACAGTTTCTTGCAAGTAAAGGCTTTGCGCCTTCACCGATCGACACTGTCTTCGATCAAAGTACACTTACCTCTATGAATGCGTATAAGGTGGCAACTGGTTTCACCTCATATGGTTCACTGTTTGGTAGTATTTCACAGTGGCGTGTTGCAGGTGACCCTCTTGTAACTATGTACACAGTAACAAGTACAAAGTGTCAGGCTGACTTTGATGGTAACGCTATCGTACAAGTTGCCGACTTTATTCTTCTCCAAGATAACCTCACAAGTACTCCTTCAGCTGACCAGATGAAGTACGATATCAAAGCTGATGGTGTTGTTGACCTCCGTGACATCAAAGAATGGATGGCACACTATGGAAAAAGTGGCACCAACTGTGGTAGTCCTTATACTGGTGGATCAGCAAGTGGAAACACAAGTGGTGGAGGAACTGTTGCTGTGAACAATAGCGGTTCTGTTGTTGCGGGATGTTCTATCCGCATCGAGTCATCTGCACCTTCTCCTCTCTATGTAACTCCTAATGCAGATGGAAATGGTGTAGCCGTATCAACAGGATACACTCTTCCTATGGGACCAAACGACATGCTTGGTCTTACAAGTGGTCAGACATCAGGCTTTTATCTTCGCCGCACTGGACCACTTTCACTTATCTTGAAAGATCTTTCAAGCCAGCAGATATTTACACAGAGTGAATTTTCTTCAATGTTTACTCTCACTGGCGCAACACTTACGGGTGTTGAAGGTTCTTCAGCGGGGAATACTATGGTCAACTTTACCTGTAACGGTACAACCGATGGCGGTACTAGTGGTACTCCAACAGGGACAGGAACATTTACTGAAATTTCAGTTCGAAACAATCTTGGTACGTGTGCTCTCTCAAATACAGGCAAACTCTACTGTTGGGGTACTGCAAACGGACCAGCAATTCATATTCCAACAGCGGTTCCACTTCCAAGTGGTGTCTCAAACTCATTCAAACAGCTTTCGAAAAATTGCGCGATTCATTCAGCAAACAACGAAGTCTACTGTTGGAATAGCCCATACTCAGGTCCCAACATGGTGATCTCGAAAGTAGACACATCACCAGCTGGTATTGCGAACTCATTCTCGTATGTTTCGGGAGGTGAATCAAAATGCGGAATTCAGACAGGAACAGGAAAAGTATTCTGCTGGGGCGCCAACCACCGCGGTCAACTTGGACGTGGCACGCAGTCAAATTTTGGAGTAATGGCGCCGGTAGCTGAGATCAATATGACCGGAACAGGCCTCTCCAATTCATTTGTTAAAATATCAACAGGTGGTACAACATGTGGCATTCACTCAACCGGACAACTCGTTTGTTGGGGTGAAAATGCGCACGATAACGCAGGTGTAACGGGTGGTGTTACTAACCCACAACTTATCCCTCGTGTGGTGGATTTCTCATCAGTCGGTATTACGAACAACTTCAAGGATGTTGATGTTGGTGGAAGTCAAAATGTGTGTGCTATCCATGCGGGTGACAACAAACTCTATTGCTGGGGCTTCAACCTCTTTGGTATGAAGGGTAATGGTACGATTATTGATACACATACTTTTACTCCAACCCCTGTGGTTATGCCTGCTGGTGTTGCCAACTCATTCAAATCAGTTTCAGTTGAAGACAACCTCGCTTGTGGTATAGAAACCGAAAAGAGTGAATTGTACTGCTGGGGGGCTGGACGATTTGGGTCTATCGGTAATGGTATAGGTGGCACTCCTACCTACGTAGCACATCCATTCCCCGCAAAGGTGAAAATGCCAACAACATCACTTCCTTCTACTTTTGCAAGTGTGTCAGCTGGTGCTGATGCTGCCTGTGGTATCGCACTGAGCGGTATCTCATACTGTTGGGGCTTCGGCTACAATAGTCAGCTCGGCGTGCTCCCTGACCCTGTCACTGGATACTTGCCTCAGATGAAAAATAAGCCAACTCCTGTAGT
>CAYMIO010000001.1:19679-38459 GCA_964390875.1 uncultured Candidatus Saccharibacteria bacterium
ATGACAAACGTTAACTAATCCTACACCAAAACAAAAAGCCCTTCGGGGCTTTTTGTTTTGGTGTATACTAGCAAGATGAAATACTTGTTTCTTGTCCTCGCTTTTTTTTCCGCCATGCCTGTGTATGCGCAATTTGATGCGAAGGTGAGTGGTGCCAATCAAAGCGCCAAAGAAATGACCTTTGAGGAGATCGCTACTCTTCAGCAAGAAGTAAATGAACGAATTCCAACCGGCATCGTTTCTTTCGCTGAAAAACAATTTTCTCACATTGAACTTTTTCGAAAGGAACAATTTCTTCGTCTTGATCAAAGCGTGAAAGAAGCACGATCAGAAAGAAATGATATTGGCCTTCGCAATTCACCACTTCGCGAGACGCCGTCTTCTGTAGAAGAATACGAAGAAAACCAAAAAGCTCCGAGCGCAACCGACCGTTTTAATGAGAACATGAGATGGGCATGGCTGACGGTACTCATTGGTCTACTCAAAGGTGCGGCGCTCGTGATGCTTTCACCGATAGCATTCTATGTTGTTTCTTTTGCGGCACTTTTTCTTTTCTTCAAATATCTCATCAAGGCGTTTCGTGCCACTAGTGAGCAATAAGGTATGCGCGTACGTCGCGCGCACCTGCGGCCTTGAGCGCACGAGTTGCTTCACTGATGCTTGCTCCTGTCGTGGTGACATCATCGATAAGCAGGATATTTTTTCCGTCCACGTGGGAGGCACGCATTGAACCTGAGAGGTTTTTCAATCGCAAACTTCTTTTTTTGATCGTGGCTTGTCTTCGTGTTTCTTTTATTTTCAAAAGAACATTTTCTGTGTAGTGTGCTTGTCCGCCAATTTTGTGCGCGAGGTCTTGAGCTATGAGCGCGGCGTGGTTCCATCCGCGCCGCGCTTGGTTCTTTTTTGACATCGGCATGGGTACAACAAGAAACTCATGTTTGAAAAATTTCAAAGGAGCGTCTTCTATGATCGCTGAAAAGAGGTATCCAGCAAAGAGCGTTGCGATATGGCGTTTGCCGTGGTACTTGAGAAGCCATAGCATTCGCTTCACGACAGGGCTGCGATAGGGGAAGAGGGCGACAGTGGATTCATTGACCTGTACGCGTGTCGGAGTGACACTTTTTTCACAGGCGGCGCATAAGAAGCAGTCTCCTTTTCCACACCCGGGGCAGATAGGAGGAAAAATGAACCGGAGAAGTTCACTGAGTCCATGGTGAAGAGGGTGCCAGATATTCATACCCTTGAGTGTAGCAAGGTATGGTATACTTTCCGAGTATATAGAGGCATATAACGCATGGACTTCAAGAAAATTTTCGGAAACACTATACAGAATTTTCTCAAACGAGGCGCACCTGAAAGCGTTATGGGTATTGATATTGGTACGTCTTCAGTGAAGGTTGTACAGCTTCGCCGAAAGGCGGGTGTTGCGGTGCTCGAAACGTACGGGACACTTTCACTTGGTCCATATATGGATTCCGATATTGGAACAGTAACCAATCTCCCTGTTGAAAAAATAGCCACTGCTCTCGCCGACCTCATGCGTGAAAGTGGAGTAACAACACATCAAGGAGCAGTATCTATTCCTGCATCAGCGAGTTTGGTATTTGTCATTGAACTTCCTCCTTCTATTCAAGAAGCGCAGTTTAAAGAAGTGGTTCCGACAGAAGCGCGAAAATATATTCCTGTTCCTATTTCTGAAGTGACGCTCGACTATTTTGCAATTCCCAAACAAAATGATTCTGGATACGAATCAAAAACACCAGCTGATCCTGCAGATAAAAAACCTGAAGCAAAAACAGAAGTGCTTATCGCAGCGATCCACAAAGACACACTTCAGAAGTACAACGAAATCGTGAGCGCGGCGTCTATCACGTCTTCGGTGTTTGAGATCGAAGCATTCAGTTCGATTCGTTCTACCTTTGGACGCGAACTCAAGACAGTGCTTCTTGTGGATGTGGGAGCGGCAAAAACAAAAATGATTGTGGTAGAGGGGGGTATCATCAAAAGTGTGCACATCGTGAACCGCGGTTCATTTGATATTTCAAATGCTATTTCAAAATCTCTCGGCATGCCGTTTAAAGATGCAGAAGAATTGAAACGGGCTCATGGGCTCGTGGGAAGTCCTGAATACCCAAACCTTACCGAGATCGTGAGACTCTCTGTGGATTATATTCTTTCTGAAATGCAGAACGTGATTGTGCAGTATGAAAAGAAATCCGGATCGAGTGTTTCAAAAGTAGTGCTTATCGGAGGCGGCGCACTGCTCAAAGGATTCTTCGAAGCGACTCAAGCGAAGTTTGGTGATGCCGTAGTGAGAGGAAATCCATTTGCAAAAGTGGAAGCACCTGCATTTCTTACACCAGTTCTTGCAGAAATCGGTCCTGAATTCGCAGTCGCGCTTGGTCTTGCGCTTCGCCAAATACAAACTGATTAGTTTTGCACTGTACAAGTATATCTATTACGTATTAAAATAGAACGAGATGGAACCAACGCAATTCCAAACATCATTTATTCCAAAAAAAGCGCTCACAGAAGAGCGTCCTACTAAGGTCCGTCCTGTAAGTCTTTTTCTTTTTCTTGCAACAATCCTTTTCATCGCTTCAGTTGCGGCAGCTGGTTTTGTGTACTTCACAAAAGCAGGTCTCGTGCGTGGTGTTGCGGGAATGCGCGCAGACCTCGACCGCGCTGCGGCAGCATTTGAAAGCGACTTCATTGCAGATCTGCAAGACCTCGATCGCCGCATTTCTTCAGCAAAAACTATTCTTGAAAATCACGTTTCCATTTCTCCTATTTTCGAATCCCTCGAAGCGCTGACACTCAAGAGCGTGCAGTTTACAAAGTTTGAACACACCGTAACTGGTAGTGGAGCAAGTGCGCTTGTTGTGGTGAAGATGAGTGGAAAGACCGATGAATACGAATCTTTGGCGCTTCAGTCTGATGCGCTTACTAAGAACAAATACTTTAAAGATCCTGTCTTTTCAAACCTCAACATCGATGACAAAGGCAATGTTCTTTTCGACCTGACGTTTACTGTTGATCCAAACCTCGTGCTCTACGGAGAAGCGCTTAAACGCCTCGATGGTATGGATTCTCCCATTTTAGACGCTACTAACGAGAGTGAGCTGTAATATGTTTCGACTAATCGTACCCATCATACTTCTCGCGGTTTCTATAGGTCTTTTTGTTTCCTATACAAATCCCACCTACCGATCTCTCGGAGAACTTCGCGCTACCTATAGTGCATACAATGAAGCGCTTTCTAATTCCAAAAAACTTCTTGATATTCGCAATGATCTCACCGCGAGGTACAACGCTATTTCAGCAGAAGACCGACAGAAGCTTGAAACAATGCTTCCTGATAACGTCGATAACATTCGATTCATTCTCGATATCGAAGAGATCTCTCGTCCGTACGGACAAGCAATGCGTCCTCGTGATGTGAAATACGACCCCAACGCACAGGAAGTTGCCACCAAGAAAACAGCTCAGGCAACACCAGGTCAGCTTGAGGCACAAAATCGCCCATACGGAGAATTTGAACTCGAATTCGCATCTACTGGAACGTACAGCAATTTCGTAAAGTTCCTTCGCGATATGGAAAAGAATCTTCGCATTGTGGATATTACATCCATTACTTTTGCTGCACCGGACACTGTGGGGGTCGCCAATACCGGACAATATAAATATAATTTCGAGGTCAAGACCTATTGGCTCAAGAACTAACTATGGGAAACGTTATTAAAGGCATCTTAATAGCAGTGGTACTCCTTGGCATCATCTTTGGTGGTGTTGCGTATTCCAAAAAGAAAAATGCTGCATCACAGACAGGTCTTGTTTCAGCTACTACAGGCGCTTCGGCGAGTGGTATTCCTGATGGTCAGGCGACAGATGTCAGCAACCAGTTTCTTCAGCTTCTCCTCAATATGCAAAACATCGACCTCGACCAGACTATCTTCGAAGATCCTGCTTTTCAAAACCTCAAGGACTTCAGTGTCACCATCGTTCCTCGTGGAAATGAAGGTCGTTCTAATCCATTCGCTCCAGTCGGCCAAGAAGGAGCGGCTGCATCGGTTGCTGCTAGTCAGGCAAGCGCGATCACGGGCGCAAATAGCGCAACAGGCGTGAATACTGGCATACAGCAACCAATACAGCCGAACACTAGTTCATCGCTCAATGGAGCGGCGAATGCTCTTGGTTCTGGTGGCGCACAGTAGCGCATGAGTTTCGCTCAAAAACTCGCTGAAGCAGGTATCGCTCCCGAAGCGACTCTTTCTGCTGCAACAGGTGTAGCAAACCAAAAATACGAAGGAGTGCTCGAGCGCGCACTGGTAGACGCTGGCATTTCTCCTGATGTGATTCTCCAAGCCAAAGGGGATTATTTTTCTATTCCTGCGCGTCGAGTGGACCCTAAGTCGGTGAATTTCGACACACTCAAATATATTCCCGAAGAATCTTCAAAATACTATCGCATCGTTCCACTTACTTTTACTAACGGAACACTTGAAATCGGTATTGTGGATCCTGAAAATATCCAGGCTACCGACGCCGTGCAATTCATCACTTCTAAGATGAATATTCCGTACACGCTCACCGCTATTACCTACGGAGACTATGAAGCAATTGCTGCCAACTACAAAGGTATCACTGGCGAAGTGGATCAAGCGGTCACAGAACTCGACCAGGAACTCTCGCAGGTGGATACGAGTGGTATCACTATCGAAGGCGACAATCCACAAGCGGTACTCAAGCCAGGTGAAGAAGAGAAGATCGTCGAAGATGCGCCGATCATCAAGATCGTGGCTGTGATCCTTCGTCACGCTATTGAAGGAAGTGCATCCGATATTCATATTGAAAATACAGGGGAGCAGGTGAAAGTGCGTTTTCGCGTGGACGGTATTTTGCATACATCGCTCGTCCTTCCGCTCAATGTGTACGCCGGTATCGTCGCGCGTATCAAGATTCTCGCGAAACTTCGTCTTGATGAAAAAAGAAAACCACAAGACGGCGGATTCTCGACGCGCATCAAAGAACTTGGAAACAGAAAGATTGATTTCCGTGTATCAACATTTCCAACATCCTATGGAGAAAAAGTGGTGATGCGTATTCTCGACTCTGAAAAAGGAGTAAAGCCACTCGACTCACTCGCATTTTCTCCAAGTAACCTTGCGCTTGTGAAAGATGCTATCACTCGTCCCTATGGACTCGTGCTGATCACTGGTCCGACAGGTTCCGGTAAATCAACCACGCTGTATTCTATGCTCAACGATCTTGATCGCGAGAAGGCGAATGCTGTTTCTCTTGAAGATCCTATCGAATACCGCATGCCAATGATGAACCAGTCACAGGTGATGCCTGAGATCGGGTACACCTTCGCATCTGGTCTTCGTTCTATCCTTCGTCAAGACCCCAACATCATCATGGTGGGAGAAATCCGCGACAAGGAAACAGCGCAGCTTGCTATTCAGGCTGCTCTTACTGGTCACCTTGTGCTTTCGACACTCCACACCAACAGCGCGCTCGGCGCTATACCACGTCTTGTGGACATGGGCGTCGATCCCTATCTCATCGCACCGACCCTCATTCTGACCATTGGCCAGCGCCTCGCGCGCATCATCTGCCCCGACTCAAAAAAAGAACTCCCCATGGAAGAGGGAATGAAAGCGATGGTGGATAAACAGTTTGCCGACTATCCTGAAGAGTACAAGAAAAATCTTCCCCTCGGTGGTTCATTTTTTGAAGCGCAGCCGTCTCCGGAGTGTCCCGCAGGTACGCGTGGACGAATGGCGGTTTTTGAGGTGGTGAAGATTGACGCTGAAATGCAGCGCATCATTCTTTCAAACCCTGTGGAGCAAGAGTTGTATAAAGCGGCTCGTAAAGGAGGCTTCCTTACCATGCGTGAAGATGCGCTTCTCAAATGCATGCAAGGATCGATTCCATTTCAGGAAATTTACAATTTTTAATCGCAAGTAGTGTATACTAAGTATCAGTATGGCAGATAAGAAACCTACAAAAGTGCTCATCATCGACGACGATACATTCCTTCTCGATATGTATGCGCTCAAATTCAAGCAATCGGGATACGAAGTCGACACAGCGCTTGGTTCAGCTCCTGCGCTCGACAAACTTCGAAGCGGTATAACTCCTGATGTTATTCTTACCGACGTGGTTATGCCTATCATGGACGGATTCGAACTCATCGAGAAATTGAAAGAAGAAAATATCCTTCCCACTGTTCCTCGCATCATCCTTTCCAACAGGGGAGATCACACTGATATCGAACGAGGAAAAGAGTTGGGCGTCGCTGGGTATATCGTGAAGGCAAATGCCACTCCCTCGGAAGTTATCACTCACGTAAGTGAAATTATGAGCACACTCACCACTAAATAACGTATGAAAGAGCACCAACAACTTCTTGAAAATCTTATCTCTACCCTTATGCGCGAAGAAGGGTCCGATCTTCACTTTTCAGTGGGGAGGTATCCTGCTATCCGTGTGTCAGGTCAGCTCATCTTTCTCATGCAGGAGCATATTCTCACGAAAGAAGAAGTTGAAGGAATGCTCTTGGCGCTTCTTGGAGATGAGAAATATCAGGCGTTTGTAAAAAAACAAGAAGTTGACTTCGCGTACACGTTCCAAGGCGATGCGCGTCTTCGTGGTAATGCGTACGTCCAGAAGGGAAGTTATTCAGCTGCGCTTCGTCTCATCCCAAAGATCAAAACGATTAGTGAACTCAAACTTCCAAGTGTGCTCGAAACATTTTCTCGCAAGAAACAAGGATTCTTTCTTGTGGTGGGTCCTGTTGGTCAAGGAAAATCGACAACGATGGCCGCGATGATCGACCTCATCAACAGCGAACGTACTGAACACATCGTGACTATCGAAGATCCGATCGAATACGTGTTTGAACCAAAACACTCTATCATCGACCAGCGCGAAGTCGGTCTTGATACCGAGAGTTTTGATACTGCACTCAAATCTATTTTCCGCGAAGACGTGAATGCTATCATGGTGGGCGAAATGCGAAGCCCTGAAACGATCGCCACTGCGGTGACTGCCGCTGAGACTGGCCACCTTGTTCTTTCGACTTTGCATACCAACAACGCGTCACAGACTATCGACCGTATCATCGACTCATTCCCACCAGGCCAGCAAGACCAGATCCGCCTCCAGCTTTCAAGCTCGCTTCTTGGTATTTTTTCTCAGCGTCTTATTCCGCGCATTTCAGGTGGACGTGTGCCAGCCTATGAGCTTCTCATCAACAACAATGCTGTTTCCAATCTTATCCGCGAGAGAATGACACATGAGATTGATGTGGTTATTGAAACAGGATTCGAACAGGGCATGGTCGACATGAACCGTTCGCTTGTAGAGCTCGTGCAAAAAGGCGAGATCAGTCTCGACAATGCGTACCTTTATTCGCTCAATCCGAAGGCTCTTGAGCGCCTTCTTTAAGAGAGTTGCTATATGAATTTTAGATATGAAGCAGTCACCGCTGCAGGAGAAAAGAAACAAGGAATAGTAGAAGCACAGACGAAGGATCTGGCTATTACTGCGCTTCAGCGTCGCGGTCTTATTGTCACAACAGTGATGGAAGAAGGCGAAAAGAAAGGAATCATGAACCTTGTCATCTTCGAGCGTGTGCCGATGAAAGACGTGGTGATCCTCTCGCGTCAGATTGCGACACTCTTTGATGCGCAGGTTTCGGCGGTGAAGGCATTCTCTCTTATGGCGACCAACGTGGAAAATCCGATGCTTCGTCGCGCGCTCAACCAGGTGACAGAAGACGTCCAGGCCGGATACGCTATCTCGAGCGCTTTGGCAAAACATCCTACGATCTTTTCTGATTTTTATGTGAACATGGTGCACGCCGGTGAAGAGTCGGGTAAGCTCAACCAAGTGTTTGCGTATCTTGCCGACTACCTCGACCGTCAGTATGAACTGACGAAGAAAACTCAAAATGCGCTCATCTACCCAGCGTTCGTTATCATCGTGTTTATCTCGGTGATGCTTCTTATGTTTACGCTCGTTATTCCAAAACTGGGCGCCATCATCACTGAGACGGGTCAGGATATTCCTATCTATACAAAAATCGTTCTTGGCTTGAGTCAGTTCTTGGTGGATTACGGAATCTTTCTTTTGATTGCTGTTGTGGTCTTTGCTGCGTACGTGATCCATATGGCTCGTACTGAAAGGGGAAAGAGTTATCTGGATGCGCTTAAGATTCATATCCCTGTTATTGGACCGCTTTTCAAAAAACTCTATCTTTCGCGTATTGCCGACAACCTCGACACAATGCTTTCTTCGGGTATTTCTATCATCCGATCGATTGAGATTACGGGAAGTGTTGTGGGTAGTCGTGTGTACAGTAATATCATGACTGAATCTGCTGAAGCGGTGAAAGGTGGTCGCGCACTTTCTGATTCGTTTGCGCAGTATCCGGAGCAGATTCCGCCTATCATGGTGCAAATGGTGAAGGTGGGTGAGGAAACTGGTTCGCTTCCGAATATCTTGAAGACGGTGGCGAAATTCTACAAACGTGAAGTGGATGAAGCGGTGGATACGCTTATTGGTCTTATTGAACCGTTCATGATTGTGGCGCTTGGTGTGTCGGTGGGTCTTTTGCTTGCCTCTGTGCTTGTGCCGATTTACAATATTGCTTCGAGTATCAATTAAATTTCATTTTCGCCGCCCCTCAATAACAATCGCTCCGCCCGCACCGCCTCTTTCGGACACGCATACGATTCCTCACTCAGAAAATCAGTTCGAAATCGCCTGCTGAAAATTGCTCCTAATCGCTCCGCCCCGGCCCCATTTCAAAACCTCTCAGCGCGCGTTCGGTATTTTGCAGTCGAACGCGCTAAATCATGTTCGGCTTTGAAATGGGGCCGGGGCTTCGCTTTGTGGTAATTTTTTCTAATAAAACTCCGGTTCTGTTTTCCACAGTTTGCCTCTTTACCTCTTTCGGTATTCTTCCGTGATATAATCTTCATACAGCTAGCCCGCCAATTCGGGCGGGTTGGGTCGAGGACATGCGCTCGGTATCCGCATGTTCTAAAAAGATTTATAACAATCTATAAAAATATGATCAATAATAAAAAAGGTTTTACGCTCATCGAACTTCTCGTTGTGATCGCGATCATCGGTATCCTCGCGGCTACTGTGCTTGCATCTCTTTCGAATGCTCGTGCAAAAGCCAATGACGCTAAAGTGAAAGCTCAGCTTTCAAACATGCGTGCAGCAATGGAATCGTACTACTCAACAGCAGGAAACTATGGTACTTCTTCTACTGTTGATGGATGTACAACAGCTCCTTCAGTTGCTCCATGGAGTGACACTGCAAGTGGTATGCTTGGATTGTCTGATGAAGACAACTACCCAGCTGGGGGTCTTCCTGTTTGCTACACCAGTGGTACAGCATGGGCTGTTTCTGCTCCGCTTCCTTCAACTTCCGGAGCGTTCTGGTGTGTTGACTCAAGTGGTGCCTCAAAACAGCAGGCTGCTGCTTTGACTAGTGGTGCTACAGCGTGTTCGTAAAAAAGTTTGTTTCTTGTAAAAGAATCGTATCTTAAAACAAAAAACCACTCAATGAGTGGTTTTTTGTTTGGTAAAAAAATAATGAGTGATACAATAGAAACTAATGGACATACTTATCGGCATTGCTATTTTCTTTTTGGGTACAATTATTGGAAGTTTTTTGAATGTTGTTGTGCTTCGCATGAATACCGGTCGCACGCTCGGCGGAAGATCGATGTGCTTCTCGTGTGGAAAGACACTTCATTGGCATGAGCTCGTGCCACTGGCGAGTTTTCTTGTGCAGAAAGGGAAGTGTACAAAATGTACTGCGAGGATTTCATGGCAGTACCCGATAGTGGAAGCGCTCACTGGTTTAGTTTTCATGCTTGTGGCGCTCAAGTTCATACCGCTTCTTCCTTTTAATATCGAACTCTTCCTCATCAACCTAACCTTTGCGGTTTTCATTTTTTCTATTTGGATTGCAATTTCTGTCTACGATATCCGCCACACTATCATCCCAAGCAACCTTGTGTGGGGAGTAAATGCGGTTATTTTTGTATCACTCTTTTTACTTCGCGATGGAGCGCTTGTGATCCACATGCCGGAACTCTCAGCACTTCTTGCTGGTCCGGTGATAGCGCTTCCGTTTGCGGCGCTCTGGCTTTTCTCGAAAGGGAAGCTGATGGGTCTTGGTGATGCGAAACTCATGCTGGGTATTGGCTGGCTGCTTGGTATTCTTCCGGGAATTGTTGCGGTTGTTGTTGCGTTCTGGATGGGAGCGCTTGTCTCGCTCACACTTATGGCGTTTGCAAAAAAACGTTACGGTATGCGCAGCGCTATTCCGTTTGGTCCGTTTCTTGCTCTCTCTGCGTTCCTCATATATCTTATTCCCAACATATACGGTATGCTCTCGCGATTCTTTGTTCTATAATATATGCGCATGTTCTTCAACCGACATCAGAAACGAAACACTCATCGAGGCTTCACCGCCATCGAGCTTGTAGTTGTGATCGCGATTTTTGGAGTACTCTCAAGTGTCGTTCTGATCCGCTTTTCGACTTTTACTGATGGCGTCAATCTGTTTAACACCGCGCAGGATATCGCGCTTCGCATCAAGCAGGCGCAGAATTCTGCAATCCTTGGTCAATACCCACGTAGCCCCGGTCAGAATATTCTGATAGAAGACAGTGCCAACTGGAAACCAAAATACGGCGTGTACTTTGATATCGCAGAACCAGACACGCACGATCGTTTTTGGATTTTCTTTGATGAGAACAACGACAACATGTTCAAAAATGCCAACGACGGCTCCGCGTGTATTTCTACTGAAACCGAATGTATCGATGAGATCCTTATCGGTGGTGCTCAGCAAGAGATCTACCGCATTTGTGTAGGAGATGATTGTTCCTACGACAAAGTCGCGCTTATGTTTGAGCGTCCATTTCCTGACCTTATTGCGACCGATAACGACGACCAAGGTGGTGCTCCGACGGAGTTTTCTGAAGATATTCGCATTATCCTGAAAAGTGGTACAGGAACTGACACTTCATATCGAATGATTACCGTCACATCGCTTGGGCAGATTGCCGTGAAGTCGGCAACCCTTTCGGATATTACCGGTGGAGGCACAGGAGGAACAGACGATTTAGGAGGTAATTAATATATGAAAACATCTATCCCAAAAAATACAGGATTCACACTTATCGAAGTCATGGTGGCGAGCGGACTTTTCGTGGTCGTCATGATGGTGGGTATCAGCGTGCTTCTTTCTGTAAACAAATCACACAAGACAAATGATGCGCTTCGCTCTTCACTCGACAACCTGAGTTTTGTGATGGAAGATATGAGTCGCAATATTCGTCTCTCTACTCTCATCAGCTGTCCAGCGAGTTCGAGTTTTGTGCAATTAGATTGTGAGGGTGGAGCACCGGGGGAGATGGCTGGCCTTTCGCTTCAATTTGAAGGTTTGGGTGGTGACCCTGATGATGATAGTGACAATATTGTGTACTGGATGGTGGATGGCCCAGAGGATGGTATTGAAGATGGCTACATTGTGAAGTCTACGAGTGGTTTTGATAGCGATGCTGAGAACGATGCAGTGTATAAGCGTATCACTCCCGAAGATATGAAGATTGACCTTGGAAGATCAGGCTTTACAGTGACAGGTACGACGGTGGGTGATGCACGTCAGCCGCGCGTTATTATCCGTTTGTATGGAGTAACCACATTCCAGACTAGCAACCTTCCGTTCAATATTCAGACCACTATCTCGTCTCGTAACATAGATTCATAATATGAAATACCGCACACCTCACAATACAAAAGGATTCACGGTTGTTGAAACCATTATGGCTA
Organism: uncultured Candidatus Saccharibacteria bacterium; assembly: GCA_964390875.1. GTDB lineage: Bacteria > Patescibacteriota > Minisyncoccia > Phycocordibacterales > UBA9973 > CAYMIO01. Next base: position 31,548 of record CAYMIO010000001.1, read on the forward strand.
TTACTATCTTTTCGATGGTTCTCGTCGCACTTGTTTCTGTCTCAGCATCGAGTGTCACGAATGTGAACTTTGTTCGCAATCGTCTGACGGCGAGCTACCTTGGGCAAGAAGGAATCGAGATCATGCGCAATGTTCGTGATATGTATGTATTTACGTCGCCTGGCGCTGTCGGTTTTCAAGCATTTGTTGATTCGATCGACAACTTGTGTATGAGTTCTGCGGGATGTACCGTGGAGCCAATCCAAACAGCAACCCTTTCGCAAGGAGGAGGAGTGCAAATGGGGTTTGGTAGTGCAAACGGACAAAGCTGCTATCTTCGAACCAATGACACAGGATATTACACTTCCAATACTGGCTTTATGGATCGCACCCTTTTCTGCAGAAAGATTTTTATCGAAATGGTTGGCGGAGATATTAGTAATGGAATCAAAGTGCGAAGTGTCGTCTCATGGCAAGATGGTACCGCACAGCGGGAGATAGAAATGACAGAGTACTTATATGAATGGCAATAATACACAAGGCGGATACGTTCTTCTCATCACAGTGCTCATCGCGAGTGTGATCCTTGTGATGGCTCTTGGTATGGCCAACACCGCATATCGCGAAGCCACCTTTGGTATCCAGGCGAAAGAATCGCATCTTGCATTCTTTGCTGCGGACACTGGTCTTGAGTGTGCGCTTGCAGCTGACCGTGTTGCGGCGAGTGCGTTTGCGAACCCTGAAGCGATACTTCACTGCGCCGAGACGTCTATTAGTACACTTGGTGATAGCGGTGGTGATGGTATTGAACGTATTTATGATTTTGATATTAGTGATGTTGATGGAGCTGTGGAAATCCCCGGTGGTGGCTGCGCGCATATTGTCGTGAAGAAGAGCACACTCATTGATCCGGTTAACAACCTTCGCGGTACTATTATCGAGTCAAAAGGATACAACCTTCCATGTACTGAAACTGCCCAGATTCTTTTCAATGGAACACAGAATTCTCGGCTTCTTGTAGAGCGTGCGCTTCGTGCTACGTATTACACTGTTGCTGCGCCTCCTACTGATCCTGGTAACGGAGGTATCGGTGTTCCTCCTGATCTTGGTTCAGGAAATGGATCGTCAACGGGCCCAGGTGGCAACTAAAGCCGGAAAACACTTATTTTGCTATACTAAAAGGCGTCTTACACACGCCTTTTTCTATGAATAAAACAGAAGCGAAAAAACGAATAGAAAAGCTCGGCGAGGAAATCGCCGCTCTTCGGCATAAATACCACGTGGAAAACGACCCTCGTGTGACCGATGATGTGTATGAATCGCTGACGCGTGAACTGCATGCGCTTCTTGAACAATACCCTGAATATGCGGATGCGAACTCTTCTTTGAATCGCGTCGCTGGCGCTCCGCTCCCGAAATTTGAAAAGTATACTCATGCGACGCGAATGCTTTCGCTTCAAGATGCGTTTTCAAAAGAAGAGGTTTTGAAATGGGATGAGAGGGTGAAAAAACTTCTTGATGTTTCAAGTGTGGAATATTTTGCTGAACTGAAGCTCGATGGTCTGGCCGTTTCGCTTCAATATGAAGATGGGGTACTTGTACGTGGCGCGACTCGTGGTGATGGGCAGATCGGGGAAGATATTACTGAGAATGTGAAAATGATTGATACGGTGCCACTGAAGTTACACGGCACCCCAGAGACAGGCACTTTTTCAGCACCGAAAAACTCGCGCTCTGATTTTTTTGATCATAAGGAGCGCTCAAACAGTTTCGGCACTGAAAAAGTGCCTGTCTCTGGGGTGCCTCGCACGATTGAAGTAAGGGGTGAGATTATCATGCGCAAGGTTGTGTGGAAGAAATTGAATGAGCGGAATGAGAAAGAGGGGAAACCGCTGTTTGCGAATACGAGAAATGCGGCGGCGGGAAGTGTGAGGCAGCTTGATCCGAAGCTCACGAAAGAAAGAAGACTCGATTTTATTGCATGGAATATTGCTGAGATCGATGGCGCGAAACTGCCGAAGCACTCCGATGAGCATGCACGCCTCGCTGCGCTCGGCTTTTCCACCACCAAAGATTTCGAACTTATTTTTTCTGATTTTTCAAAACTCTTCACCTTCATCGATCGTGTCGGCGAAGCGCGCGAAAACCTTCCATTTGGTACCGACGGTGTGGTAGTCCAGGTCAATGACACGCGCCTTCAAGCGGAGCTTGGTGTCATCGGAAAAGCGCCTCGCTATGCGGTGGCATTTAAATATCCTGCTGAGCGTGCCACGACAGTGGTGCGCGGTATCACGGTAAATGTGGGTCGCACAGGAGTGCTCACTCCTGTGGCAATGTTTGACCCGACCCTTGTGGCTGGAAGTCGCGTCTCGAAAGCGACACTTCATAATATCGACCAGATTGAACGTCTCGATATTCGTGTGGGCGATACGGTGGTGATCCACAAAGCGGGGGATGTGATCCCCGAAGTGGTGGAAGTGCTCACAGGTCTTCGAAGTGGCACAGAAAAGAAATTCGCAATGCCGAAACGGTGTCCGGTGTGTGATGCGCCGGTAGAAAAGGAAGAGCTCTCCACCAAAGAATCGAGCGCCGCATATTATTGTACCAACACGAAATGTCCTGCAAAAAACCACCGACAGCTTGTGCATTTTGTTTCCGTTTTTGAAATTTATGAAGTAGGTCCCAAAGTGATAGACCGCTTTCAGGAAGAAGGTCTCATTTCTGATGCGGCTGATCTTTTCACACTCAAAGCAACCGACATCGCGGGACTTGAACGTTTTGGTGAAAAAAGTGCTGAGAATATTGTGAATGAAATTAATGCGAAGAAACGCGTACCCCTTTCGCGATTCCTTTTTGCGCTTGGTATTCCAAATGTGGGAGAAGAAACAGCGCGCGATTTGGCTCGGGCGTTTGGCACGCTTTCGAAAGTAATGGATGCGAGTGAAGAAGATATCCAGGCGATAGAGAACATTGGGCCTGTCGTTTCAAAAACGGTGCATGCGTTTTTCAAAGAGAAAGAGAATAGGAAATTCATTGAAAAGCTTCTAGAGCATGGTGTTGTTATACAGAAAGAAGAAGCGCCGAAGAAAAGTACGCTTGCGGGAAAAGTATTCGTGCTCACCGGAACGCTTCCGATGATGACCCGCGACGAAGCCAAAAAAGAAATCCTCGCCCGCGGCGGAAAGGTTGCCGGTTCGGTTTCCAAGAAAACAGACTATGTGGTGGCAGGGGAAGAAGCGGGGACGAAGCTTAGTGACGCACAAAAGCTTGGTGTGAACGTTATCGATGAATCGGCGTTGCGTTCACTCTTGAAATAAATCAGCTATAAAAAAAGCCGAGTGATTAGTTCGGCTTTTTATTTGCTTGTTAGATCACACCATGATTGCTGTAAATTTTCCAAACACTGCTTTTTCTGCGTAATCCACTAGGCCGGTTTTGTCTTCCCGTAAACAAATAAGTAACTTTTCGCCGCTGGTGCCTATGTTAACCATAAAAATTACTTCGGTTGCATATCCTTCAGGGCTTGCATCCTCAACATCTTCTTTGGTAACAGAAATGAAACCCAAATTAGTTTCTCCAATTGAAAATCTAATCCGTGGATTTTGTTGTGGTAAGTGTTCGTTATCAGGATCACTCAATATACCTTCGTTGTACCAAAAGTTGGTTCTGAAGATACCGTGCAGGATCTGTGTACCCGTGTTTCTTAAGGTACTTAAAAGTGGATCGTAATCTTTTGCCATTGTTTTGTTTTTTTGAATTTAAATTACCGTAGCATTCTTTATGTGATTAGTCAATGTGTTTCTCTTTCACACATTCCGTTTCTGTGTTAAATTTCCTCTATGGAAATGAAAGACATGGACCGCTTGTGCGAGCTTGCGCGGCTTGATATTGAAGAGGGGGAGAAGAAGGTGATTGCCGAAAGCTTCGACTCTATTCTTGGCTATATCAACCAGATTCAAGACGCGGCGACTTCCGGGCACGCACCAAAAGCAGGTGAATTCTACAATTCACTGCGCGAAGACGTTGCGGTAGATTCATCAGAAGAAACCCGCATGCTCATCAAAAAAGCTTTCCCAGAAAAAGAAGGCGATTATTTGAAAGTTCCCAAAGTGCTCTAATATGTCTATCGACCTCAAAAACCTCAGCATCACAAAAGCGCACGAAGCGCTTCTTTCGGGTGAGTATTCTGTGCGTGAGCTCACCGATGCGTATCTTGCAGAAATCGAAAAGAAAAATGGTGACATTAATGCGTATCTTGAAATCTATAACGATATTGACGAACAGGTGAAAAAAGCAGAAGCGCGTTTCAAAGATGGCACCGCGACGCTTCTCACCGGTATTCCTCTTGCCGTGAAAGACAATATTCTTTTTCAGGGAAAAGTCTCGGGTGCTGCATCGAAGGCGCTTGATGGATACACAGGAAGCTACACAGCGACCGTGCTTCAGAAATTCATTGATGAAAATGCGATTTTGATTGGCCGCACCAACATGGATGAATTCGCGCTCGGAAGTTCTACTGAAACCAGCGCATATGGTGTCACCAGAAATCCGCTCGACACAGAACGTGTACCAGGAGGATCTTCTGGAGGTTCAGCTGCTGCTGTGGCGATGGACGGCGCACTCTTTGCGCTTGGAAGTGAAACGTGTGGATCAATCCGTCAGCCGGCTGCGTTTTGTAATCTTGTCGGGTTCAAGCCGACGTATGGTTCGGTGTCTCGCCGCGGACTCATCGCGATGGGAAATTCGCTCGACCAGATAGGACCGCTTGCGAAGACTGTGGAAGATGCGGAGATTATCGCGAAGATGCTTGCGTTCCATGACCCACTCGATGCGACATCAGTGCCTCTTGAAAAAAGAATTGCGAAGCAGGAAGGTGGAACAAAGAAAATTGGCGTGCCGGATTTTTGCTATTCGCTCGATGGTGTGGACCCGGAAGTACGCGCATCGTTCAATCGCTCACTCGATATTTTCAAAGATGCAGGGTATGAGATAGTACCGCTTTCGCTTCCACTCATGCCGTATTCTCTCGCGGTGTATTACGTCGTCATGCCGGCTGAGGTTTCAACGAACCTTTCACGTTTTGACGGTATTCGCTATGGCAATCGTGCTGAAGCCGCTTCGTTGTACGAACTCTACACCAAAACGCGCGGAAAAGGTTTTGGAAGGGAAGCCCGCCGCAGGATCCTGCTTGGCACGTACGTCCTTTCCCACGGCTATTACGACGCCTACTACAACAAAGCCGTCCTCCTCCGTGAAAGCATCGCGCGTGAACTCGATGAAGCATTTGAGAAGGTGGATTTCATTGTGAATCCTACGACGCCAACTCCGCCATTTAAGATCGGAGAAAAAATGTCTGATCCTGTCGCGATGTATCTTTCCGATGTCTTCAATGCACCGGCGAATATCACCGGTTGTCCTTCGATCGCTATCCCTTCGTACCCTACCAGCGAAGGACTTCCGCTTTCTATTCAGATCACCGCACCGAGATGGAAAGATGAAACGCTTTTTTCCCTTGGTAAAGAGTTCGAGTCGCGAGTATAATACAGCGTATGGCTGATGAATCAGAAGGAGGTGGTGGACCAGGACTCGGTATGCTTTTTGGTATTATCGCGATTGTCGCGCTTCTTGTGATTGTCTTTGGACTTTCTCGTGGACCGTTTGAGCCAACATTCCTCAATCTTGATTTTATTTTTCAGAATATGCTTTCCTTCTTTGAAGGTGTTGTTGATTTTTTTGTCACCAACCGTGTGCCGCTCGTACTTCGGGTTGTTATTTCATTTTTGTGTGTTGGGCTCATCACACTCATCATTTATCTTCTTGTCAGACTCTTTGAAATGGAAGCATCGCACGCTGAACATGTGTATCACAAAACCGACCATGCTGAAGGCGCCTATCACGATACCGAATATCCCGGCGGAGAAATGGGAAAGCTATTTGGGAAGATTACCCAAAGTATGGACAGGGCAGCGGAAGTGGAAAAGCCGGGCCGTGCTCGATGGGAAGTGGTGCAGGATTATATTGCTTCGAAAAATGAATCCGATTGGCGGCTGGCTATTATCGAAGCGGATGCGCTTCTTGATGTGGTGATAGAGGGGAGTGGGTATCCGGGCGCGAGCCTTGGTGAGCGCCTCAAGAATGCGGGTCCTGGAGCTTTTCAGACGTACCAGGATGCGTGGGAGGCGCATCGTCTTCGAAACAGGATCGCTCACGAAGGATCCGAACTTGTCATTACCTATCGCGACGCTCAGCGAGCTATCTCGCAGTATGAGAACGTGTTTCGGGAATTTAAGTATATTTAATCGGAAGCGGTTGTGATCGCTTTTTTCATGTTCACGAAATTGGCTTCTTGGCGGTTCATATGCGCGTTCATGAGAAGGAATTCTTGGTAGTAGTTTTCCATGCGTTTTGAATAGCCGTCCACGGCAGCGGTTTGGGCAACAATTATTTCTCGGATTTCATCCTTGAATTCGAATAGTTCTTGCTTGGTTGCAAAAACCTTAGAAAATGCATTGATGAGATTTTGGGTGTCCTTTTCCGTAATCATGAAAACAGTATAGCAATTGGCTCCTAAAGAAAATCTCAAGAAAAATGCAGGCTGTGGAAAGGCCTAACCCGTTGCAAAAAGTACTTTTCCGTGGTATCCTCGGGAAGCTTCATTAGGGGCAAAACCAGTGTTTTTATAGCGGGGTGGAGGAGTGGTTACCTCCATCAAGACTATAGCGCGAATAACCAGAAGGTTATGAGCCATGTGCTCGTAACAAGGTAGATGTATGTAGTCAGTTTTATAGCGGGGTGGAGGAGTGGTTACCTCACAAGGCTCATAACCTTGAGGCGCCGGTTCGATTCCGGCCCCCGCAACATTTCGACAGGTGACATGTCAAACATTCTCCGAAGTCGAAAATGTCGGCGTAGCTCAGTTGGTTAGAGCGTGGG
>CAYMIO010000001.1:38469-49774 GCA_964390875.1 uncultured Candidatus Saccharibacteria bacterium
GCTTTCTGTCGAAAGGGCAGATTGAAACTCTTTGGGATATCGGTGGTGGCTAAGTCCTGTAACAGGGATATGCGAATACCGAGGGAACCCTCACTATGTCTTCTAGATATTTTGAGGGGCGCCGTAGAGACTAGATACCGAAGCACCTAAATCATCCGAACTGTTCGAATGACACGGTGAAGATATAGTCCATGCCGCTATGAAAATAGGGGGTAAAGTGCACGCGAGAGGTTGCCGGTTCAAGTCCGGTCGGCCGCGCAAAACAAAAAGAGTCCTAGAAATGGGACTCTTTTTGTTCATTATTGGCTTCATCTATGGCGCTGTTTTGAAAAAGTAAAAGCTCTTTGCGTGGAGTTGCCAAGAGTGTCGGTCATTCGAATCGTTTGATTCGAATGATAATAGGTGTAGGATTACTATTGTGAGCCGCCACTACCACATGGAGCCTGACCCCCGCCTTCTTTTCTGGTTTTGTGTAGTTGTGGGGAAGAATACGTGCCCGGTGGAATAAAAACTTGATTCAAGTTTATTTTGAATAAATTATTATAATATAAAAAATAACAAAAGTGATTACTCTTAATGAAATCAGAAATAGAGCCCTATCTTTCTCAAAAGAATGGGAAAGAGATGTAAATGAAGATGCAGAAGCGAAAAGTTTCTGGGATGGACTTTTTGACGTCTTTGGAATTTCGCGTCGTCGAGTAGCTTCTTTTGAGCACCAAGTTAAAAAACAAGACGGAGGGCAAGGTTTTATAGATGTTCTGTGGAAGGGCGTAATGCTTGCTGAACACAAATCAAAAGGAAAAAGTCTGGATAAGGCTTTCATGCAAGCGAAAGACTATTTCCCAGGATTAAAAGACACAGAGCTTCCCAGATACGTCATAGTTTCTGATTTTGAAAAGATAAGAATAATAGACCTTGATCAAGAAAAAGAAACAGAATTTCTGCTAAAAGACCTTTCAAAAAATATCCATCTTTTTGATTTTATTTCTGGGCACACTTCACAAATTGATTATGGAAAAGAAGAAGAGGTGAGTATTAAAGGTGCGAAGCTCATGGCGGATTTCCACAACGAAATAGCCAAGACTGGTTATTCCGGGCATGAACTAGAAGTCTTTCTAATTCGCGTACTTTTTTGCTTATTTGCAGACGACACAGGTATTTTTGAAAAAGGACTTTTTAGAAATTATATTGAAAAAAGAATAAACCAAGATGGGTCTGATCTCGGGATTCACCTCGGGCAGATTTTCTACACCCTGAATACTCCACAAGAAAAAAGACAAACAAACACAGATGAACATTTAATGAAATTCCCATATATAAACGGAGGAATTTTCGCAGAAAATCTTTCGCCTGTTTCGCTCGATGTTACAGCATATCTCAAGCTTCTTAAATGTTGCGAGTTCGATTGGTCTGGTATTTCAGCTTCAATCTTTGGTTCGCTTTTCCAAGGTGTGATGGATGAAAAGTCCCGAAGGCAGCTCGGTGCTCATTACACATCAGAATTAAATATTCTAAAAGTTATTCATCCGCTTTTCTTGGATGAACTTTATATCGAATTCGACAAAGCAAAACACGATAGAAAAAAGCTCGAAAAATTTCACGAATATTTAACCACTCTTACATTCCTCGACCCAGCATGTGGGTGTGGAAATTTCTTAGTTACCTCATACAGAGAACTTCGCAGGCTTGAACTTGAAGTTTTGAAAAAACTTCGCAAAGACCAAAAGATGGTTCTCTTTGGGGCGGAAGACATTTCAAAAATAAATGTTAATCAGTTCTACGGAATAGAAATAGAAGAATTTCCAGCGCTTGTTGCTCGAACAGCGATGTATTTGGTAGATCATCAAATGAATATGGAACTTTCCGAAACGTTTGGTCAAGCCTATGCTCGTATTCCACTTCGTGAGCCTGCGACAATTGTTCATGCAGACGCACTCGCAATAGACTGGGAAGAAGTGATTCCAAAAGAAAATCTTTCATATATTTTGGGAAATCCGCCTTTTGTCGGCGCCCGAATAATGAGTAAAGAACAAAAAGAAAGTTTCTTGAAAGTGTTTGAAAATGCAAAAGGAGCAGGGAATTTGGACTTTGTGACTGCTTGGTATGAAAAAGCTGCGAAATACACGCAAAACACAAAAATAAAAACAGCTTTCGTGTCCACAAACAGTATTTGCCAAGGTGAACAAGTGGGAATTCTTTGGAAAAGACTTAAAGAAAAGTATGGAGTGGTTATACATTTTGCTCATCAAACTTTCAAATGGAATAACGACGCTCCGGGGGTTGCTGCGGTATATTGTGTAATTGTTGGTTTTGCAACGTGCGACACACCAAAGAAATATCTTTTTGAATACGAAACAATAAAAAGTGAACCGAAAGAAAGAGAGGTTGAAAATATTAATGCGTATTTAGTTGCGAGTGAAGACGTGTTTATTGAAAATAGAAGAAAGCCTATTTGTAATGTTCCGGAAATTGTTTTTGGAAGTATGCCAAACGATGGTGGAAATTTCTTATTCACAGAAGAAGAAAAAGAAGAATTTCTTAAACTTGAACCAAATGCAGAACAGTTTTTCAAGGACCTTATTAGTGCAAAAGAATATTTGAATGGAGAAAAAAGATATTGTTTGTGGCTTAAGGGTGCTGATCCAAGTATTTTGAAATCACTCCCAAAAGTTTTAGAAAGAGTTGAAAGTATTAAAAAATTGAGAGGTGAAAGTGCGCGAAAAGAAACTCAAGAATTAGCAAAAACCCCAACGCTTTTTGGAGAAATACGACAACCTGATTCTCAATATGTTTTTATCCCTCTAACATCTTCAGAAAATAGAAACTATATTCCTTTTAGTTTTTTTGATAAAGAAAAAATTTCAAATAACACAGCTAGTGTTGTGCAAAACGCCACACTCTATCATTTTGGAGTTCTTCAGTCTCTCCAACACATGACATGGGTGAATTATGTGTGTGGAAGACTTGAAAGTCGTTATAGGTATTCAAACAATCTTGTTTATAACAATTTCCCTTGGCCTGAAAATGCGACAGATGAACATAAGAAAAAAGTAGAAGACTGTGCTCAGAAAGTCTTGGATGTACGAGCCCAATTCCCAAACAGTTCACTTGCAGATTTGTACGATCCAAACACTATGCCACCAGAGTTGGTAAAAGCTCACGATGAACTCGACAGAGCAGTGGACACTTGCTATGGACGAAAGTTTGCCAACAAAGAAGATCGAATCGAGTTTTTGTTCGAACTATACAAAAAATATACAAACTCAAAATTATTATAAAATACCACTACGTCTTCGCAAGAACTGTTCTTGTGAGTTTTTCAGCACCGACCACTTCATCCCGTACAACATAAAAGTTATTTTTACGATAACGAAAATGGTAGAATACGTGTATGAAAAAAATACTTATAACCATACTCGTTATTATGTTGCTTGGCGCAGGGTATTATTTTATTTCTCCACTTTTTATAAATAAAGTAGTCAACGAAACAGTACCTGTTGTCGAAAATACGGAAGGTACGAGTGTTGAAGTTGTAAAACAAGGTCAGTTTACCGGCTTTGATAAAATCCATACGGGGTCTGGTACGGCAAGTGTCATATCGATTGGTGATAAAAACTATATTCGGTTTGAAGAAGATTTTGTGGTCAATAACGGACCTGACCTTTATGTAGGCCTTGGGCAAAACGGTAGTTATATAAAAGGTAGTGAACTTGGTGTGCTTAAGGGAAATGTGGGTTCTCAAAATTACGAATTGCCAGAAGGTGTATCTCCAGAAGAAGTTTGGATCTGGTGCAAAGCCTTTTCTGTGCCTTTTGCTAAAGCGGTATTACGTAATACAAACATATCAATCTAAGGTATTTTTACGACATCGAAAATGGTAAAATAAAAACAAGGTTTATAAGTTAGATTTATTTTTTATGTCAGAAACAATGTTTATGTGGGTCATTTCTATTTTGCAGATTTTGATCGCGGGCGGGCTTATTAATGTGTGGCTTCTTCGGTCGGGACGTGCGACAAAATACCGTGGTTCTGGAGCGCAAACTATGAAAGAAGAATTTGCCGTCTACGGTCTGCCGTCGTGGTGTATGTATGTGGTCGGGTTTTTGAAAATGGCCATCGCTCTTGTGATGATCGCTGCTCTCTTTATGCCACAGATCATGTATCCACTCGGTTTTCCGGCGTTGATAGTGCTTTCTGTTCTGATGCTCGGCGCTCTTTTAATGCATATAAAAGTTCGCGATCCGTTCATAAAAATGGTACCAGCGCTCATGATGCTCGCTATGGCTGTGGCAACTCTCTTCCTTATCCGTATCTTTTAGTGTGAGTAGAGACATACTTCTTGGCGAGGGGAGGTGTTGTTTTGCGTGACCAACTTAGGTACACTATCTCTATTATCCATTATGTAGTACTCAATTGTATATATGAACGTTTTTAATAACCCACAAAGTAACAGCCTCAAGATTCTTCTTGCTATTTTGGTTCTTTCAGGAATTGCGTATTTTAGTGTGACCGCATCTCGCACATCACAGCTCGACCAAGCAGCTCGAGTGTATGAAAAACCAGCTGCTGAGGGTCTTTCGTATGGGTGTGGTAACTATTCAAGTGTTGTTTTTGACGCAACAACCGATTCTTGTACGGTAACTACGTGTGGCGGTGTGTCTACCGTGTATTCATTTGACTATGACGGGTTTGAGGGCATTGCCGAATATACCAGTGAATATCTCCCTCCAGATGAGATGGATAGTACAGCAGCAGCTTGCAAGAAGGGTTCTCCACCTGCAGCAAATATCAACGGATCGAACATCATTTCACCAACAGAAAAACCTCAGTCTGCTACTCCTTCCTCAAAAAATACCGCTCGGTAGATGGTATACTCATTTTGATGAAGAACCATTCACCATGGCTCGCACAACTTCGACATACTCGGCCACCAACACCGCTTCTACATTCTATTGAAACAGACGTGTGTATCGTCGGTGCCGGTATCGCCGGAGTATCGACTGCGTATTTTACTTTAAAACATACCGACAAAGATGTCGTGCTCATCGAAGCCAATAAAGTGGCTCATGGTGCTACCGGACACAATGCTGGGCAGATCACCAGTTATTTCGAGACGTCGTTTGCAAGTCTTGTTGAGCGATACGGACTTGAAGACGCTGCCCGCGCGCAAAGAGCTATCGACGAAGATGCGCGGGTACTCCTCGAGTCGGTTATTTCTGAAGCAAAGCTCGACATGCCGTATTCGCAATTTGTCGGGCATGACGGACTCGTGAAAGAAGAACAGATCCTCGAATGCCTCGAAGATCTTCGTCTTATGGAAAGCGCGGGACTTCGCGCGCGTCCACTGATGATCGCACAGCACTGGAAAGCTGAGCATCCACTTCCTGCACAGTACGCACATCTGTACGAGGTTGTTGACCACGCAGACATCCTTTCGCTTCTTGAGTCACGAGACCCGCGGTATATTGCTGCAAAACCGTTTATTTCGGGTTGTATGAATAGCGCGCTCTTTTCCGAAGAGGTAGTTGGTTTTTTGCTTGCTACATATCCGGATCGTTTCAGGTTGTATGAATACACTTCTGCCAATACCATTAACCTTCTTGATGATGAAGTAGAAATAGTTGTTGGGCTACACATGGTAACGGCAAAAAAAGTAGTGCTCTGCACCAATGGCTTTGAAGCGCTTTCTATTCACGATAAATCACATGGAAAAGAAATCGACACTTCGTTTCATCATCATGTGGAAGGTATCGTTGGGTACATGGCAGCGTATCGAGAACCACTTACCCGAGCACCATTTGCGGGGATCTATAGCTCTATTGAAGAAAAGGAACAAGGAAAGGTGAGTGATTCTATCGAACTTGCCGAGCCGTATTTCTATGTGACACGACGACCGTTTGATATCGAAGGCGATATGGAAAAGAAAAATCTAGTCTCGATCGGTGGGCCCGATCGCCGGTTGCCCGCAGCTGGTTTCTACGACTCGGGAAGTGAGTATCCGGAAGATATGGAAAAAATGGTGCATGAATTCATACACAAAACTTTTCACGATGAACCGCACACGTTCGAATTCCTTTGGCATGGGCTTATGGGCTACACAAAAAGCGGCGTGCGCATCATCGGCCCGGAACCGCTTTCACCGAACCTTATCTACAACTTGGGCTGTAATGGCGTTGGAATCCTCACGTCGGTCTATGGCGCCGACCGTGTTTCAAAAATGCTTCGCGGTGACACGCTCGCTCCGATGATATTTGATCCATGGGAAAAAGTTCCAAAGACCAAAATGTTTAAACTCCGCGGAATCTGGGAAGGATTGAAAAAGAAGAGGAAATAGGGTAGTATGCGTTTTGTTCTTTCGATTTGTTTATATCGTTGGTTCAAAAAACGGGATGTTTGCTTGGAAGCAGCAATTCATCTAAGTCGCGACTGACCGTTTTAAATTTCAGAAGTCGGCAGCCCAAACCTGCCGACTTCATTTTCGCCGTTGTAGCTCAGTTGGTAGAGCACACCCATGGTAAGGGTGAGGTCATCGGTTCAATCCCGATCAACGGCTCAGTGTAGGGTAAGGTATACGCCACCTTAGCTCAGTTGGTAGAGCACGTCTTTCGTAAAGACGGGGTCCCCGGTTCAATCCCGGGAGGTGGCTCAAAAAGGAAACCCCTGCGTGTGCAGGGGTTTTCATGTGTTAGCCCCCAGTAACAATAAGATGGGGCCATTTTGTTTTGATCAGATCCAGTACTCGTGTTTCAGGTGTGCGTCTTTCAACAACAAGCAGGTTTTCGGATTGCAGGATAACGTCTTGGGGACAGTTGCTTGTTTCTGAAAGATAGTAGACAACCACGTAGTGTTCTTTTTGGTTCTCGATAACATTCTCGATTTGAGCTCGACGGTAGCAATCTTTCTCTGGATAGTCAGTCAAACTTGTAAGGTGCAGTACACTTGTGTTGACGCCCTGTGATTGGAAGAATTCTTCTGTGTCAGGTAGCGTCTCAGGGTTGGTGTCGGGGTCTCCTAGTATCATGGTGGTATGGTTTTTTACAACTCTATCACTTGTAGGTCAAATAGCAAGGCTGCGCTCTAAAGGTCTTTGGTGTGCTAAAATCGCTTCATGGACAGCGAAGCTATCGACACAGAAATCGCAGATATTGAAGCCAGGATGGGGGAGGCGGATTTTTGGGCGGATAAAAATGCGGCGCAGGAAGCAGTGCGAAGACTTCAGACGCTTAAAGATCAAAAAGAAGGAGTTGCTGGTTTCGATAAAGGTGGCGCTATCATGACTATCATTTCTGGGGCGGGTGGTGATGACGCAGAAGATTTCGTGCGCATGCTTTTTGAAATGTATGAAAAGTTTTTCACCGCTCAGCGTTTTTCATACGCTATTCTCGACAGCGCGCCCAATACGCTCGGTGGGTACCGCAGTGTTTCGTTCGAAGTTTCAGGAAGTGGTGCGTATGGTCTTTTGAAACATGAATCGGGTGTACACAGATTGGTGCGCACCTCACCGTTCAATTCAAAAGGGAAACGTAGCACGAGCTTCGCGCTCGTGGAAGTGCTTCCGAAAATTCCGAAGATGGCCATGCCTGAGCTTCACGACGGCGATATTCAAGTGGAATTCTCGCGCGCTGGCGGTCCGGGCGGGCAGAACGTGAACAAGCGCGAAACAGCCGTCCGCGCAACGCACCTTCCTACCGGCATTTCCGTCCACGTCCGCGAAGAACGCAGCCAAGAACAAAACAAAGAACGCGCCCTCGAGATCCTCCGTGGAAAACTCTTCAAAAAAGCTGAAGACGAACACAAAAGCCTTGCGGAAAGTATGAAAACCACAAAAGGGACCGAAATCGAATGGGGAAGTCAGATCCGTTCCTACGTCCTGCACCCGTATAAGATGGTGAAAGATCACCGTAGTGGGCACGAAACCTCGGATGTGAAGGGGATTTTGGAGGATGGAGAGCTTATGCCTTTCATTGAAGCGGCAAAAGGAGTATAATAACTCGGTTACAGTCACGACTGACCTTTTGTTTTTATTGAACCATGATCTACTTCAACAACGTTTCAAAAATTTATTCTGGAGAAACTCCTTCTATCGACAACATCAACCTCACCATTGGGGCTGGGGAATTCGTATCCGTCGTCGGGCATTCAGGCGCTGGAAAGACGACGCTCATCAAGCTCATCCTTGCCGACGAAAAACCAACACAGGGAAATGTTTTCTTCGAATCATCCGACATTCATCGCCTTCGCTCAAAAGATCTCACCAAGCTTCGCCGAAAAATTGGCGTAGTATTTCAGGATTTCAAGCTTCTTCCCAATAAAACAGCGTATGAAAATATTGCGTTTGCTATGGAAGCAGCAGGAAAAACAGACGAAGAGATAGCCACCGACGTGCCGCACGTACTCGAACTCGTGGACCTCGCACACCGCATGATGCATTTTCCGCATCAGCTTTCGGGTGGAGAGAAGCAGCGTCTTGCTATTGCGCGCGCCATTATCACGCAGCCAGAAGTGATCATCGCCGACGAACCAACAGGAAACCTCGACCCGATCAATACCTACGAAGTGGTGCAGATTTTAAAAAAGATCAACGACCTTGGCACCACTATTCTTCTCACGACACACAACCGTGGCGTGGTGGAATCAGTCGGAAAGCGTGTTATCACCCTTGACCGCGGACGGATCGTGAGGGATGACGCAGATGGAAAGTACGTAATTTAATTCTACATGGTATAAAAGTATTTATGGCGATGCGAAACACAAAACGAATCATACGATCAGGTTTCAAGAATTTTTCCCGAAATGGAATCATTTCTTTCGCATCTATTCTCATCTCCACTATCACGCTCTGTGTGCTCGGTGGACTTATTTTTGTACAAGCAATTCTCAACCATTCACTCACGCAGATCGAACAGAAAGTGGATGTGACAGTGTACTTCACGACCGCTGCTCCTGAAACTGAAGTGCTTGATGTGAAAACATCTCTCGAAGCGCTTCCTGAAGTAGCTTCAGTGGAATACACTTCTGCAGATGATGCACTTGCTGCATTCCGCGACCGCCACCAGAACGACTACCTAACCCTCCAAGCGCTCGACGAACTCTCCGACAATCCACTCGGTGCTTCACTCAACATTAAAGCCAAAGATCCTTCGCAGTATGAAAGCATTGTGAAGCTTCTTGAAGGCGACACGGGTCTTTCAGATGCATCTTCTATCATCGACAAGATCAACTACCACCAGAACAAAGTCGTGATCGACCGCCTCAACCTTATCATCCACGGAGCGCGCACACTTGGTCTTGCTATCACTATCGTACTCGTAGCTATTTCTATCATCATCAATTTTAATACGGTGCGTCTCACTATCTACTTTGCTCGTGAAGAAATAGGCATCATGCGACTCGTGGGAGCGGAGAATAAATACATTCGCGGTCCGTTTATCGTGGAGGGTATGATCTACGGCACGATTGCTACAGTACTGACACTTCTTATTTACCTTCCTGTCACTATTTGGTTTGGCAAACGCATGACTGACTTCCTCGGTGTAAACCTCTTCGACTACTTTGCATCCAACTTCTTCCAAATCTTCGTGCTTCTTATCGTGTCTGGTCTCATCCTCGGATCACTCTCAAGCTTCCTAGCAGTTAGAAAATACTTAAAGAAATAGCGTATGAAGAGTACTGCACAGACCCCCAAATACATATTCGTTGTCGGGGGTGTCATCTCTGGGGTGGGAAAAGGAATCACCGCTTCGTCTATTGGAAAAATTCTTCAAGATCGTGGACTTACCGTCACTGCGCTTAAAATCGACCCGTATGTAAACGTGGATGCGGGCACTATGAACCCCACCGAGCACGGTGAAGTGTTTGTTCTCAAAGATGGTGATGAAACCGATCAGGACATGGGTAACTACGAGCGTTTTCTCAACATCGACCTCACTCGCACCAACTACATGACGACAGGACGCGTGTATCAGAGTGTCATCGAAAAAGAGCGCAATTTGGAATATCAGGGGAAATGCGTGGAAGTGGTGCCGCATGTGCCGCTCGAGATTATCGCGCGTATCAAGAAAGCAACAGCAGATGCAAAAGCCGATGTGGCTATCATCGAAGTGGGTGGAACGGTGGGTGAATATCAAAACGTGCTCTTTCTTGAAGCGGCGCGTATGCTCAAGATCAAGAATCCAAAAGATGTGGTCTTCGTGATGGTTTCGTATCTTCCGATCCCTTCGAAAGTGGGCGAGATGAAGACGAAGCCGACGCAGTATGCGGTTCGCACTTTGAACGCTTCTGGAATCCAGCCGGATATCATCGTTGCTCGTTCGCAGGTGCCAATGGACGACAAGCGAAAAGAGAAACTCGCGTTTTCGTGTAATGTTCCGGAAGGAAATATCATTTCAGCTCCTGATGTGGATTCTATCTACGACGTGCCACTTAATTTTGAAAAAGAAGGACTCTCAGATATTCTTTGCGAAATGCTGGGCACTACGTGCAGTATTTCAGAAAGCCCCAGTGCAAAAGCATGGAAGCAATTCGTGAAGCGCGTGCACAGTGCGAAAAAGGAAGTGAAGATTGCTGTTATCGGAAAATATTTTGAAACAGGAGAATATATTCTTGCCGATTCGTATCTTTCAGTCATCGAGGCGATCAAATATTCGGGATACAACGAAAATGTAAAGCCTGTGCTTTCGTGGATTAATTCTGAAAAATATGAAAAAGATCCGAAGGCGATAAAAGAACTTGCGAAGTTCGATGGTATTCTCGTGCCGGGTGGTTTTGGAAAGCGTGGTATCGACGGTATTTTGAAAACCATTCAGTTTGCACGCGAAAAGAAAATCCCATACTTCGGCATCTGCTACGGTATGCAGCTCATGGTGGTGGAATACGCGCGCAGCAAGGCGGGAATGAAGGGTGCGCATACGGTGGAAGTGGATTCGAAGACGCCGTTTCCTGTGGTGCTCACGATGGCTGACCAAGTGGAGAAACTCAAAAACAAGACCTATGGAAACACCATGCGCCTCGGCGACTACCCTGCGAAACTCACGAAGGCAACCATTGCCGCCTCGGCGTACGGCACAGAGAATATCATCGAACGTCACCGTCATCGCTACGAAGTGAATCCAGAATACGTGGAGAAGCTTGAAAAAGCCGGCCTCGTATTCTCCGGCAAATCTCCAAGCGGCGATCTCTGCGAGATCGCCGAGCTCCCGAAAAACGTGCACCCATTCTTCCTCGGTGTGCAGTTCCATCCAGAATTCTTGGCCCGACCACTTCGTCCACACAAACTTTTCACAGCATTCATAAAAGCAGCTAGTAA
>CAYMIO010000001.1:49874-105003 GCA_964390875.1 uncultured Candidatus Saccharibacteria bacterium
CCCGACCACTTCGTCCACACAAACTTTTCACAGCATTCATAAAAGCAGCTAGTAAGAAAAGATAACTATGAAAAAGGGTATTTGGATTAGTAGTATTGTCGTCCTGCTTATGGCTGGTGCTCTTGTGTTTTGGAAAATCTATTTAAAGAAAACAGGTATTGCTACAGACGGAGAGTATCCCAAATGTGGTGGTAAGATTTCCCCGTACTGTAAAGATATAGGGACATCGAGAAGTATTCACATTTCGCCAGGTTTATATCGTGTCTTTGAAGGTAGTTCTTATACTATTTTTGATGGAATACTTAAAGATAAAAACGGAGGTATCCTTGTTGATTTTGGTCCTGAATTTCGTGATACACAATGTCCACCACTGAGTGGGGGTTCAACTTCCGTTCGTCAGTACTTTGATGACAATCATTTAGTTGTTTTATTTAGCTGTAAGCCTTTTTACCAACTCTCGTATGGTATTCCTCCTCCGTATGGAATTACTCATATAGCACTCGTAAATATTAGTGATAAAAAAGTAGTTGGATGGAATATGTCTACTTTTTTAGAGTCAGAACCGCGCAAAAATTACACCCTATCGCTTCCTATAGATGAACGGCATGTCTTGGCCATTGAATATAGTCCTGAAGTTCAGTTTCAAACAAAAAGAGATGTTTTCTTTGGACTCTACAATCTATCGACTGATTCTTTTATTCGTTTAGAAGAACTTCCGAGAGGTTTATACTACCAGGATATAAATTCTATAAAGAAAAAAGAAGACGGAAAAAGCGCACTTGTTTCAACATCTCAAAGTTCTTCTTTTGTTGTTGATTTGGAAACCTTCAAGATTTCGGACGTAAAGATTAACCCAAAACTGCAGTATTAAATAGTTTCTTCTTCCTTTTCGAATCCCGTTCTGTAGATGGAAACCAACACATAGAGGAAGCTCATCGCGAGCGGGCCGATGAGGATACCGACTGGACCAAGGAGCGAGATTCCGCCGAGCACTGCGAAGAGGATGAGAAGCGGTGGTACTTTCAGTTTACTGCCGACGATGTATGGATTGAGAAGGTTGTCCACCATACCTACCAGTGCCGCCGCCCAGATTCCAAAACCGATAGCGTTGGCTGTTTCTCCTGTTGCAAGAAGAAACAGGATTACCGGTACCGCTACTATTGCGGTGCCGATGCTTGGGATGAGCGACGCAATACCCGCGAGTACTCCAAAGAGTGCAGGATTCGGTACATTAAAAATTGCCATTCCCACTCCCGAAAGGATTCCTTGCGCCACTGCGATGAGAAGGTATCCTTTGATAACGCCATTCACTGCTGCTTTGATTTTTTCAAAAATCTTGTTGTCAGCCATGTTGGGAAGTGGTGAGAGTTTCACCAACGACTTCTTCCATTCACTGCCGTCTTTGAGGAAATAGAATATGGCGAGAATCATGAGAAGGAATCCGAATATCGTGCTGAGTGTTGCGCTGAAAAATGTGGCGACATTGCTCGAAACAAACGTCACCAGCTCGGCGAGTTTGTCGTGAATATCAAATTCAAATCCTGGGGGAAGTACCGATTCCACTGACCGGCCAATGGTATCGAGGAATGGTCCAGCACTGCTGCTGTTGGTGATTGACTGGTACACACTCTCTGACTGTTTAAAGACAAGTACTCCTATACCAAAGAGCGGCCCCGCAAGCACGATGATGAAAAAGAGTGTCGTGAGAAGTGCTGCAATCCATTCGCGACCCTTGGTGACTTTGCTGCGGAGCCACGTGTGGATAGGGTGGAGCACAATAGCGAACGACGCGCCGAGGATGAGAGTGGTAAAGAAGGGGCTGAGGATCACGCCTGCAAATATGAAGGCGCCAATCAAAAGAACAAGAAAAAAGTATTTACCGATGTGTTGAGATTGCATGCAATCAGTATATCACGCGTAAACATCGAAACCGCCTAGAAGGGCGGTTTCTCGGAGGCCGAAGCCAACAATATTCCTACTATACTATTTTCTTTAAACGTAAACAACAAGGGGTATTATTGCCTTGAAAAAGAGGTGTATTTAGGGTATAGTAACCCCGTTATTGCACAGCGCTCTAACATATTGCCGGATCGTCTAATGGTAGGACTACTGCCTCTGGAGCAGTGTATCTTGGTTCGAATCCAGGTCCGGCAGCAGTCTAGTTTAGTATCGAAGGACCCAAAGGGGTCAGATACTAACAAGATATCTATTCCGTCATTGCATACCTGCTGAGAGCAGTATCCAGAACGAAAAGCCACCGGTAACTCGGTGGCTTTTCGTTTTCGTTAAAAATATTATAATTACTGCATGCAAGAAGTTTTGTGTAAAAACAAAAATGATCTTTGGAATTGGCTCAAAAAACACCATACTCAGAAAGATAGTGTTTGGCTTGTCTACTATAAGCCGAGTCTCAAGTTGGGAGATTTAGATAAACAATCAATCGTAGATTACTGCCTCTGCTTTGGTTGGGTAGATAGTGTCGTCGGCAAAATGGACGATACGAAAACAAAGATCCGTATTTCTCCTAGAAGCCCAAAGAGTAAGTGGAGTAAGGTCAATAAAAATAATATTAAGAGGCTTATCAAAGAGGGAAAAATGCAGCCCTCAGGACTAGCTGTAGTGAAAGCTGCTAAAAAGTCAGGTATGTGGAATGCATTGAATGACGTTGAGAATCTTGTTGTCCCAAAAGATCTTGAGGTTGAGCTTAAAAAACATTCACTTCAAAAACAGTGGGAATCACTCAGTAGAAGTAATAAGCGAATGTATTTAGAAACATTGCTTAATTCAAAGAAGGACGAGACAAGACAAAGGAATATCAAAAAAGTAATCGAAACCCTTCAGTTAGCTAGGTAAATAACTTTTTCTTTAATGCTGATCTTGCTCTTTAGGCACTGAATCAGGTCGCGCTTTTCGAAGAGTGATCCGTGGCTCAGTAGGTACTTCGCGTAGTTACGAATGTCAGCATCTTTAGCACTGTATTCCGCAGCGGGTTTCCCCATGATTCCTGAGTGGAACTTTTTGTTTCGTTCGTCCGCAACTACACATATGACGTAAGTGGAATGCTGAAGTCGCTTGATGCTGGTATTCTTGCTGGCGCAGGGATCGATTGTGACCCCGAAGCGCCATACGATACTACGAATGAGTTTTATCAGAAATGTCTTAATCACGGCAAAGTCCTCGTGACTCCGCACATCGCTTTTGCAACCAAAGAAGCAAGTGCGAATGGACGAGAAAAAGCAATTCAAAATATTGAAGCGTATTTGAAAGGTGAGCCGCAGAATGTGTTGATGAAGGTGTAGTTTGTATGTAGGGGGAGTTTCCGGACAGATTTCTAAAGTAAATATGCTAAATCGGGTAACCTTCGACACGTGGAAGGACGCAAACTGCATGCTCATTAGACGAAAAAACCGGTAAACCAGCCAACATGGTTCTCGGTAATAGTAATTTGAATCGAGTGGTATAATACGTTTTATGAATGCTGAACACAGAAATTGTCAGAATTGCCAAAAAGGCTTTACCGTTGAACCTGACGACTTTTCGTTTTATGAAAAAATGAAAGTCCCTCCACCAACATGGTGTCCTGAATGCAGAATGCAACGTAGACTCGCATGGAGAAATGAGCGTAACTTGTTTCGTAGAAAAGATGCGCATACAGGCGCTGATTCTTTTTCTGGTATTCCCGCTGAAGCGAATATTCAGACATACGAAACCACCTATTGGTATGGTGACGAATGGGAAGCAACTGAGTATGGTGTTGACTATGACTTTTCTCGACCATTCTTTGAACAATTTCAAGAACTTCTTTCTCGTGTGCCTATCATGGCAAAGTCTTCCGCTGGTTTTATGTTGAACTCGGATTATTGTAATGAAGCAGGAAGACTTAAGAATGCGTATCTTTGTTTTGATGCGGACTTTGTTGAGGATTCGGCCTATTTGGTAAAGGTAACGAATATAAAAAGTTCTTTTGACTCGCATGAAATTATCGATAGTGAACTTTGCTACGAATGCGTCATGGTGTATGGATCGTACAGAACATTCTTTTCAGTTGATTGTGAAAGTTGTGTTGATGTGTGGTTCAGTAAAGGACTACGAGGCTGTACGAATTGTTTTGGCTGCGTGAATCTTCGTGGTAAGTCATATTATTTTTTCAATGAACCACTTTCAAAAGAGGAATATGAAAAAAAGATGGAAGAATTAAACCTGTCTTCTTTCCAGTCAATTTCAAATATAAGAAAACACATCTTTGATTTTTGGCAGAAGTTTCCGGTGAAGTACTATCATGGGAGTAGAACTGTCGGCTGTACCGGTGACAGAGTCAGTGACTCAAAGAACGTGAAAGATTCTTTCTCTGTTATTGATGGCGAGAATATGCGCTACATACAGATCAGTGTTCTTAAAGCTGCAAACTCGTATGACAGTACGCAACTTTTTATGAATATAGAAAATGCGTATGAGTGCATGACATGTGGTGACGGTGCCTATGGACTCAAGTATTGTTTCAACTCCTTTGGAGAAGTTCGCGACTTGGAATACTGCGGATATTGTTTCGGGTCATCAGACTGTTTCGGATGTATTTCACTTAAGAAAAAGAAATATTGTATTTTAAACAAACAATACACAAAAGAAGAATACGAAGCTCTTGTGCCTAAAATAATTCAACACATGAACGACATGCCCTATGTCGACAAACAGAGAAGAGTCTATACGTACGGCCAGTTTTTCCCTTTTGAATTTTCCCCGCTTGCATACAACGAAAGCTTGGCGCAGGATTATATGCCGTTAACCAAAGAAGAGGCTCTTGAAAAGGGGCTTGTATGGCGTGAAGTTAGTGCGAAAGAATTTCAGACGACTATGCTGGGTGAGCATGTGCCGGACATGATTGATGATGTGTCTCAAGATATTACAAAAGAGGTTATTGCCTGTGAAAAGTGTAAACGAGCATATCGTATTATTCCGATGGAGTTAGATTTCTATAAACGTATCAAACTTCCTCTTCCTCATACGTGTCACAATTGTAGATTCTTAGAACGCTTTACATTTATTAATGAACCTAAACTGTATCACCGCTCTTGTATGTGTACGGAAGAAAGTCACAATCACGCCGATAATACCTGTCTCAATGAATTTGAAACTTCGTACGCTCCTGACCGATCCGAAATAGTATATTGTGAGAACTGTTACCAACAAGAAGTCTTTTAATATAAAGGCTTTTTTAACTATGCCATCTATCAAAACCCCAGGTCTCACCGTTGCAGCATCGCGAAATGGAAGAGGGATTTTTACGACGCGTTCTTTTGCGGCAGGAGAAACGGTGTTTGAGGTAACAGGCAGGCTGATAACCTGCGACGAAGACGAAGATGTTGATGAAGAAACTCGCTCTAACACGTATCGCTACGATGAGAATCTCTACCTCAGTCCGAAAGGCCGTATTGGCGACTTTCTCAATCATTCCTGCAATCCCAATGCGCGAGTGGTGAAAGAAGGGAAGAACCTTTTTATAGAAGCAATACGAACGATCGCACAAGGGAAAGAAGTGTTGATAGATTATTCCACTATCACCGCATCCGACGATATTTGGAAAATGAAATGCAATTGTGGGAGCGCGAAGTGCCGAAAGAATATAGGAAGGTTTGTGTCCTTGCCAAAAGAGATCAAGAAAAAATATATAGAAAAAGAAATCGTCCCTGAGTATATACGTGCGATATGACCGAAAGCACACCCCAGCTCTTTTCCTTGCTAGGTTTTATCCTCGCATGACAATAACGACTGTGTAGAAGATATATAAGGCGATAAGTACGATTCCTTCTATACGGCCGAGACTATGTCGTTTAAAGACAAACATGCTCACAAAGAGGATAATAGCCGCACCAACGGCAACCAGTACATCGAAATTCAAAATTGAAGCAAATGTAAGTGGCTTTATTACCGCGCTCAGACCAAGGATCCAGAAAATATTAAAAATATTTGAGCCGACGACGTTTCCAACCGCGATGTCAGAATTTTTCTTGTACGCTGCCACTGCAGAAGTTGCAAGTTCAGGAAGCGATGTTCCTATAGCAACAATAGTAAGCCCAATGAGCGCTTGGCTTAAACCCAAGCTCACCGCGATGTGTGTAGCGCCGTCAACGATCCATTGCCCTCCGAGCACAAGTCCGACAAGTCCAAGAAGTATCATTCCAACTGATTTCCAACCGGAATGTACCACTGAGTGTTCAGTAACCGAAGGCGTGTCTTTTTGTGTCCTTGCAATGCTAAATGTGTAGTACAAAAAAATAATGAAAAATGAGGTGAGTACTATTCCATCGATACGAGTGAGGATATTGGCGCTTGCGCCGTCGAAAAGAACGTCGTTTGCCATCACAAAAACAAGAAGTGCTGCAAGAAGACATAACGGGATCTCTTTCCAGACCGTTCCTTTTGTGACCGTGATCGGATAGATGACTGCGGTGACACCAAGTATAAAAAGCATATTGACGATGTTGCTCCCGATGATATTTCCGATAGCGATATCAGTGGTCCCTTGTATTGAGGCGTAAAGATTCACAAAAAGTTCAGGTGCAGATGTGCCAAACGCAACAATAGTGAGACCAATTACCAGGTTTGATATATTGAATTTTCGAGCCACCGAAGATGCGCCGTCTACAAGAAGATCAGCTCCTTTGATAAGAAAGAAAAAACCAACGACGAGCAATATATATGTCATGTCAGGATTCTATCATAGGCCGGCGATCGGGTCAGCTTATAGCGCCTTTTTTGAAGCCTTTCGTTTTTTGTGGCCCTTGTGTAATCGTCTGATCGCAAACACGATTCCTGTCACCACAAGTAATCCGAGGATAAGAATGAGTGATGCGTGTCCTCCGAGTATTTGAGCAAGAGCGTTTCCTCCATATACGCCGACAAATGCCCATATGACAGAACCGATCCCGCTGTACAGCACATATCTTCGAAACCGTATGCCGCGCATGGCAGCAAGAATCGAGGGAGTAGAGCGAACGACGGGGATCAGTTTTCCAAAAATGACGACCACTGCAAGGTGTCTATCAAAAATATCCCACCCCTTTTTATTTTTTTCGCTTTCAATAAACTTTTTAAACCAGCGGTGATGTTTCAAGTATCGGCCTGCCAGAAAGCCGATCATGTCTCCCAAGAACGTACCTATTGCTATGACTACCACAGCCAGGAGTGGCTTCACGAAACCACCCTCGGAAAGGCTTCCAATGAGGAGCGCTACGGTGCCTCCGGGGAACAGTGACCCAACTACTGGCACGCCTTCGATGAACGAGGAGAAAAATATCAGGACATAGCGAATGGCCTCAGGAACGCTGTAGAAGACGGCTGTAAGATTTTCTGTGATAGGCCCCATGGTGCTCAGAGTATACCATCTTATGGAATAAGATGAGTCAGAGTCGGTTTCTTGATAGGTACAGCGAAGTGTTGCTTTAGGGTATATACTTACCATATGGCCACAAACACACCCCAGTCTGAAGAAGATTTTAAGAAAAAGCTCACACGAGAGCAGTATGAAGTGTTGCGAGAGAAAGGCACCGAAGCTCCTTTTTCCGGGAAACTCATTCATCCCAATGCTGATGGCTTTTATACGTGCGCGGCATGTGGAAACCCGCTTTTCAAAGCTGAGGCAAAGTTTGATTCAGGAACAGGCTGGCCAAGTTTCGACGAGGCGCTTCCGGGAGCTGTGAAAAATATCGAGGACACGTCTCACGGAATGATGAGAACTGAAACAGTTTGTGCTGTCTGTGGTTCACACCTCGGACATGTCTTTGATGATGGTCCGACGTCGACTGGAAAAAGGTACTGCATGAACTCAGTGTGCTTTGAAGATTTTAACGACAAAAATCATGAATAAAAAAATAGTACTCGCGGGTGGATGTTTTTGGGGGCTTGAAGATTTGATCAGAACACAAAAAGGAGTTGTCTCTACCGAAGTCGGCTACACGGGTGGCACAAACGAAAACCCAACATATGAAAATCATCCAGGTCATGCGGAAGCGGTGGAGATCGAGTATGACCCTACACAGACATCATATAAAAATCTCCTTGATTTCTTTTTTCAAATTCATAACCCCACAACGCTCAATCAGCAGGGAAATGACAGAGGTACGTCGTATCGCTCCGCTATCTTTTATGGCAACGATGAAGAAAAAAAAGAAGGAGAAGCGTTTATCAAAATAGTGAATGAATCGAAGCGGTGGAAAGATCCGGTGGTGACCACTCTGGAACCTTTGGGAGTCTTTTATCCAGCCGAAGGCTACCACCAAGACTATCTCCAAAAGAATCCCGGAGGCTACACGTGCCATGCCATATGGTTTGATAGTTACTTAAAACAGGACAGTTGAAATAAGAAGGTATGAGAGTTTTTGTGTAATTATAAGAATAGTATGATGGAGGCGTAGTAAAGAATATGGAAAATACAATAAAACCACAACGCCTTTTCTGGGGAGTGAATCATGGAATGCCTCCCGGAGCGATAGTTGGTGAATTAGGGAGTGAATTTATTCCTTGGGATGTACTGAAGGAAGAATTGCAGGCGCGAGTATCGGAGTGTTCTCAGATCACTGAAAAGAATGCGCGCGTGCGACTGAATGATCTTGATGGAAAGAAAGACTGGGTGATTGAAATAGTCGATCCGGTTGATACGGTTATCGGATCTATCTGGATAGGCGGCGATCCGGAAAATGAATGGGCTCAAGACGGCCTTGTGAGGATTGGAAAAGCGCATTCGCGCACGAGTCACGAAGTGTATCAAGTGATGCAGCGGTGGTCTGATGGGAGTTATGTGTCTGTTCTGTCTAGTAAGTAGTTGTTTCATGCAAACATTCAGTAACCGTGTTATAAAAATCGCACTTGAGATTCCTAAAGGAAAAGTTGCCACATATGGCGGCATTTCGCGCGCCGCAGGTGGAGGAAGCATGGCATCGCGGAGTGTTACGGGAATTCTTGAAAAAGCATATAATAGCGGGGTTAAGAATATTCCGTTTCATCGCATCGTATATTCGGATGGACGAGTATGGATGAGTCCGAAGTATAAAAAGGAACGGATGACTCTGTATAAGCAAGAGGGAATTGAGATTGACACGAAAGGGAAGATTGTGAATTTTAGGGATATTGTTTTGGAGTTTAAATAAAATGTCTACGATTTATACAGATACGAATCGCTACCTCATAAAACAAGCATCTGCGGATAAGATTATTGGCAAGTGGAAAGATGTAGTTGACGAAATAGTGCGAAGCTACAAAGAGCATCTCGACGATGCGCTTCTTTCTGTGTATATCGCCGGAAGTGTCGCTCATGGTACTGCTGTGGAAGTGACTTCAGATGTTGACTCATATGCAATCGTGAATTTGAGTAAGGAAGAAATCGAAGCAATGGAATCTCTTTTTTCCACTGAGCGAAAAAGGATTAACGCGCTGTTTCCTTTTCAACGACGAGTCGAAATGTATCTTGTGCCTGGCGACGCTCTTTCTGAAGGAAAAAAGTTTCAAATGAAGGTGTTTGCAACGTGTGTATATGGGAAAGATTTTAGTAGCGAATTGCCAGACTACAGACTAGACAAAGAAACAATCGGGCGCGTTCGTGTGAATATGGGAAGGGGTATTGAAACTGCGCTTAAAGAATTGCAGGAAAACGATGATAGTGAAGAGATAAAAAAGATAACTGCGTGGATTTCAAAACGCCTCATTCGCTCTGCTGGAATGATGTGTATCTGGAAACAAGATTTCTTCACTATGGAACTGGTAAAAATGATGGAGCTCGTGAAAGCTGAATATCCGCAAAAAGAAGAAGAGTTTTCTTTGTTGTACGGATGGACTCAGAATCCTCCGTCTGATAAAGAACCGGTAATGGACATTTTGAATTCTTTTGGTGAATGGTTAGTGGAGGAGGATAAGAGAGTTTTTGAAAATAGTAATTAAAGTAAATAGACATGTTCGACGCTCGTATATTTCCTAAAGATTTAAAAGATGCTGAAGAAGTTCTTCGTCGTGAGAATGCGGATTTTAAAGGTGAATATAGTATTACCGACAAAATCTATGTTTCCAAAGAGCCGTCTCAAACACTGGGTAACGTTTTTTTACGTCTTCGGATAGTGCCGAAGAATATTTGGAATGAGTCGGCAGTTATTGTGTCTATAAAGAATACTGAACTCGCAAGCATTGGAAAGCAATCAGTCATTCCACTCAAAAAAGGATTTGAAACAGAAGCTGAGGCGGAAGCGTTTATACAGGAGAACTACGCTGATCAATTTGAATTTTCTTTTTCTTTCGACCGAATTGGCTGGCAGTATTTTCTCGGAGAAGATGGAGTTGATCTGGAAGATATAGAATCTCATCCGTCGATAGAATTCAAATCGAAAACTGAAGAAGGGTTGCGCGCGCTACTCAGGCGTTTCAACGTTGATGCGTCTCAGGTGATTTCAGGACCATCGGTGGTGGCGGTGAAAGAAGTTTTGAAAAGATAAAATCGGTATCTCTTTGTTGTTTGGTATACTTATTCTCATGAAAATGAAAACCTACAAAACGGTCGACGCATACATCGCTTCATTTCCCAAAGAGGTACAGAAACGTTTGAATGAGCTTCGCTTGGCTATCAAAAAGAACGCGCCGAAGGCTGAAGAGAAGATTAGCTATGGCATGCCGGGGTACACGCTTGGGTCGCCGCTCGTGTATTTTGGCGCTTTCCAAAAACATATCGGCTTCTATGCAACACCTTCTGGGAACATCGCATTTCGAAAAGAACTTTTAAAATACAAAACGTCAAAAGGCGCCGTGCAGTTTCCGTTCGACAAGCCGCTTCCACTAACGCTCATCGCGAAAATCGTGAAATTTCGCGTGAAGGAAAATATCGAAAAAATGAAAATGAAGAAGCAAGCGATTAACAAGTAATCCACCCGTGTCACACTTCGTCTACATCCTTGAATGCGCCGACCTTACACTGTATGTGGGTGCAACGAACAATCTTGAAAAGCGGGTGCATCAGCACAACACTTCGAAAGCTGGTGCGCATTATACGAAAATCCGTAGGCCTGTTGTTTTGAAATATTCAGAAACATTCGAGACTCTCACAGAGGCAAGAGCGAGGGAGGCCGAGCTCAAAAAGTGGACGAGAGAAAAAAAGATGCAACTTATTTCAAAAAATAACAGTAGATGAGTGGCGCTTAGGTATGTTTTCTTTTTTGGATTTTGTGTGGTATTCTGTAAAAAAAATTAAAATCATATCTCATGAAACGTAAACTTATCGCCGAAGGCGTAACGGTTCCCAAGAAAGATGAACAAGGGAAGATTCATTTTGTGCGCGTACCTCGGAGTTCTATAAAAACAATTGAAATACCTAGAGAGGTAGAGGTAAAAATCTATACAAATTATTTTATGGATAGAATCTACATGCAACTTGCTTCCGAGAACGATCGAAAGGCTATGAAGGATCAGTTCGTAGTTTAAATATAAAAAGCTGTTTATCGTAAGATAGGCAGCTTTTTTTTGTGTAGCATACTGGGGTATCACTTCAGTTTTTTGATTGGTATACTGTAAGTATGAGAATAAGAATCCTTCGATTTGGTTTATGTGTGGTGGCATGCACTGCTGTTGTTTTTTCAGTCGCATACGCACAAACAGAAACCGACAAAGTACCACCAAGCATTTCGAGTGTGGCAGCTGAAAATGTTGGCCGAAACAGCGCGACTGTCACGTGGACAACAGATGAGCCTGCTATCGGGCATGTTGAATACGGAGTGAGCAGCGACGCGCTCGATCGAGTATCAAGCGACAAACTACAAACAACTCACTCTTTGGAACTTCCCGATTTGTTTGCCGGAGCAGAGTACGTGTTTTGTGTCGGTGCTGTTGACGAAGCGGGGAACGAAGCACAAGAATGCGGCTTTTCTTTCACTACGATTACTGTTCCTACTCCCGACCGCATTCCTCCTGTTCTCACTGGTATGAGAGTCGTATCTGTGTCTGAAACATCGGCAACGATTCAGTGGGATACCGATACACCAAGTGATGGGCGTGTGCGATATGGTACCACTGAAGAATATACGAGTGAGACCGCATTTGAAGAAACGTTTAATACCACACATACACAGGTGCTCACCGATTTGTCTGGGGGAACACTGTATCATTTCAAAATTTCTATGGTTGATGAGTCTGGTAATACGGCAATTTCTGAAGACTATTTATTTACCACAACCAGTCAGCGCTCGGGAGGTGGATCACATACTTCTCCTCAGTTGCCTATAGATGATGTAAAAGCAACCGATGTCACCAGCGCGCACACTACGGTCACGTGGAATACCGAAGTGCCAACTGCTTCGTACGTTGAGTACGGCGTAACCAGTTCATATGGATTGAGTGCTACTCATACTGGTGAACCCAAAACACATCATGAGCACCAACTCACGTCACTCATCGCCAACACTGAGTATCATTTTCGTGTTGTGTCTTCAGATAGTGACGGAGGAGTGTCGTATTCTACCGACCACACATTCACGACACAAAAAGGAGCAGGCGACAGTACTCCTCCGCTTCCCGTTACAAATCTTGCTGTCACTCGGGTGACACCATACTCGGCTGTGGTGAGCTGGACTGCCCCCGCCGACGCTACGGGAGTGCTTGCCTATGATATCAACCGCTCGAAGCGTGTGATTACCGAAGAGAGTTTTGAAGATACTGAAACGATCCACGATACAGAAATACTTCTTCGTACTCCATCTAAAGAGGGTGACAGGTACAGCTATACAGTCGAAGGACTCACGCCACGCTCTGTGTGGTACGTTGCCCTGCGCTCGATAGATACCATGGGGAATGTGTCGCTCATATCAAATAACGCAGTACTTAATACTCTCGATGTATCGGATGTTCCTGGGATAGCACTTTCGCAGGTAGAGAATGTAGAAGCGGTTGGTTTGGATCGTCTTGTCTCGATCGCATGGAAATATCCTTTGCAAGGAGGATCTCGTGTGCGTGTTGTGCGCGGCACGTCTTCGTATCCAGACACTCCTACCTCAGGTACGCTGATATACGAAGGTGGCCGTACGATGGTGAGTGATGCGGGTCTAGTGAATGGAAAAACGTATTACTATTCTTTGTTCCTCTATGGTGAATCAGCTTCGTATTCAGAACCCGTCCAGTTTGCTATTGCTCCGTACGCTGAACGATTCCATTACCACGTGCTTCGAGTAAAAGAAGATGTTCCACAAAAAAGTATTACAAAAAATCTTTCAAGAGGTGACAAAAGTACAGAAGTAGAACACCTCCAAGAAATACTCGCAACTGATCCGTCCGTGTATCCAGAAGGATTAGTGACTGGTTTCTTTGGAGTGCTCACCGAAAAAGCAGTAGAGCGTTTGCAGCAGCGTCTTGGTCTTACCTCTACCGGCCGTGTTGATGCTCCGACTCGAGAAGCACTTTCGCAGACCTTTTCTGAGACATCTCTTGAAGAAGAAACACAAGAAGGGTTGGTGCACGCTCTTTCATATGATCTTTCGTACGGTATGAGTGGCCCCCATGTGCGCATGTTCCAAACATATCTTGCTCAAAAAGGATTTCTCAAACCTGCGCACGTTACCGGATTTTTTGGAAGCCTCACTCGGGCTGCAGTTCAGTCTCTTCAGCGCATGTACGGGATCACACCGTCGTCAGGACATGTGGGTTCTATGACACGCGCGAAGATCCTCGAAAATAGATAAAGGAAGCATACTCCGGTATACTTACACTCTATGAAAAATATACTCATTGTCGGTGCTCTGCTTGTTGCCGGTTTTTTCGCGTTTCGTTTTTACTACAGGACACCTGCGGTACATACTTCTCCCGCTCCTGTACCTTCAGAGTTTTCAGAAATGTACACACAGAACACTAACGGATTTTCAATTTATTACAAAAAAGGCTATACCGTTGATGAATCGTATATCTACCAGATGAATCCCGAGAAAATGATCGCTGGAGTGAAATTCACCATACCTGCTTCTATGAAAGGAAATACAAATCTTTCAAACGACAGCTATCTGAGTGTTGAGCAGATCTCAAATACTGAAACCTGTAGCGCCGATCTTTTCCTTGATGGTTCGCACTCTGCCGAAGAAAGAATTGAAAATAGCACGACGTACTCTTTTGTTTCTGCTGAAAATGCCGGAGCGGGTAATCGATATGAAGAAACAGTGTACGCACTTCCCGGA
This sequence comes from uncultured Candidatus Saccharibacteria bacterium, assembly GCA_964390875.1. GTDB lineage: Bacteria > Patescibacteriota > Minisyncoccia > Phycocordibacterales > UBA9973 > CAYMIO01. The sequence goes on from CAYMIO010000001.1 coordinate 64,061, forward strand.
ACAAACCCCTGCGTCGCCGTCCGCTATTTCATCCACTACACCAATATCCAGAATTACGATCCAGGTACGATCCGCGAGTTCGACCGCGACGCGCTCTTGAAAGAATTTGATGCGATGCGAAAAACGCTGGTGGTGAGTCAATAATGTCAGCGTACTGTTCCAAAGTATGCTATGCTTTTTACCTGTATGACCAACGAATCAATTATTTCAATAAAGAATCTTAGTAAATCATTCAAAGAGGTGAAGGTGCTTGAAGGTATCAACCTGGAAGTTGAAAAGGGAACAATGCTCGCGCTCCTTGGCCCGAACGGTGCTGGTAAAACAACAACGGTGCGTATTTTGAGTACACTGCTCAAACCTGATGGTGGAACGGTGACTGTTGCAGGAGTTGATATTATGCAAAACCCAAATGGTGTCCGTTCAAACATTGGCCTGACTGGACAGTATGCTGCCGTGGATGAATTCCTTACCGCGCGCGAAAACTTGCTTATGATGGGACGTCTCTATCACCTTGGCAAGGCTGATGCGAAGCGCCGTGGGGAAGAGCTTCTTGCAGAGTTTGACCTCATGGATGCAGCCGACCGTATTGTGAAAACCTATTCAGGAGGTATGCGTCGTCGCCTCGACTTGGCAGCCAGCCTTATCGCAACTCCACCTATTCTTTTTCTTGATGAACCGACAACTGGCCTTGATCCGCGCAGTCGTATAAAAATCTGGGAGATCATCAAAAAGCTTTTGAAAGAAGGAACAACCATTCTTCTCACAACGCAGTATCTTGAAGAAGCCGATAAGCTTGCCGACAAGATCGCGGTGCTTGATCATGGAAAAATTATTGCCTATGGAACGGCCGATGAGCTCAAAGCAAAAGTGGGTAAAGACCGACTCGAATTGGTGATTGCAGAAGAAAGCAATTTTAGAGAGGCGCAGAAAATCGCGGGAGGTGAAGCGGTGGTTGCAAAAGAAGACGATCGCATCATCAGTCTCACAACTGATGGAAGTGTCGACAACATCAAAACTGTTCTGGATACAATGGAAAAAGCCGGCATTCGCCTTGAAAGCTTTTCGCTTCACAAGCCAACGCTCGATGATGTGTTCTTGAAACTTACCGGACAGGCTGCAGTAGAAACTAAGGAAACTAACGAGTAGTAATATGGAAACACCAACAACACACAACGATATCGCTATTCCAATGAAACGATCGAAGTTCTACTTCGCGTTTTCAGATACCGGAGTGCTTATCAAGCGTAGTCTTACCCACATCATCAAGAATCCCGATCAACTTCTTTCGGTAGTCATTTCGCCGATTATGTTTATGCTTCTTTTCCGGTACGTGTTCGGCGGAGCGATCAACACGGGGGATACGAGCTACGTGAACTATCTGGTCGCTGGTATCTTGGTGCAAACAGCCGCGTTTGGTGCGCTCACTACTTCGCTTTCTGTTGCCAATGACTTAAAACAAGGAATCATCGAACGATTGAAGTCTCTTCCGATAGCATCTTCGGCTGTACTCACGGGGCACGTTGTGGCCGACCTTGTGCGAAATGTTCTTTCGTCAGTTGTTATGATCGGTATCGCGCTTCTCGTCGGTTTTCGTCCTACTGCAACGGTAGGTGATTGGTTCCTCATCCTCGGTCTTCTTCTTATTTTCACGTTCGCTATTTCGTGGCTTTCGGCTATCATGGGTCTTCTTGCAAAAACAGTCGAAGCAGTGCAGTGGCTTGGTTTTGTCGCTGTTTTTCCGCTCACGTTTGCTTCGAGCGCGTTCGTTCCGACAGATGGCATGGCAAAAGGAATCCGTGTGTTTGCTGAAAACCAGCCAGTCACGCATGTGATCGAAGCGATGCGTTCGCTCATGATAGGCACTCCAATGGGGAATCACGGCCTTTTGGCGGTGGTGTGGTGTGGTGGGTTCATCATTCTCGCGATACCACTTGCTGGATATCTTTTCAGGAAATATACAGGAAAGTAAGATACAATATACGTATGTCTCAATCCGCTAAAATACTCACCGGTCTTTTGGGAGTTGTCGTAGTACTCGGTGCTTTGTTTTTGTTTTTTAAAGAAAAAAAGAATGCGCAGGAAGATGCTGTGGGAGAATCGGAAGTGCGTGTTGTTGTGTCTGAATTTTCTTCAAAAATAACAAACGTCTCACTTCTCTTACCTCAGAGTCAACTCCGAACAGTGATGGAAAAAGAATATGCGCAGTATGTATCCGCAGAACTCATGGATGTGTGGGCACAAAACCCTACCAGCGCTATCGGTGATGCGAGAGGGTCTTCTTCTCCGTACGATATTGAAATTGTAAACATGTTTCGAAATGATGATGGCTCGTACATTGTAGAAGGGCACGTTCGGAGTCTCGAAGATGTTTCAGGTACACTGTTTTCATATCCGGTCACTCTTGGTCTTCAATATCTTTCTGGTATGTGGATGATCACTGAGTCGGCACAAGGATTTTTATTCTCACACGCAACTACCAAGTAATATATGAAACGGACAATTCGCGTGAACGACAAAATGCAGAAAGGGTATCAGTATACGTGCACTGAACCCGTGGGAAAAAAGTTTGATCCTGAATTTAAACCAGACCTTTCACCAAAAGAAATGCTTGCGCTCGGTGTGTTTGGTGGAAAGTACATGACCGATTGCCTGAAAGAATTTCCCGCAAGCTGGTTTACAAAAGCGAAGCTTTCTCCAGAAAAGAAAAATCCGAAACTCAATTATTTTGGCGTTGATGCCAGTCAGCCTCTTTCTGTGTGGAGAGAAAAAGGGTGGATAGGAAAGGAGGATCCGCGTGGGTGGTTCCAGTGGTATTGTCGCTACTATATGGGACGAAGGATTCCTGAAGAAGACAGGCGGCAGATACGAAGGTGGAAGGCGATGAAGCGGCATATTGCGCAGGTTGTTCACAAGTGTCGCAGGGGGGACTACTCGTGTAATACGCGGCAGCGACAAGCGCTGCTTCACTGGGCGTACGATGCGCGGAAGATTTAAAAAACTCTTTCTATTAAAGCTGTTCCGTACTACAATTACTGTATTAGCACGATAATAAGAACATACTTTATGGCAAAGAAATCAAATGTAGGAAAAGCAGTAGCAATCGGAGCGGGTGTCGCAGCACTTTCAGTTGGCGCATATTTACTTTTTGGTCCAAACGGAAAAAAGAATCGTAAGGCTGCTCGCAGTTGGATGATGAAGATGAAAGGTGAAGTTATGGAAAAGGTAGAAGGTTTGAAAGAAGTAACAGCGCCTCTCTATGAAAAAGCAGTCAGCGAAGTAGGTGCGAAATACGCAAAACTCAAAAATGTAGACAAAGGAGAACTTGCAGCTGAAATCGCCGAAATGAAGCGTCACTGGAAATCTATGACGAAGAAAGGTGGTGCAAAGAAGAAGGCTGTCAAAAAAGGAGCACAGAAGCCAGCTGCTAAAGCAAAGAAATAGTCAGCGAACTTTCCTGAGGGATTGTTATCTCAAACACACATGGTTTCTTTCTGTGTGATGAAGCGGTAAAAAATCCACCGAAAGCATGTGTCAGTATATCTGCGGTTACAGAGCCTTCCATGTGAGGCTCTTTTCCGTTGTAGGTGAGAGTCAGCACCACCCCTGTATCTTTGCGCGTGAGAGCTATGTGAACAGCATGACTTCGCTTTGTCGTGGCCGCAGCTTCCAAAAGACAATCGATAACTATCTGTCGATAGAGCAGTGGATTCCCTGTAAGAGTAATGTCTTCCGAATCGGTACAGACAAACTCTACACAAAAACGCCGCGCAGTCGACTGCGCCAGTATCACAGCGTTTCGTATTTCTTCGTTTGCTGAAAAAACATCATCCGTCTTTGTGATATCAAAACGTTCAGTTGCAAGGGCAAGGAGTGCGCGCGCCTTTGCGCAGTGTTCAAGCGCTGAAGCAATAGCGGTATCTTTCATCGTATCTGTACTGCCTGAGTGGTCGAGAGATTCCACCGCAAGTACGACAGCTTGCAGTGGGTTCATGAGATCGTGGAATATTCCTTCGGCGAGGCGTCCAGACGAAGCTTCAAGGTGGAGTTTCCAGAGTTCGTGGTTTTCGAGAGTGTAAGTAGGTGAATGTGCGGGCATCATCGCGAGCTATTTATGAATGTCGATCTTGTATCCACGACCAGGAACGCTGTGTATGATTTTCTTTCGGTTGCCGCTGTGGAGTTTTTTGCGGAGGTTGAGTATGTGCGTTTCTATGGTATTGGAAAAGGGGTCAAGGTTGGCATCCCAGATATGTTCCATGATCTCACCACGCGAAACCACGGCACCTGCGTGTTTCATTAGATATTCGAGCAGAGAGAATTCTTTTTTTGTGAGATAGATAGCATCTTTGCCACGAGTGACTCGTTGTTTGTTGGTGTCGAGAGTGAGATCTCCAAAGGCAAGGATGCATGAATTCTGTATGGGCGGACGTCTCAGTACGGCTTGAATGCGAGCGTAGAGTTCATCAAAAAGAAATGGTTTACCAAGATAGTCATCGGCGCCTAGTTCAAGACCCGCAACTTTTTTTGGTGTATCGTTTGAAACAGAAATAATGATAATAGGAGTATGCTTTCCGAAAAATCGGAGTTCTTTACAGATTTCAAAACCACTTTTCCCAGGAAGCGCACAGTCTAGCAGAATGAGATCGTACTCATTCGTTTTTGCAAGAAAGAGACCTCGGTCTCCGTCGTACGCATTGTCTACCGCAAAACACTTTTCTTCCAGCCTGTTTTTCAACAGAGTTACAAATTCTACATTGTCCTCAATGATTAACAATCTCATATGCATGATTATTATCGAAAGGGTAAATAAGAGGCAAGTAGAAAGTTTATTTTTTCTTTAACTTTTTTACACGAAGCCTTTATTTTGGTGTTCTTGCGGTTATCGCAAAGCTCGCGTATTCTTAGGGGATGATGAAGGGAAACAAGATACCAGTCACAAAGCGTACTATTTCACGGCGCAATCAAACCCGTGGTAAACAAGCTATTTTAAGCCTTATTTCCAAAGGGAAGGGGCCTCTTTCTGTAGCCAATATTGAAGCAGGTGTGAAGAAAGAAGGATTGAATCAGTCTACCGTGTATCGTATCGTCAACGCTCTTTTAGAAGAGGGCATGATACGTGAGGTTATGCTTTCACCAAAAATGCGCCATTTCGAGCGCACCGAGAATGGTGACCACCATCACGCCGTATGTACTGAATGTGGAAAGATAGAAGAACTTGCTGGTTGTGTTACCGAAGGGATAGAAACAAAAGCGATGAAGAACACTAGTCAGTTTAAAACGATCGATCGCCACTCATTAGAATTTTTTGGAATCTGTAAAACATGCGCTCGTTAAAAAAAGGAGTTGCGTTACTCACCCTTTCATTTTTTTGCGTGGTGTTTTTTCCGCAGGTTATGATTGCTCAGGAGCTGCGTGTTGATACCGCCACGACAGAAAAAGCGAAAGTGGTTGAGATTATTTCTGAAGATACGAAAATAATTGCAGGTCTCGACTTGCCGCAGACAATCCAGACGATCCGTGCTCGCACGCTCACAGGAGAAGAAGCTGGAGAAGAACTTGTGGTAGAAAACGACTACCTGATGCTTGAAGTGGGTGATGTTTTTTATTACACCAAAAATATACATGCTCAAGATGGAGCCGTGACGTATTTTGTTTCAGAGCCAGACCGTATTCCAGTACTTGCTATTCTTTTCATTCTCTTCCTTGTCGCAGTCTTTTGGGTGGGAGGGAAGCAGGGTCTTCGTGGGCTCATAACGTTGGTGGGTAGCCTCGTGCTCATTATCGGCGTATTCCTTCCTGGTCTACTCCGCGGGTTCCCTCCTGTGCTTGCAAGTCTGCTTGTATCTGCGCTCATCATTGTTTTAGGATCGTACGTGACGCATGGAAAAAATAAAACAACACACGCCGCTGTTGCCGGCATGCTGGTGACTATCGTGCTCACAGGTGTGCTTGCATGGATTTCTGTGAGTGCGGGGAAGTTGTCAGGACTTTCAAGTGATGAAGCGGTGTATCTTACGGTGAATACCAAAGGATCGATCGACATGGCGGGTCTACTTCTTGGTGGTATTCTTATAGGACTTCTCGGTATTTTGTACGATGTGGCAATAGGGCAGGCGGTTGCGGTGGAAGAGTTGGCATCGGCGGGAGCGCACCTTTCTCCGAAGGAGATATATAGACGCGCGCTCCGCATGGGTCGCGAGCATATTGGTGCTCTTGTTGATACGCTTGCCATAGTGTACGTTGGCGCCGCGCTCCCGCTCCTACTCCTCTTTTTCATGGGTGGCACAGGAAGTGCGGGCGTTCTTGAAATTCTCAATCGTGAAGTGTTTGCTGAAGAAATTGTTCGAATCTTAGTCGGTTCTATCGGTCTTATTATCGCCGTGCCTATCACAACACTTATCGCAACTCGCATGCTTACTCGTAATCACACAGCTCAGTAATCTATGAAAATCCTCTTCAAATATCTCAAGCACTATAAAGGCCTTCTCGTACTATCACTTTTTCTCGCTGCGATCAACCAAGGCTTCTCTCTTCTTGATCCACAAATATTCCGCCTCATCGTCGACCGCTACATAACCAACTTTGCTGATCTTAGTACTGCTGAGTTTGTCCATGGCGTGCTCGGCCTTCTTGGACTTTCGGTGCTCGTGGCTCTCATTTCTCGCATTGCCAAAAATTTTCAAGATTACTACGTGAACGTTGTCACTGAACGTCTCGGTACCAAACTCTACGCCGACAGTGTGGGTCACGCATTCTCTCTTCCGTACAGTGTTTTTGAAGACGAGCGATCTGGAGAACTTCTTCAGAAATTGCAGAAAGCGCGCGCCGATAGTCAGCGTTTTATTCAAGCGATGATCAACATCGTATTCCTTTCGTTCATCGGAATTCTTTTTGTGGTGATCTATGCGTTCACTGTCCATTACCTCGTGGCTCTTGCATACATTCTGATTATTCCACTTCTTGGTGGTACGATTTTTTACATCAGCAAGAAGATCAAAGTCGCGCAGGAAAATATCGTGAAAGAGTCGGCGATACTTGCCGGTTCAACAACAGAAACTCTTCGCAATGTCGAGCTCGTGAAAAGTCTTGGTTTGGAAGATCAGGAACTTCGAAGGTTAAATGGCGTAAATGAAATGATTCTCTCGCTTGAACTCAAAAAGGTGAAACTCATCCGTACTCTTTCTTTTATTCAGGGCACGCTCATCAACCTTCTTCGCGCGGGAATCCTTTTCCTTCTTTTGTTCCTTTCATTCAAAGGTCAAATGACATTTGGTGAATTCTTTAGTCTCTACTTCTATTCATTCTTCATTTTTGGTCCACTGGCTGAATTTTCTACCGTCGCTTCTACCTACCAGGAAACGAAGGCAAGCCTCGGCCGTCTTCAAGAAGTATTCGACAAAAAGCCAGTACCCAAGAAAAGTGCGGAAGCGGTGCCTTCTGTTGGAGAAATAACGTTTGATCACGTATCGTTTGGTTACGAAGGGGTAGAGCGCGATGCCGTCACTGATGTTTCTATTCATGTGAAAAGCGGAGAGACTGTGGCATTTGTCGGTCCTTCCGGCTCTGGAAAGACGACGCTCATAAAACTCATCACCGGTTTGTATGATCCGAAAAAGGGAATAATCAGATACGGTGCGATGCCGCACACTGAAATGCCGTTTGATCTTTTCCGTAGAAAGATAGGTTTGGTGGCTCAGGAAACACAACTCTTCGCTGGAAGTATTCGCGACAACCTTCTCTTCGTGAAGCAAGATGCCATAGATGAAGAATGTCTTGAAGTATTGAAAGATGCACATGCGCTTTCGATTATCGAGAGGGGAGGTCTTGGGCTTGATACCAAGATTGGTGAAGGTGGTATCAAACTCTCTGGTGGTGAACGCCAGCGTCTTGCCATCGCGCGGGCTCTGCTCCGCGACCCTGGTCTCCTCATCTTCGACGAAGCCACTTCCGCCCTCGACTCCATCACCGAACGCTCCATCACCGAAACCATGCGCTCTCTTCCCGGAAGCGAAAAGCGCATGACTGTCCTTGTGGCGCACCGCCTTTCAACCGTCATGCACGCAACGCGCATCTACGTGCTTGAAAAAGGAAGCATTGTGGAGACAGGCACCCACGAAGAGCTGCTGGGTAAGCCCGGTCTCTACGCCGCCCTGTGGCGTGAACAGAGTGGAAGCCTTTCATAGGGATAGCCCAGCCTCCTGTTGACTTTTTCTTTATGTTGGCGTTTAATTGTCTTCAAATCGTGTAAGTTTCGTTTTTCACAATTCAATAATTTTTCCAACCAACAAATCCAACCAGAGTATGTTAAAAGACATTATTCGCGCTCCTTGGAGCAATCTTCATGACGGTTATGTACCCACAAATGCTGACGAAGTAGTCGATTCACTTAGTGTGTATCAGACCAATTTTCCTGCGGGTGATGAGCATTTTGCCCTTAATCCGACACCGGATATTATCGCAAGTATCAAATATGCGATGAACCTCCATTTAGGTAAAGGTAGAAAAGCAGTCAACCCGCACGGTGAATTTATTCCGTATGTCCACCACTCTTTGCGTACTTCTCTTATTGTGGCGCGATTGACAAAATCCGAACCAGCTCGCGTCCTTGCGTGTCTCATTGGTGTAATGCATACAGCGTATACTGACCAGGCCAAGAAGATGGAGTTTTTTCAATTTCTTACCACATTGAAATGTGGAAGGAAGGTCGTGGTTCTTGCTCAAAAAGCTTTTGAGTATTATGGTGAAGTTCAGGAGTCGACTCGGAAGAATGCCTATAAAATAGGCTTGCTGAAGTCTATTTCGAAAACAAAAGAAGTAGAACTTCTTATTGTTAAGGTTGCCAGCCATCTGGAACACCTTGATGCTGATGTGCAAAGTATGAGATTTTATGGTTATTATGATTACTTCAACAAACGAAGTTTTCACAACAAACCCGCTCAGATTAGACAGTTTCATGAAGACATGTGTACACTCATTGATGACTTACCTCACTCGGTAAAGAATGACTACAACTTAATCTTGTTGTCTCGTTGGTACAGGTCACTTCTTGCTGAGTTCGACGCTTTGCATCCAAATGCAGAAGTTTCCAGTGTGCCGGAAAAAGAAGAAGCGGTTGAAAATTAATTCAACCTTGTTAAAAGGGTTGTATTGAGCGCTGATCTTTTATTAGGTCAGCGCTTTTTTTATTTCCATTTTCTGCTATAACTATCACATGCGATCAACCCCACAAACCAAAACAAAGAAGCCGAAAGTCAGACTTTCCGCGTCTGTTATCCCAAGCCGGTACGACCTTCTCCTCAAACCCGACCTTGAAGCGCACACATTCGAAGGGGAAGAAACAATCCATCTCTCACTTCAAAAACCCACCAAAACACTCACGCTTCATTCGAAAGATCTCGACGTGGTTTCGGGTTCCGTTTCTTTTGGAAAGACGTTGCTTCAGGCTGTGAAGATCGATCTTGATCCAGAAAAAGAAACCGCGACATATACATTTTCAAAAACCATTCCCAAAGGAAACGTGAAGCTCATCACAAATTTCACAGGAGTTCTCAATGACTCAATGCGCGGTTTTTACAAAAGTACCTACGTGCTCGATGGCAAAGAGCACACGATGGCCACGACTCAGTTTGAAGCGACCGACGCCCGTCGTGCTTTTCCATGTTTTGATGAACCTACGCAAAAAGCTGTTTTCCATGTGAAGCTTCAGATCCCGAGCAACAAGACGGCTATCTCAAATACACTTCCGTCGGAAATTGTTGAACATGAATCAGGATACAAAGTGGTTTCTTTTGCACCGACGCCGAAGATGTCGACATACCTTCTCGCATTCCTCGTTGGCGATTTCGAATTCGTCGAAGCGCGTACAAAAAAAGACGTGCTTGTGCGCATCTATACGACTCCCGGCAAAAAACATCAGGCAGGATTCGCGCTCGATGTTGCCGTCAAATGTCTTGAATACTACGAAAATTATTTCGGTATCGACTATCCTTTAAATACGCTCGACATGATAGCGATTCCGGATTTTGCTTCAGGCGCGATGGAAAACTGGGGCGCCGTAACGTACCGAGAAACAGCACTTCTTGTCGACGAAGAACACAGCTCTTTGGCTATTCGCGAACGCGCTGCTATCGTTATCGCCCACGAACTCGCGCACCAATGGTTTGGCAATCTCGTCACAATGGAATGGTGGACACACCTGTGGCTCAACGAAGGCTTCGCCTCATATATGGAATACCTTGCTGTCGATCATCTTTTTCCAAAGTGGAATATCTGGTCTAAGTTTGTCGCCGACGACCACAACGTGGCGCTCGAGCTCGACTCTCTTTCAAACACGCACCCTATCGAAATAGAAGTACATCACCCAAGTGAGATCAGCGAGATCTTCGATGAAGTTTCATATTCAAAAGGCGCGTCGGTGATCCGTATGCTTGCTGAATACATCGGCACGGAAGCATTCCAGAAAGGATTGCAGACGTATCTCAAAAAACACAGCTACAAGAACACCAGCACGATGCATCTTTGGGAAGCGTTCGAACACTCATCAAAAAAACCGATCAAGAAACTCATGCAAGGGTGGACAAAGAAAGGTGGCTATCCGGTTATTTCTGCTGAAAAGAAAGGAGGCACACTCGCTCTTTCGCAAACACGATTCTTTGCACGAAAACCCGAAGGTCATAAAGGTGGCGAAACATGGATGGTTCCTATCGGCATTAAAGGTGATCGTGAAGAAAAACACACAGTGCTTCTTGCAGGAAAAAAGGGAACTATTCCGTTTCCAAAAGACGCGTGGTTCACGCTCAATGCGGGCGAAGCAGGGTTCTTTCGCAGTCACTACAGCCATGAACTTATCCAGTCACTGAAAGGTGCTCTTGAAAGTGGCCGCCTTCCGGCTATTGAACGCGCAGGAGTGATCCGCGATTACCGCGCATTTGCAGAAGCAGGATACTCGCCGACAACGGAACTTCTCGAAGTGCTTTCGTTCTACAAAGACGAACGCGACTACACCGCTCGCACGATGGCTATCAGCGCGCTTGGAGGAGTGAGCTCTATTCTTTTCGGCACGCCAGCGCACGAATTATTTAAGAAATTTGGTCGTGAATTCCTGAAGCTTCATGTTGAAAGCGTGGGGTTCGAACCGCGCACAGGGGAGAGTCACGAAGACACGATGGCTCGTTCACTTGTGCTCGCATCCGCTGCCTCATTTGGTGATAAAAAAGTAATTGCGTATGCGCAGGAACTGTTTGCAAAAAGAAATGTTGTCGCTATCAATCCCGACCTCCGTGGATTCGTCTACGGCGCGGTGGCTGCAAACGGCACCAAAAAAACATGGGATGAACTCGTAGCGATGTACAAGAAAGAAACGCTTCAGGAAGAAAAGAGTCGCATCGGCCGCTCGCTCACACGTTTCAAGGATGAAAAGATACTGAAGCAGACACTTGCTTTTGCGCTCTCAAAAGATGTGCGTTCTCAGGATGCGCCGACGCTCATTGCTGGCGTTATCATCAGCAACTATGGCCGCCACGTGGCATGGGAATTCGTGAAGAAGAATTGGGAAGAACTCGTACGTCGCTATGGTTCGGGCGGAGGACTCCTTTCTCGATTCATCGTGAAGACACTCGAAGCACACAATGACATGAAGGTTCACAAAGACATCCGCACCTTTTTCAAAAAGAATCCGACTCTTTCGGTGGCTCGTTCAGTGGAACAAGTGCTTGAATCTATCAAAACCAATGCGCTGTGGAAGAAGAGAGATGAGAAGAAAGTGGCGAAGTGGCTGGAGAACTATTTGAAATAAAAAAAAGACCTCTGCGTACAAATACAGGGGTCTATTTTTTTGAAACGATTGTTACATATTACTTTTTATTCCAGATAACCCCATTTCTTTTTAGAGACAAGAACCATTCCATCTTCAGGTTCTTGTTCTGTTGTTGTAATGTGGGAAATATTTCCTTCGCCTGCTGTGTTGGCGAAATTAATGCGTCCATTTCCATGGCCGCCTTGTTGGGTGTTGTAATACATAACGATAAGGTTTGATTATGATTGTTGGTTTTTTAAAAAACGTAAGATATTTAAGAATCTCTTAAATCATACCCATCTATTTTATACTGTCAAGGGGCTCGAACCTCGTTCAAGATATGGTACAGTTCCTCTGTGAAAACAGCTGAGTTTCAAAAGCTCATATGGGATTTCTACCGAAAGAATAAACGAGATTTGCCGTGGCGTGGTGTTGGCGACCCGTATGCAATCATGGTGTCTGAACTCATGCTTCAGCAGACACAGGCTTCGCGCGTGGCGCCCAAATTTGTTTCTTTCATGAAGAAATTTCCCACAGCGAAGAAGCTTGCCGCCGCTTCAACTTCGGAAGTACTCACACAATGGCAGGGGCTTGGGTACAACAGGCGCGGGCTTTTTCTTCATAAAGCAGCGAAAGAAATTATTTCAAAATTCAAAGGGAAGATTCCGCGCACTCCAGAAGAACTTGAGTCTCTTCCCGGTATTGGTCCGTACACTGCTCGCGCTATTCTCGCTTTCGCCTACGACCTCCCGCATCCGTTTATCGAAACAAATATTCGCTCGGTGTACATCCATCACTTTTTCGAAGACTCTGCCGAAAAGATCAGCGACACAGAACTTTTGAAAGTAGTCACCGAAACGCTTCCCAAAAAGAATGCGCGCGATTGGTATGCGGCACTCATGGATTATGGCGCACATCTGAAAGCTACACTTCCGAATCCGTCACGAAAGGCAAAAGCGCATGTGAAGCAAGCGCCACTTAAAGGTTCTGTCCGTGAAGTTCGCGGCGCTATTCTGAAAGTTCTTGCTGAAAAGGGAAGTCTTTCTACGAAGAGCCTCCAGAAAGAATTGGCTCGATTTGATGAAGAGAGAAAAAAGAAGGCGATGGAAGGGCTTTTGAAAGAGGGGATGATTGTTTCTCAGAAAGGAAGAGTGTCGTTGTAAAAAAGAAAAAACCGCTTCAGCGGTTTTTTCTTTAAGATTTTAGTGATGACCTCCGTGTCCGTGCGCATCTTTATTGCGATAGCGACGAGCGACAAGGATGATCACAAGGATGATGATAATGAGGAGAATCCATCCAAGGAGAGAATTCGGGAAGAATCCGTATCCAAAGAATGCGAGAGCTCCGAGGTTGCTACGATCCATATCTTCGATAGAAGCGATCTCTTCAGCTTCTACAACAGTATTTGAAACTGTGTTTCCGCTGTTTGATGAGCTTGATCCACCAGAACTGACTACAGCACCTGTCGAAACTTTCTTGGTTGTGAACGTGTAGATGTTTCCGTAATCAACTGTCTGACCATTCTGCGCTGCTGCGCGGAAGTAGTAGGTAGTGTTGGCTGAGAGTCCGATGATCTTCTGATTGAAGTTCGCTGACTCGGCATACATCTGCTGCGATACGGTCTTTGTGTTGAGTGCGTTTGATGTTGTGCCGTATTCGAACCAGACCATTACACTGCCGTTGTTGGCGAATGTGTATGATCCTTCAAGTGTTGCGCTCGATGTTCCAACACCATTTGCTGAAAGCGTTGTGGCGTTAAGAAGAGCAGCATTTGTCGAAACGTTTCCGTTTCCACCAGTGTTGGTATTTGTTGCGCCACTTGAGTTCATGATCTGGGGGCCGCCGTATCCGTAGGTGCTTGAGTAGATGTTTGAAGCATACTGAGGAGCATACGCGATCTGACCTGAGCTTGCTCCAGAGTTGATTATCTGAGGAGCTGAACCTGTACCCTGGTAGATGTTGGCTGTGTATGAGGGAACCGGAGGAACGTATCCTGTACCAGAACCTGAAGGGGAGACAACAGGAAGGTTTGCGGGAATGTATCCGCCAGAAACCTGTCCATACGTGTTCATGTTGATGATCTGTGGATCTCCTGCATTTTGGAGCTGTGGGCCGTTGGCAAGAATATACTGGGCGCCAGCCGAGCCTGCTCCCATAAGCATACCCATAGAGGCCGCTGCAAGGAAAGCTATGAAATTGGTCTTGGTATTCGTTTTCATAAGACAAGTATACCATAGCTGTATAAAAAAGTCAATAGGTACAAAAAGAGCCCCGTTTGGGGCTCTTTTTGCTAGGCATTAGCATTTTAATGTGTGGAGTGACTTGGTTTTGAGCCGTAGAGCTCGCGGGCAATGATGAGAGCAGTCGCAATAAGGAGTATCAGGATAAGCCAGCCGACAATCGTGCGAGGGAGGAATCCATCACCTCCAAAGAGGGCGAGTCCGGCAAGGTTGTTGCCTGAGCGGCACTGGTTGGGGTTTTGTACACCGTAGGCGATAGCATCATCGGTCGTGTTTTTAGTTCCATGTACAAACGATGCGGCTGCTGTAGTGACGATGCGGTTTTCAGAGAATGATCGAGCGCTGTAGTCACCGGTGATGTAGATCGTACCTGATGTGTTTTTAGCAAGCGATACGAATGTGAGGGTTACGCTTCGGTCACTTGGTGTGTATGTTCCAGCAGTGGTGCTGCGGAGTGTCACATAGTGAGGAATCGTTACGCGGATCACAACATTTTTAAGGTCTACTCCCGAGATATTTTTATATGTCACTGTGGCATCATATGCATCACGAGGACATACTGATTCGTTTCGAAGTGCTACCTTAAGGTCAAGCCAATTACTTGAGCTTCCACCTCCTGAGTAGACAGTCTGGTTTACAATAGTGTGTGTATTTGTCGGTGTTGTTGTGTAGGTCGGTGTGTATGTTGGAACGAATGAAGGAGTGTATGTGGGAGGGTAGTAGTCGGTATTTCCACCAGTGACATACACGGTGATTGTGTCTGAATCAGAACCTTCGTCGCCATCAGCATAGAGAGTGAATGTTGTTGTTTGATAGAGTTCGTCTGATTCTGTTTCGTCGTCATCGTCGAAGTTGTTGCCTTCAACTGGGCCGTAGATAGTGATGTCATCACAGTCAGTAGTTTCCCATTCAAGATCAACGGTATCGCCATAACTGATACTTGTATCGTTTACATCGAACGAATCGATTTCACATTCGTCATTGTTATTGTTGTTATCATTGTCAGCTTGGATGGTTTCAGATTCTGACACTGAACCACCATTTCCATATGCGGTGATAGTGTATGTTTCGTCATTCCAGATTTCATCTGTGTCGACTTCGTCGTCTGCGTCGTATGTACCACTGATGCCGTCACCTGAAAGGTACACGTAATCACAGTTTGTTGTTTCCCATTCAAGTGTTGCTTCGTCTCCTTCATCAACTGAGTTTGGAGCATCGAAGTAGTCGATAGTACAGTCGTTTCCGCCTCCGCCGTTGTTGGTGACCGTGATAGTAACAGTAGCGCTATCAGAACCTCCATTACCACTTGCTGAAAGAGTGTAGGTTGTTGTTGTGTAAAGAGTTCCTGTTGAAACTGAACCTGTAGGAATTGTCACAGAACCGATCGACGTGATCGATGCTGATGTACAGTTTGTCGTTGTCCAAGAAAGAGTTGCAGAATCGCCTTCGTTTATCGAAGTATCGTTTGCAGAAAACGAAGTGATATCACATCCGTTTCCACCTCCACCTCCACCGCCACCATTGGTTGTTGTGGTAAACGAAACGGTTGTTGAAGCTGCGGTTGTGCCACCAGCATTCTGTGCGTAGGCTTTGTAGTAGTAGGTTGTATTTGCCTGAAGACCTGAGATATCCTGCGTGAAATTTCCTGAGCTTCCTGACTGTGTAACTTGTGCTGTTGTTGTCGCGCCGACAAGACCAGCGTTGTTGGCATATTTAAACCATGTGGTTGTCGTAGAACCATTTCCGTTGAAGTAGCCTTTGAGAGTCGCTGATGTACTTGCGATGTTTGTCGCTGTAAGTGTCATTGCTGTTGGTGCGGTAATAGCAGGAACAGTAAATTGAATCACTGAACCGTAGCCAAAACCATCGCCGATACCAACTGCTTGAAAGTAGTAGGTGGTACCTGGAGTTACTGAAATGTTTGCAGTATGTGAACCTGAAGCGGTTGTGTATGTCGTGGGAGTCGTTGAACTCGGCATTGTTGGATTGGTGCCGTATTTGAACCAGACCGAAATATCGTCAGCACCGTTTGCATTCCACGAAGCATTAAGTGTCGCAGATGTCTGCGTGATGCTTGAGGCTGAAAGGGTAGTGACGGTTGGGTTGGTTGCAAACGCCGTGTTTGAAACGCCGAAAATTCCCATAAGGGTAAATGTTGCGACCGCGAGAAGTTTTTTGATTGTGTTTTTCATATACATTCCGCTTCAGTGAGCGTGAGTGCATTATATCAGCTTATATAAAAATGTCAAGATTGTGCTGTTTCTTCTGGCTCCTTGCAAAAAGTGCGCGGAGACTTATAATCGGAGAGTTCTTTGTCGTGCCATCGCGCTCCCTCGGAAACGAAGGAGTGAGGAAAGTCCGAACACAGCCTTCCCCAGGGACGGGCGCGTACGTGTTTTAGACGTCTTCTTTTTTGCTGCCAAGTTTTAGAGAATCAACGTTTACTCGCTCATGTACGTGCCCGCCCCGGGAGAAGGAGAAAGGTAGCAGGTAACGCCTGCTTTGAGCAATCAACAAGGTGCGAGCAGTGACGCCAATGCCGAAAGGCTAGGGTTCCTTCGGGAATATGCTCACCGTAAGGTGAGAGTGAAACGGCTAAATCCTTACCCCTGTGCAAGACCGTGCCGCGCTTGTCGCGGAGAGTCGCTCGAGCCCTGTGGCGACACAGGACCTAGATAAATGATCGGCATAGAAACAGAATTCGGCTTACGAGCAAAGAACAACAATATGAAAAAGTCCTGCGAAAGCGGGGCTTTTTCTGTTTTTAGGCTGAGCCAGAAATGATTGACTTTTAGTTACTTTTATGTTAAAGTGCTTGGGAACAAAATCTTTAATATATAAATGAAGAGAATACTTACTCTGTTCAAGGGCGCGCTGGTAGCGCTACTTTTGACCCTAACCTGGGGCAACAAGGTGACTGGGCAGACACTGCCCAGCGTGTCGTTCACCAGTGCCTACATAGGCACTAATGACGACTTTTTTTATGGAGTCTCTGCGGATTGCGGAGACACCACATCCACCATAAAACTCTTCGTGTATTTGCATCAAGAGGATTGGGAATTAGAATGGTGGTCTCTTGAGATCACAAACGATACTACTTTTTTCGGAAGCGTTGGCAATCTTTTTCCAGGAGACTCTATGAGTTTCCATCTGGAAATAAGTAACGTGTTTGGAGCAACAGAATCAACTACGGTTGATTCGTGGGTTCCATACGAAAATAGTGCACCGTCAGTCGATAATGCATTCTTGTTGGACGTCACTCCGACTTCTGCGGTGGTCCAGATGCAAATTACCAACTGGGGAATGGATTGCCAGTTCATTTCAGCGATTGCCGATATGGCAAATCCTGACATATGGCTCTACGATCCGTATGTGATCGCAGCGGATATCAATGCGATCGACCATGTTGTCGATCTCACCAATCTTCAGCCAGAGCACACGTATATGTTTGTCGCTTCTGCAGAAAACGACTGGGGAACGGGTGCTGATACTGTGGTGTTTACAACACCGGCTCTTCCTGAAGCTCTCGAAATTATCGCGAGTGAAGAAGAAATTGCAGTTGGTTCATCAAGTATGGAAGTTGGGTTTCAACTCACTGTACCAAGTGGAACAACTGCAGATGTGTATCTGTATGTTGGTGAGGATAGTGAAGTGAATTCTTCTTTCTTTACCGCTGGTCCACTTTTTTTTGAAAGTGGAATATACAATGCATCTGTCATTGTTACAGGTCTCGATGTTGATGACGCTGATGGGTACTACGGCAAATGGGTTGCGATCAGTTCAGATGGAACGATATCAGAAGATATTTTTCATTTTGAACAAGAAACATACACAAACGTTTCTGAAGAAATTGCAGCTACTCACCAATGGTTCTATGAAGGAATCCTTCATGGTTTCAGTGATGGAATCGTTGAAGTGTTTTCTATGAGCGGACAGCTTATGTATGTCTGCTCAGGTGCAGATGAAATTGATCTCTCATTCCTTCCACGTGGCATGTATATGGCGCAGGGAAGTGAAAAAGTATTGAAGTTTGCTGTAGACTAGCAAGCTTCATTATCTAAACAAAAGAAAGGGCTTTCTTAACCGAAAGCCCTTTTATTTATATACGTGAAAAGTGCTTGACAAAAGTTTTAAATCTGCTATACTTCCTTTGTGAGTATAGCTTCGAATTTCCGTTATTAATGGAAACAAATGCCTACGCACTGTCCGCCCCTCGGGGCGGATTTTGCGTTTTGGGCTTTTCTGCTACACTGACTCTTGTAGTTCACTAGTTGTCTTCATCGATGGCTAGCGACTGCACTCACATAGGCATTTGTGTTGGAGCTCGCACTCGCTAGCCTTCGATGCAGATGAAATAAAAAATCCGGAACGTGTTCCGGATTTTTTATTTTCTATTTTTTAAAATATTTTTTTGTATTTTATTTTTTTATTTTAAAAAACTTTTTTTGAAAATATTTTTACAAAAAAGTTATCCACACATTTTGATGTTTTTATGTTGAACATGCGCGCAAAGTATACGATAATTATCGTAACGCCACTCGTGAAAGAAAAAAAGTTTAAAAATTTTCTTAAAAAAATTTAAACGGTCGATTTCACAACAGGGCGCTTACTAGAGTAATGATTCGAATCAATACTATGGCAGCAAAAAAGAAGGCGGCTAAGAAGGCTGTAAAGAAGACTACAAAAAAGTCTGCAGCAAAGAAGCCAGCAAAAAAGAAGGCAGCAAAGAAGAAGAAATAATCTTCTTCCCACTTACAAAACAACCCCGGATTCGTCCGGGGTGTTTTGTTTTTAGAGCGCTGGTTCCGAAAGCGTGTTTTGTGCTATAATCGGCAAGCTTTCGGGCACTCTTTTTTATGTCATTCCTAGAAAACCTATTTGGCGATACGGGTAAAAAGGCTCTCAGTGAGGCCCGCGCCATCGTGAAAGATATCAATATATTGGAAGAAGAAGTGAAAGCGCTTGCTGACACGGATTTTCCTCTAAAGACAGCAGAACTCAAAGAACGTATTTTGAAGGGAGAAACACTCGATGCGGTTCTTCCGTATGCGTTTGCGCTTGTGCGTGAGGCGGCACGCCGAACGCTCGGACAGAGACACTACGATGTGCAGCTTATCGGAGGTATTGTTCTTCATAAAGGAAACATTGCAGAAATGCGCACTGGTGAAGGTAAGACTCTCGTCTCCACACTCCCTGCATATTTGAATGCACTTACAGGACGCGGAGTGCATGTGGTGACAGTCAACGACTACCTCGCACGCCGCGACGCCGTGTGGATGGGACAAGTGCATTCATTCCTCGGCCTTACTCTTGGTGTGTTGAATGGACAAAATACTTCATATCGATATGATCCACTTCACAAAGAAGTCGATACTGAGCGCGACCAGGTTGGTTCATACCGTATCGTGTACGAATTTTTGAAACCATGCACTCGTGCTGAAGCCTATGCTGCCGATATCACGTATGGAACAAACAGCGAATTTGGTTTCGACTATCTTCGCGACAATTTGGCCACGTCTCTTGATCGAGTTGTTCAGCGTGGACATGCGTATGCTATCGTCGACGAAATCGACTCTATCCTCATCGATGAAGCGCGAACACCGCTCATCATTTCTTCACAGTCAGGAGATTCTGAAGATCTTTATACAAAGTTTGCAACCATTGCTCGTGGGCTTATCAAAGACGAAGACTATACGGTAGACGAAAAGCATCGTTCTATTAGTCTGACTGACTCAGGTATTACGAAAGCAGAAAGTCTTCTTGGGCTTGAGAATATTTATACAGAAAAGGGAATAAAGTACGTGCATCATCTTGAAACAGCGGTTCGTGCCCAAGCTATTTTTATTCGCGACAAAGATTACGTTGTGAATAATAATGAAGTGATCATCGTGGATCCTTTCACCGGCCGCATGCAGCCAGGACGTCGCTGGAGCGAAGGTTTGCACCAAGCTGTCGAAGCAAAAGAAGGCGCGAAGATTGAAAAAGAAACACGTGCTGTTGCATCTATCACATACCAGAACTTTTTCCGTTTTTATGAAAAGCTTGGCGGCATGACAGGAACGGCTGCAACGTCAAAAGAAGAATTCTATAAAGTGTACGGACTCGATGTTGTCGCTATCCCGACTCACCGTGAGATTGCGCGTATCGACCGTGCCGATTTAATCTTCCAAAGTGAAGCAGCTAAATACAAAGCTATCGCAGCAAAGACGAAAGAGCTCCAAGACAAAGGCCAGCCTGTTCTTATCGGTACCATCTCGATTGAAAAGAACGAACTTCTTTCCGCGCATCTCACTTCTGCTGGTGTTCGCCACACAGTGCTGAACGCGAAGAACCACGAGAAAGAAGGCGAGATCGTCGCCAACGCCGGAAAAAAGGGAAGTGTCACTGTTGCCACCAACATGGCCGGTCGCGGTGTCGACATTCGTCTCGGAGGAGCAAATGCTACTGCTGAAGAAGCTGAAGAAGTAAAATCTCTCGGTGGACTTTTTGTTATCGGTACTGAAAGACATGAAGCGCGTCGTATCGACAACCAACTTCGCGGACGTGCAGGTCGTCAGGGTGACCCAGGCGAAACACAGTTTTATGTTTCGATGGATGATGACCTCATGCGTATCTTCGGTTCTGACAATATAAAAAATATGATGAAGCGTCTTGGTATTCCTGAAGACCAGCCTATCGAACACCGCATGATCTCAAAAGCACTCGAAACGGCGCAGACTCGTATCGAAGGATTCAATTTTGATGCGCGAAAATACACACTTGAATACGATGACGTCATGAACCAGCAACGAAAAGCTATCTACGCCCGCCGCCGCGCGATGCTTGAAGCTGATCGTGAAAAAATAGAAACCTATCTCTCAGATATTCTTGAAGAACACGAAGATAAAAAAGCGGTTGTGGCTGAGAGACGCGCTGCACTCGGTGATGACTCTTTCTTTGAAGCGGTGCGACGGATCATCCTCCATGTTACCGATGCGCTTTGGGTAGAACATATTGAGACTATGGAATATTATCGTTCCTCAGTGAACCTTCGCGCCTACGGTCAGCGTGAACCTCTCGTGGAATACAAAAAAGAAGGACTCCGTCTTTTTAAAGACATGGAACACGAAACAAAAGCACAGATCTTGAATCTCATCACAACCCTTTCTGCTGATGTGCATATTACCGCACACAAAGAAGAGTCTCATCCTGTTGAAGGTGTAACGAGCCACGAAAGTATTCCTGTATTTCGTCAGGAGTCAGAAAATGAAATGCATCCCGACAAACGTATGCATATTGAAGAAGTGAAGCGCGAAATCGCCGAAACAAAGGAATCTGAAGTGCCGAAAGTGGGCCGCAACGACCCGTGTCCATGTGGAAGTGGAAAAAAATATAAAAAATGTCACGGAGCGTAGCAGACTTTCATTTTCTGTGGTGAAAGTTATCAACAAATCGTAAAAAACTTTTAAATATATGCTAAAATCATCTCGTACCAGATGATTTTTCCTCGACAAAAAATTGCGAGTCTTTTTTCTTTACACCTCCTTTTTCTGGTGATTCTTTTCAGTGTCTTTGGTGTGTTTACTCGCGACCTTGAAGCTGCGGCTGGTGTTCCGAAAATCATCAACTTCCAAGGACGACTGCTCGACTCGAGTGGAAACCTTCTCGGTGGTTCAGGGGGAACCAACTATTGTTATCGTTTTGCACTCTTCGATGATCCTGTTGTAGGACAAGGAACAAAGCTGTGGCCCGCAGGTACACCAACCACCAACACGATATCCACTCGGCTTGGTGTCTTCGATGCATACATTGGTGTAGCAGATGCGCTCGACTACAATTTCCAAGATAATGATTCTGTATTCGTGAATGTGGAAGTCGCTGCACAGGTAGCGAACTCTTGTGTCGGTGTGAGTTTTGAAACACTTGGCCCTCGTCCTCGTGTCGTGTCATCGGCGTATGCTATCAACTCAGGAGCAGTCGGCGGATTCATTCCTTCTCAGTCTGCAACCAACAACGACATCCCAGTGCTCACATCCGGCGCCCTTATTCTCGGGCACAGTACGCCTGGCATCAGAGCAACAGGTTCCAATGCGCTCACATTTCAAAGTGGCGTCACTGGCGACATTCAATTTTTTGGTTCATCAAATAAAATAACTTCAAGTGGTGCGCTCACTATCGCCGGTACACTCACGGCAGGTTCAGGGTCGGAAGTACTCACTCTTGCGTCAGGAAAAATCGACGCCGATGCGCTGACTCTGATAGGTAGTGGAACAACGGGTTCTTCTTCGAGTCGTTCAGGTCTTCAAACGACCAGCGATGGACTTGGTCTTTTGCAAGGGTGTACCGACGGACAACTTCTCGAATGGACAGATGCTGGCGGATGGGCATGTGCCAATGACGACACAGGTGGTGGCGGTTCGACGCTTCAGTCCGGATACGGCGCTGATGTTGATGGCAGTGATGTGACTATTTCTCTGACTTCAGCTGACGACTCTCTCATTTTCACAAATCCTGCTTCATCAGGTACCGACAGTGGTTTTCTTGCGCAGTTCAATCAAGCAAACACTACTGCTAATGTCACCGCACTCGATGTTGTGCAGCTCAGTAGTAACGCTGATGGTATTTCTCTTTTGAATGACAATACCCTCAACACAGGAACAGCGCTGGTGGTCAACCACTACGGTGCAGGTGTTGGCAATTTGGCAATGCGTATAAACGACGTAGTGGGTGACACAACACCACTTATCGTGGACGGTGACGGAAGACTTGGTATTGGTACGACGACCATCGAAGGAACAACAGAGCGATTGCTTCAAGTGGGTTCGCCGACACAAAGAGGTAACTCTACTACGTATGGTGAAGTTACCACTAAAGGCTTGACTGATATCACTGAACTCACCAATATCCAAGATACCTTTTTGTACGACACCACCGCCGACAGTGACGGTGGTCGCTGGATCGACTGGGCAACCACCGACCAGCTTTCGTGGTATACCGAAAGTCTTGATGACAGTCCGAGTGACCCATGCAACATTACCACCGACGATCGTTGTTATTCAGCGAGTTTTCCTCGAAAGGCGCTCCTTGTTGTCACAACGGACGCACTCTATATATATGATGCGACCAATAACGTGATGTGGATGAAGTTTACGCAGAACGCTGATGGATACGCGCTCGGTGTAGATACCAACAACGACCCTTCAAGTGTGACTGCACAAAACGGTGTGATCTACGTGGGTGCCAAAGGTACGGCTTCGGGTGGCTTGTATGCCTTCGATTTCGTGAATGACCGCATGTGGAATTACAATGCCACAAACCGCGCTTCAGCAAACGTGGGAATAGGCGGTAGAAACAGTGCTGTCACATATGGAAGTGATGTGAATGCAAAACTTCAGCTTGACCCAGTAGGTACCTCAGCTGAATGGATGAACGTGAACGATGTTTCTGCTACGGTGATCAACGGAAGTTTTACGGCTATTACTATCGGTGCTACTACCAATCTTTCTCCTCAAAACGGTATTACGTTTGTTGCTCTTGCTACCGACTCAGGTCTGACCCTCATTAACATCCCTGCTCAAAGACTCGTGCAATATTCGGATGTGACAGCCGACGACTATACCGCTGTGCATATCGATAGGACGGGATATCTTTATGGACTCAACACTACACAAGATCAGCTTGAACGTTGGGATAACGTCGATACCGACAAAGCATCTGAAGTGAACGGCGCGTTCAACGCAAAATGGGATGAAACGCAAGCAACTGGTCCGCAAATTGCGTCAGGTGTTTTCAATATATTACCCAATGCACCTGACGCACTTGAAGTTGTTTCAAAAGGATCCGTTGCTGATAACGGTAGGTCAAACTTGATTTACGTCGGTCACAGTCTTGGTCTTGCTGAACTTCACGACCACACTACACAGCTTTTTGGTCTTTCAAAACTTTTCAATACAACAAAACAAACGATGCTCATGAGTGGTCTCATCGACATGGCACTTATGATGGATGATACGTCGGGTACACTCGCGCAAGATCAAGGTGTTGCAAATACCGATATGACAATTAAAGGGTCTCCTACGCTTGCGGTGAGTGGTGTACGTGGAAAAGCAATTCAATTTGATAATACGGATGATTACTTGTGTTCTGATGCCAATCAAGATGGAACATGCGATGTTGATACCGCGTTTAACATGAGCACCGTGGGTTGGACGCTCGGTATGTGGTTTAAACACTCCACCACAACTCCTAGTGCTCCACAAATCTTGTTTGAAAAGTGTGTGACTGCAGTACCTGCGCAAGCCGTGGGTTGTGTTGCTGCATATATGACAACGACTGGAACAATTGTCACTGCGATTGATGATGATGCCACGTGGACGAGAGGATCTTCATATGATCTTACATCAACATCTTCAATAACCTATAACGACGATAAGTGGCACTATCTCGTTCTTTCCCGTACGAATGCAAATGATATGGATGCGTATCTTGATGGTAGTCCGCTCAACTTAAGTAATGCCACAGGTCTCACAACGACCGTGGATGGGAGTCAGATTGTAACCATAGGAGGTGGATGTAGTACAACAACGGGCGCCAATTGTGCTGCTGCAAACATAGGAAATGTATGGGATGGTGCTATCGACGATGTGACATTCCAAGTAGGAACAACCACACAAGCAACACTCACTCCAGCCCAAGTTCGTGCGTGGTATAACGATGCTCGTCCACTGGTAAGTAAGCGTGTGATCACTGTAGATAATGCCACTGCAGGAACATCAACAACAATTGAAGATACCGGTGAGTCGTGGATCCCCAATGAGTTTGCTGGACTGCATGTGACTATTACCGGCGGCACTGGTGCAGGTCAAACACGCCGTGTTATTTCTAATACCACAAATACTCTCACTGTTTCTCCTGCGTGGTCTACGACTCCGGACACAACAAGTGATTTTGAAGTTGATCCTGAAGCGCTTTATGGTGCAAGTAATTCTGTCTACGCTATCGGTATCACTGCCGAAGCGCCGCTTGGTGAAGCACGCCAAATGTGTGTGGGTACGAATGATGGCTCTGATGGTGGTGGTGTTACGTGCTACAACCACCAAGCGGGTCCAAGCGTGATCGCTGAGATTTATCATAGCGACACTGAACAGACCGATGACTACGGTGTTGAGTGGACTGGTGCCGACTACGATGATATTCGCTCTATTGACCTTTCTGGTCGTGCACTCATCATTGCGAGTGAGGCACACTTTTTGACTGAAACATCCGACGTGCGACTTGGGCAAGGTTTGGATTATCTTGCAAACCAACTTTTCAATATTAGATCTGAAATACTCACCGACGGTATTGCGGTTACAGGTTCGCTCGGTTTTGAAGTGGGCTTCGTGGGAGGTGCCGACTTGGCTGAATATTACTATTCAAATACACCGCTGGTTCCAGGAGATGTGGTGGCGATAGAACCTGTTCAGCCCGCTGGTATCACGACATCAAAAACACCATATCAAGACAACCTCCTTGGTGTTGTATCTACGCAGCCAGGACTTATTCTTGGTCCTATCGCAGAAAATGCATACGCTATTGCTCTTGCGGGACGTATTCCGGTGAAGGTCACAACAGAAAATGGTCCAATACATGTAGGAGACCAGCTGACCTCATCGAGTCGGGAAGGGTTTGCGATGAAAGCCACCAAAGCTGGTGCAGTACTTGGTCGGGTGATCAACGAACCAAGTGGAATGGTTTCGTGTAGTGAACCGCTTCCACCTATTGAAGATGCGATAGGTAATGGTCCTGGTGTTGTGGGTATCCCCGATGAGCGAGGTGTTGTTGA
This sequence comes from uncultured Candidatus Saccharibacteria bacterium, assembly GCA_964390875.1. Lineage (GTDB taxonomy): Bacteria > Patescibacteriota > Minisyncoccia > Phycocordibacterales > UBA9973 > CAYMIO01. The sequence goes on from CAYMIO010000001.1 coordinate 89,898, forward strand.
TATTATCAATACTGCGCTCGAAGAAAGAAATGTTGGCACACTCGAAAGTTCTCATTTGAAAACGCAAGAAGAGAGCGACGAAGGTCCGTTGTGCGGATACGCGATGTTGTTTGTCGGTCTTGGAGAAACGCTTGGTGAAAATATTAGTTTGCTTGCAGAGCGACATGCGGAGCGCATGGAAGCACTTCCTATCGTAGAAGGACTACTCGTGAGTGGTGTTGGGGATTCTATCGATGATGAACAAGAATCGATCATGGATTTCCTTCGTTCTGTCAAAGAAACTGCAGTAGAATCTTCTCTTTCATATGAAAGTATTTTTACCGATCGTATTGCCGCTGCAGTTGATATTCTGACGCCGTCACTCTATGCAGATGAAGTGATAACCGGAAAGATCCGCGTGCCAGTAGGGAAGGAGCTTGCATTCGATGGCCTCACGGTATTTGGTGGAGGTGCTCGATTCGCTGGTACGGTTCAGTTTGGTGCGCAGACAGAATTCTTGATGCCACCACTTTTCAACAAAGACACTGCTGGCTTTGCGATCATCAAAGAAGGAGATACTCGAGTGCGTGTGAAATTTGATGTGCCGTATGCGACAACTCCTGTTGTGAGCGCTTCGATGACATTTGAAGCGATAGATAATATCGACGCTATCGATCTTGCAGGATTGTTCGAAGAACAATATCGATTTGTTGTATACAACAAAGATGTCGATGGTTTCACTATCGAGCTCAATAAACCCGCAACGCTCAACATTCGTTTTTCATGGGTTGCGCTTGGTGTGAAAGACGCAGCCGTGTTTGAAAGTGTGTTCGATGGGCTCATTATCGGTACACCGGAAACAGAAGAAGAGACACAAGGTGACGAACCCGCTGCTCAAACTTCAGAAGAATCCGATCCACCACTTCCCGAAGAACTTGCCGAAGAATTTTTCATTGAAGTGATCGATGTGAACGACGCTGTCCCACCTGTTTCTATCAGCACAGAAGAGGGTAGTGTGAGCGAAGAAACAGTAGAACCTGATCCAGCAGAAGAAGAACCTCAAACTGTTTCTCAAGAAGAAGCGCCTGCTGATTCTTCAGATGAAAGTGAAGCAGAGCCTGCTTCTTCTTCATCAGAGCCGGTCGTTTCTGGGGAGTTTTAAAGAAATACACATGAGTGGCCGTTTCGGTATGCTATACTAGCGGTTGTTGTTATTTATTATCTATAATGTACATATTGTATGGTGTTATCTAGAAGTTTTGTATACAAATTGCTGCTTATCTTAGTGATACTTCTCGCGGGAACGTCTGTTTTTTTCTACAATAAATTTTCTAGCCTCAAAGCAAATCCCTCAAAAGCGGAAGAAGCTGAAGTCGAACGTCTTGTGGCGGTTATTGGTGAGCATATTGTGTTGCCAAAAGATGAAACTCCCACCGTGGCTACTGTGGCAGATCCTGATGCGCTCAAAGGCCAATCTTTCTTTGTTGATGCAAAGAAAGGAGACAAAGTTTTGATTTACACCAATGCAAAGAAGGCAATCCTCTATGATCCCACGGTAGACAAAATCATCACTGTGGCTCCACTGACTATCGGTGACTCACCGACCAATGCGGTAACACGAGAAGATATAGAAAAAGGAGAAGAAGAAAACTAATAGCGTCTGGAAAGTATGAACAATCCAGTGATTGCTTTGAAATACATATTCGCACTCACACTGTTCTTCGTGGTTTCTGGTGCTGTCTTGGCTGCTGACCTTACGAGTGGAAGTTTTATTATTCGCGATCCGGTACTTGGTACAGGAAGTGGATATAGTTCTTCGGCTTCGTTTAGTGTACAGGGAAGCGGTAATCTCAATACCCAAGGATATGGTTCTTCAGCAAGCTTTATCGGAGAATATGGATTTTTATATTACCAGGCTCCTGTCGTGAGCCAGAGTATAACCTTCGAACTTTCTGATAGCACGCTCGCCTTCGGCTCGCTCTCATCTTCATCACCACGCTTTGCCACAGGCACGAGTGGATCGGGCACCGACAGTGTAGCGCATACTATTGTTATTGAAACGACTGCGCCCAGTGGATACTCTCTTCGATACACAGGACTTCCGTTTTCATCGGGAGCAAGTGTTATCGATGCAGCTACTATTGTGAATGATGAGGATGGAACATCGGGTGTTGAGCAGTTTGGCATCAGTGCTTCTGTTTCCGACGATGCTGACGTTGCGGTCGGGTACGACCACAACGCTACACCCGCGAATAGAGATTGGAAATTTGTCGCTAACACTCCTGTAACGATTGTTTCAGAAGATGGTCAGACAGCGGCAGAAACGATCAATCTTTATTATCTTGCAAATATCGCAGCAAGTACTCCTGCTGGACAGTACGCTACAGAAATTACATATACGGTTACAGGTAATTTTTAACGATATAATAGAAAGATATCCACATAAATCAGCCTCACAAGAGCGCTTCGGCCACCTTTTTGTGATAAGATGTACTTTATAAGACTATTATTTATTTATATATTGTTTCCAAATTATGTTTAAAAAAATCGTGAGTGGTGCGCTTGTAATACTGTTTGTGTGTGTGGTTAGTGGTATCCCGCAGGTTCTTTTCGCTGCTTCACTCACAGCACTTTCAGATACGATGTCCGACCAAAATGCGAGCGCTGCATCAAGTCACACTATCCGATTTACTACACCAACTGGAGCATCAGACAACACTGACACTATCATCATCACATTTCCTTCGGACTTTAACTTCACATCAAAGACTATTGGCTCAGTGTCTTTCACTCACGGATCAACCACTGGTGCTGAAACAACAGAGACACTCGCATCGAGTGCCACTGGTAGTGCATGGGGTGCTGCGTTCTCAGGTACACAAAACCGTGTACTCACGCTCACTGCTCCAACCGATGGTGTCGGTGCAGCATCACTTGCAGCAAGCGACAAGGTTATCATCACGTACGATTCAACCAACTCCCTAAACCCAAGCTCAACAGGTAGCTTCACCATAGCTATTACTGGTTCGTTTGGAGATACTGGTAACATTGCGATTCCTATCGTAGCTGGTGGTGCTGGTGACGACAGTGTGGCTATTACTGCTAACGTAGATCCTTCCATCACATTTACAAACGATGACGCTGCTATTGGTTTTGGAACACTGTCAGCTTCAGCCGCAACCTACGCTAATGCAGGAGCGACTGGCTCAAGTTCAGATACTACAGCACACACGATGACTGTAGGTACGAACGCAGCTGGTGGATACACCATTACATACTCGGGAGCAACACTTACATCGGGTGGAAATACTATCACTGCTATTAACGCTGGTATAACTGATGACGCAAACGGTACTCCAGGTAGTGAACAGTTTGCTATCAGTGGTGCTCTTACCGGAACAGGTTCTATGGCTTCAGGATACGACAACTCAGGTACTGCTGACTGGCGTTTTGTTCCAAGTACAACAACAACACTTGCTTCACATACTGGTGTTGTTTCTTCAGACAGCATTGCTATGCACTATCTTGCGAATATCGCAGCAAACACTGAAGCTGGTTCGTACTCAAATACCATTACCTATATCGCAACCGGTAACTTCTAGCGAGACCCACAATGCAAAAAGGATTGCTTTATTACATACAGCGCGCTGTCCTACTCTCACTCTTTTTTCTCGCTCTTCCGTTTGGAGCACACGCGCTGACGCTCACACCTGTACGCCATGAACTTCGCGGAGATCCCGGTGAGACTATTCGTGAGACGGTAACTCTCATCAACGAGAAGTCTACAGGCGAAACATTCTATACATCATTTGCAAATTTTGAAGCAGAAGGTGAGAGTGGTAGTCCTAGTTTTGTTGAACCAATAGAAGGTGTGGGAACATGGATCGTCACCAACTCTTCGGTTTATGTAGCTCCTAATAGTTCAAAAGAAGTTGAATTGTCTATTACGATTCCAAAGAGCGCAAATCCTGGAGGATATTTCGGCGCTGTCTTTTTTGGAACATCTCCTTCTTCTTCAGCTGGTGAAGTCGCTATCGGTTCCAAGATTGGTGTACTCGTACTTCTCACTGTTAATGGTGAAGTAAGTAAAGATGGAGGTGTCCTTGAATTTGCGACGAAAGATATGCAGAAATGGTACACAGCGCTCCCTGTCCCACTGTACTATCGTTTTCAAAATGCCGGAGGCGACCGTATAAAACCAGAAGGTGAAATTCTTGTACGCAACCTTATCGGTTTAATCGCTGCTCGCATTCCTGCCAACCAAGTCCAGGGAAACATTCTCCCAAGTTCAACTCGAAGGTTTGAAGTGCTCTGGCAATCAAAACATGGAAGCTCTGAACCTCACGAAGGAGGATTGGGCTTTTTCCAAGCAGTGTCATACCAGTGGAACAATTTTGCGTTTGGAAGGTATGTGGCGCACCTTGATCTGACTCATTCAGGAAATGAGTTACACCACAAAGCAAAGTATTCGTTCTGGGTATTTCCATGGCAGCTCTTGATCGTTGTTGGTGTGGGCCTACTCGTTTTCGTGACTCTTCTTAGAAAAGGTCTTGCGCGCTACAACGCGTGGATTATTAAGAAAGCACGAATCTCACTTGATACCACTCATCAAAACAACAGCAAAGAAAAGTAAATCTGCGTGGACAGTATTCTTTTTCCATACAGGAGCTTTTCTTGTACTCGTGTCGCTATTTTGCGGACCTGTTTCTTCGCATGTGGTGAATGCGGCAGCTGAAAGTGTTTCTATTCAAGCCATCGTGTCTGGAGCTCCGGAAGAAGAACCATCTGGTGGGGGAGGTGGCGGAGGAAGTCCGTCTCCTTCGGAAGAAACAGAAGATGAGATTGTCGTTCCCCCATCTTCGGTGTTTTTTTCAGGAGTTGCGTATCCTGAAGCGTCAGTCTTCCTTCTCAAAAACGGCCAGCAGGCAGAAAAAACAATAGCGCGTACTGACGCTGCGTTTTCAATACTGTTACCCGATCTTACTCCAGGGTCATATACCTTTTCGGTTGTTGCCGAAGATGCCAATGGGCGCCGTTCTACGCTGCGCACGTTTCCGATTCGCGTTTCAGAAAATGTGGCGACGACGATCTCTGATATTTTGATCTCACCTACAGTGTATGTGAATCTTTCTTCTGTGGTCAAAGGAGAACCACTTGTTGTTTCAGGGTACGGAGCTCCGCTGGCATCTGTGGTACTCACTCTGCGCTCCGCTGTTTCATCTTTTTTCTCTCTTCCCACTACCGTGAGTGGAGAATATACTACAACGCTTGATACCGCAGTTTTGCCGCTCGGAAGTTACCAAGCATCAGCGCATACTCTTTTTGCTGATGAAAGTGAGAGTCCGGAAAGTGCACTTATATCTTTTTCTATAAATGACCAAGAACTTCCGTTTCCTGAAGAAACATACACACCTGCTGATATCAACTACGACATGCGAGTGAACCTTGTTGATTTTTCAATTCTCGCGTATTGGTATAACAAAGACGTTCCACCAGCAAAAGTCGATTTGAATGGCGATGGACGTGTCACGATTACTGATTTTAGTATGCTTGCGTATGCGTGGACAGGATAAAAAATGGTTTTTTGCTGTTAGTGTTGTGTGTGCTCTTGTATTGTCGCCAGGGTCTCTTTTTGCTGCGCGAGTCTATTTTGAATCAGGACGTCCCGCGCACACTTCTTCATCTGAACTGCGGTATGTGGATGTGATGCTCGATACTGAAGGTGTCCCTGTAAACGCAGTATCTCTTGAAGTTGAATTTGATGATGAGGCTCTTTCTTTTGTCTCTTCACAACACGACGATAGTATAGTGACTTCGTGGTTTGTTGCACCACAAGTAAATGGTAATCACGTTGTTCTTTCGGGAATCATGGCGGGAGGTTTTGATGCAGTGATCGATCCTGTCTCAAAAGAATTACTCCCTGGTCGTATTGCTCGTCTTATGTTTTCGTCGCAGAAGGAGGTGGAGACCGTACTTTCTTTTACTGAAGCATCGCTGGCCCTTCATGATGGCCAAGGCACACCAGAGATTCCTAAAACAGAATCAATCCGACTCTTAAGCGGAAGCGATGTTCCACCATCAGATACATTGCCAGTTGATACTGATCCGCCAGAAGTATTTATTCCGATGGTTGGCAAGGACGCTGCACTTTTTGATGGAAAGTATTTTCTTGTGTTTGAAACCAAAGACCGCGGTTCAGGTGTTGCGTACTATGAAGTGAAAGAAGGTCGTGGTGTGTGGCAACGCGCAGTGAGCCCGTACGAAATTCAGGACCAGACTCTTCGCAAGCAGCTCTTTGTGAAGGCAGTGGATGTTGAGGGCAATGTTCTCACTGTTAAAACGTTTGAACGAGATTTGTACCTCACATGGGTTGCTATTGTAATAGGCGGCGGCGCTCTTTTAGGTATCGTGTTTCTTCGCGTATTGAAAAAACGCATGAATCCGACTATACTACATCAATGATACGATCGGTACGCTTTTTTCTGTCCACGCTCGCAGTGTGTATTGTTTTCATATGTATACCAGTACACGGAACGCTTTTTGCGGCTTCGTTTGGTTTTGCGCCCAACGCAACTGATATTTCTGTAGGGGAACAGTTCTCAGTGGAGGTGTACACTAACACAACCGGAATGTCCGTAAACGCCATTTCAGGAACCGTGAAATATATGCCGGGGATGTTTGATGTTGTTTCTGTTCGAAAGTCCGATGCGATCTCCTTTTGGGTTAAGGAGCCAAAAGCTGAAAACGGCTCTATTCTTTTTGAAGGCATCGCTCTTGATCCAGGTGTGTCAGGTCCGCGCGTTCCAGTACTTACTGTCATACTCAAAGCAAAACAAAGCGGTGTTTCTGAAATGAAAATCACCAATGCTTCTATTTTGAAAAATGACGGGCTGGGCACAAACGTTTTAAACGGTCTTGCGTCTTTACAACTCAAAGTGCGCGCGAGTTCTGTTTCGGTTGGTGCACTATCGGCGTCTTCTAGTGTGGAAGCAAACTCGACTCCACTGGCTTACGATACGTTTGCTCTTCCTGTTATCACCGACTATTCAGCCGTTGTTTCTTCTGGTGGACGTTTGTTTGTGAAAGGTAAAGGGGAACCAAATGCCCTTACACTCATTCAATTTAAAAAACTATCACCGCCGACCTTTGGACAGCGAATGCTCAGTGTGATGGGTGATCGAGAATCTGCCACACTCTCTGACGTGTATGTTATCAACAGTGCTGACGGAAGTTTTGAGTATGTATCCAGTCGTCCTGTATCTCCTGGCTTGTATAGCGCTATTCCGTCGCTTGTGGGGAATGGTATTGAAAAGAAAACACCAGGTTTGGGTGCTCAGGTAAATGTGATTGCGAGCCGTAAAGATTTTTTCTTGGCACAAGTAGTGGATTGGGCAGTGATGCTTATACCCGTCATGCTTCTTGCGGTGCTCACCGTTCTTGTCTATCGTAAAAAACAGGTACAGTAATTCAGTTTTTTTATTCGTCAGTTCTTTGCTGTGTGATATACTACCAGGAATGAATATGTTTCGTAGTCGACGATCGGCACTGTGCGGATATTTTCTTCTTTTGGTGTGCCTCCTTACATTGCCTGGATATAGTCGTGCAATGAAACAGGAAAGCATTTTGAGTCCTGATGAAGTGGCGTGGATGAACGCGCATGGAAATACCATCGTTGTGCAGCCGGGAGTCAACGTCCCTCCTTTTTCTTTCGTGCGAGAACACCAGAATAATAGTTTTCCTCAAGGATATGGTATCGACTTCATTGGCCGTGTTGCTGAAGCTCTTGACCTTAAGGTTGAGTACCGAGAAGCACAGACGCTCACCGACATGCTTGAAGGTGTAAAAGACGGTGAGCCTGTTGTTCTCGTCTCACTCGCAAAAACACCAGCACGTGAAGAGAGTTTTATTTTTACTGAGCCGTATGTTAGTTTGCCCGCTGTTTTTGTCGTTCGGTCTGATTCTCCTTTTCCTGAAAATAGAACGACTGTTAAAGATTTTAAAGGAAAAACAATTGCTGTTGCTCGGGACTCCTCACCTCATGAGTTTTTGAAAATAAACCACCCTGAGCTTACACTTGATCTCACGGTTGATGGTGAGGCTAGCTTAAAGAAAATGCTCCTTGGTGAGGTGGACGCTGCTGTACTGAATATTGCCTCGCTTTCGTACTTTATTTCAAATTCAGGGCTTTCTTCTATTCATATTGCTGGTCCAGTAGGGTTTGATTCTGAGCTTGCCTTTGCTATTCCCAAAGATTCACCTGAGCTTGCTTCGATCATTCAAAAAGGAATGAATATGGTTACTCAGTCTCAGCGTGAGTTTTTACGGGCAAAATGGATCAATTTCGAAGCACCAAGCGGTGTAGCCTATACGAGTTCAGCGCAGCCTCTTTGGGCAGATTACGCTGTTCCGGCAGTCTTTGTGCTGGTACTTATCTTGATCGTAGTCGTGTCTACTCGAATGTTCATTCCACGTCCCGATTCTTTCCTTTCACACGTGAAAAAGGGTGTTACGCGAAAGCAAGAGGCACTGGATAAGCTCAAACAGCTCGAACAAGCCGAGGAATTACTCGAAGCGGAGCTTCGAGCGGTGAGGGAAGTGGAGAAAACCGTCGAAAAGAACCTTGGTGACCTTTCGTCTAACTAAATAGCACAATATTAATCTATATAAGTCAAGTCTCTATGGGAAAAATACCCTTACTTTATAAGGGTATTTTTGATTTGACACTAGTAAAAAGCATTGTATAACTATTGACTTTTGAACCCCGTTGTGCTATTATATGGGAAATATCCGGTAACGGGTATTTTCAGTTTCTCGCTTCGGCGAGGACAAACAGACCACGATGTTGGCAGAGCACAACTGCTACACTATGCAAATAATCAAGCGTTTTCGCTCTCTACAGTCATTTGTTGTGTTTCCTATTTTAGCAACAAGCTTTACGTTCGGTCAGTTCGACCTTAGCGGAAAGATCCCCACTGTAGCAGTACTATCTACCTTCCAAAATGGGCACCTTATGGAGAATTCCGACGATAACCACGATCCGGAATTTGAATCTAAGGTCAAGCGTGTGGAGGCATACTTCGCCTCAAAGAACCTTCCAATGGCTGATTACGCCGAAAAGCTCGTCGTAGAATCTGAAAAGAATGGACTTCCATGGAACCTTGTTGCTGCGATCTCGATGCGTGAGACTACCGGTGGTAAGTTCTCATGTCAGAGTGACCGTGATAATGCGTTTGGATGGGGTGGTTGTGGAGCGATTAAGTTCGACTCTGTTGACCACGGTATCGAAACGGTTGCTCGCAACCTTGGCGGTAACAACCCTAATACGGCTCATTATTACGAAGGTAAGGATACGTATGGAATCCTCCGTAAGTACAACTCTGTGATCCCGAACTATCCTAAAGAAGTTCTTGCGATCATGAAGTCTATTGAAAATCAGACCGTCACAGAAGCAGTTCTCGCACAAAACTCCCAGTAATCTGGGAGTTTTGTTTTGTGTGAAATTGAAATAACGAGCGCTTCGCTTGGTGGTGCTAAAGACTGGCCACGTAGCTTCCAATGATTCCGCCTGTTTCTCCGCGGAAGGTGAGTGGTGAAAGGCTTACTGTTTTCCAGCCCGCTGTGTGGGCTTTTTCTAATTCTTCTTCGGTAAATCCTCCTTCGGGGCCGACGAGGATTGCGCGGTTTTTGGGGTGAGTTGCTGGTTTTTCTTCGCCTATCATGTGGAGAATCCAGGCTTCGTCGAATGCGCTGTGCATGGTGAGCGCTGTTTCAAATGGAGTCAGTTCGGCTATCTCTGGGATCGTGCCGCGACCTGAGAGTTCGGATGCTTCGCGTACTATTTTTTCTAGTCGCTCGATATTCAAACCTTGTTTTACAGTGCGTTCAGTGACGACCGGCACTATTTTTTCTACGCCGATTTCCGCGGCTTTCTGCGCGAGGTATTCGAAGTTTTCTTTTTTAAGGATTGCCGCGAAGAGGGTCACCGCAACAAGCGCTTTTGGACATTCTTTTTTATGTTCTGTCTGTGAGAGGATGACTTCGGTTTTGCTGATCTTCTCTACTGTATAGAGTGCTTCAAATCCTTTTCCATCACAAAGAGCGATTGTTTCGCCGGGTTCGAAACGAAGAACGCGATGCATCTGGTGTACGAGCTCTTTGTCGGTGATGGTAAGGCTCTCTTCAGTTACATTGAAAGGGCCGATGAATCGATGAATTTTCATATGAAAAAGTATAGCATCTAGCTTTCCAAAAGGCTTGAATGAAGTTCTTCTCCGTGGTGGTCGGGGAGTACGATTATCTCAAATGAAAAGGGAAGTATGGCTCTGGTTTGTTCGAGCGCGATATGGAGTTTTTCTTGGTCGTAGCCTAGAGCCACTATCTGTGGTTTGTGCGTGAGAAGGCCGTGCCAGCTTCCGCGTTGTTTGTCGCCGCGGATTATTGTGAACTGAGGAAATGCTTTGGAGAGCTCTTGTATGCGCTCATCCTGGCTTCGTTTTGGCCGGCGACTTTTGAGCGATTCGCTGGCATCGTCGTCGGCAACAGAAATGATAAGCTGTTTTCCGAGTTTGGATGCCTCCTCAATGAAAAAGCGGTGTCCGTCGTGGAGGCCGTCGAATACTCCAAAAATGAATACAGTATCACTCATACAGATATATGAATATGGTATACTACTTTCCATGACTCCGCTATTGAAATCTGACATTTTTTTCTTTATAAGTTCTGTCGCTACCGTTATCTTGACATGTCTTCTTATTGTTGTTTTCGTGTATCTTATCCGATTCCTTCGCACGATCAATCGAGTGGGGGATATGATCGAAGATGCCGCAGGGAACCTCTCGGAAGATGCTTGTGAAGTGGTGGATAGGGTAAAAGAAAGTACACTGTTCTCAATGTTTTTCCCAAAGAAGCGAAGTAAGGCTCGTACAAAGAACTAAAGAGTACATACAAAAAACCCCTGAAAATCAGGGGTTTTTTGTAAAAGACAAGATGTCCTTTATGCAGCAGCCTCGTCAGCAGCAGCTTCGTCGGTTGTGTCAGCTTCAACAGGGGCTTCTACGCCAGTGTCGTCTGTCTTGATTTCTTCAGTATCCATAGTGAGTATTCTCAATTAGTTTCGTAATAGGCCGTTCGACACTTCACTCTAGCACTGTTTGCTCCCTTTACAAAATGTCTATATAGTAATAGAGTACACTCAAACAGACCATTAAGGTATTCTTTTGTCAAAAGTGTAGAAAGGGGTAACCTTTTTTGTTTTGGGTATCTTGGAAGTTTTTTAGTAATTATTAATTATTTATTTATTTTTACGTAAGAGTATTTTTATGAAGAATGTATTTTTTAGAAAAGTGATGAGTCTTTTCACTGTCTTTGCACTTGTGGCAATGTATGGTGGATACGGAACAACACAGGTGTTCGCTAACGAAGACGTACCTGTCGTTGAAACAACAACAGAGGAAACTCCTGTTGAAGTTGTTGAAGAAAACCAAGAAGAACAGGTAGAAGAAGTTGTTGAGGAGGAAACTGTTCCAGAAACAGAAGAAACAACAACAGAAGAACAGGGTGGAGAAGTTCTTGGTGAAGAAACAAAAGAGCTTCCGGTTGTTGAAGAACAGCGTGTACAAACAGTGGTAGAAGAAGGTGCATGTTCTGTTATTACAACAACTATTGTTTCTGACACTTCAAACATTGTCCAAGAAACAGGAAACCCTGCGGTAAAGGCATGGGAGCACCCAAACTGGGCAGATATCTCAGGTGCTGACTGGATCTGGGAATCATACCAGGTTGCAAATCCTCTCGTATTCCGCACTGTCGATTTCACTAAAGAGTTCACTATTGATGGCACTGTTACAGAAGCAACTCTTGAAATCGCAGCTGACAACTACTTTACGTTTGACCTCAACGGAAACGAGGTTCTTTCACGCACAGAAAGTGACGATACTTCAGGGTCTGTAGGATACAACTTCCAGAGTACCTACTCTGCTGATGCGATGGGTATGATCACTTCTGGTGAAAATACCATCGATCTTGAAGTCACCAACCGTGCGTCTTCAATGAACAGCGTAACTCTCAACCCCGCTGGTGTTGTGTATAAGCTCACTGTTGTTTCAGAAGACTGTGGCGATGAAGAAGAAACAGCAACCGTACACGCAACAAAAATCGTGTGTGACAGTGAAGCTGACCTTCCCAACTGGGGTGCAGGAAATGTTGTAGGCAGTATCAACTCTGCGACAGCATCACTCTTCCTTGATGAACACGAAGAATCATGTCACGAAGAAGATTGGACATTTGAATGGTCTCTTGATGGTGTAGGAAACCCTGGAGACAATGGTCAGATGGGTGGTGAAGGATGGAATGCCTTTACTGATACAACTGATATTCCAACTGGCCGAATCTGGTTCCGTGAACAGATGCAAGATGGATACATTTTCTTTACAGGAGCAAATACAACAGAAACTGTTTCAGCTGAAATCTACTGTGGAAGTGATGTGCTCAATTACGACAACTGGGAATATATTGATGCGGTAGATGGTGGTGAATACTACTGTGTGGCATTCAATGCTCCAGTCGAAGTTCCATACGTCTGTGATCCAGAAATCAATTTGATTGAAAATGGTAGTTTTGAAAACCCTGACATTTCAACTGGTACATACGAGATCGTAAAAGACTTGAACGAAGATGTTACGTCAGTGCTCGCATGGCTCGTCGCATGGACAACACCAGAAGACGGTGGACGCCTCGGTCTTGAAGTCCAAGATCATGTTGCTGGAAACCCAGCAGTCGGTGCCGGCGACCAATTCGCAGAACTTGATGGTGATCACCCAACCGCTATTTCACAAGACGTTGAAACAGTGGCTGGTGAACCATACACACTCACATTCATGTACTCTCCTCGTCAGGGACGAAATGCCGCAGACAACATGATTGAAGTTCAAAAAGACGGTGCTGTTCTTGGAGATGTACTCGCTGCTGATGGTACAGCAAACAGTGACACTGCATGGGCAACTTACACTCGCACCTTTATCGCAGATGACTCTTCAACAACAATCTCGTTTGTTGATACAGGTACTGACACAAGCTTTGGTGGTTACCTCGACGAAGTACGTCTCTCATGTGGTACACCGGTTGTAGACGATGAAGAAAGTACAATCACTGTTACTAAAATCGTTGTAGGGAATGATGCGTTTGATTCATCAGACTTTCCTCTCTATGTGAACGAAACATCGGTGGTTTCTGGTATTGCGTCAGAATTTGAACCAGGAACATACACAGTCTACGAATCAAGCAACGCTGATTTCATTCCGACATTCTCAGGTGCTTGTGTTGCCGATGAAAGTAACGAATCTCGCATTGCATTGATCGAAGACTTCCAAGCAAAAAAGACTGCTCTTGAAAATGCTATCGCTGCATCTCCTGAAGATGTAGAAGGAAATCAAATCAAAACAGATATGATTTTCGACATCAATGAAAAGATCGTAGCACTTCAGAATTCTCTCAGTGCAACCATTGACCTTTCAGAAGGTGAAGATGCAGAATGTGTTATCACAAATACATACACACCAGTTGTCGTAGATGACTTCCCTCAGTGTTCTGATGGTGAAGACAACGATGAAGACGGTCTTTCAGACGAACTTGATCCAGGATGTCACACTGATGGTGATCCAACTGACGAAGATGAAGTAGACAGCTACGATCCAGAGGATGATGACGAAACAAATACGACAGAAGAAGTAGTCTACGCATGTTCTGACGATGCCGACAACGACGAAGATGGCCTTACTGATGCCAATGACCCAGGCTGTCACTCAGACGGTGATGCAACCGATGAAGATGACACCTACGTTCCAACAGACAACGACGAAACTAATGACACTTCATCTAATACAAACGGTGGAGGTGGTTCATCAGGCAGTCGCGGTGGTGGTGGAAGTGTTCTTGGAGAAGTACTCGGTGCCTCAACTTCATGCGGCATCTACCTCAATGAATACATCATCAAAGGTTCAACAAAGAACAATCCAGCAGAAATCATGAAGCTCCAGACATTCTTGAACAACTACATGAATACTGGTCTTACGGTCAGTGGCGTGTACGATGCAGCTACTATTGCTGCCCTCAACGCCTTCCAGCTCAAAGAATGGCTTCTCGTGCTTCGCCCATGGGGTATTACAGCACCGACAGGAAATACATATCTCACGACACAACTCCGAATCAACAACATCATGTGTCCAGAATTGAACCTTTCTGTCTTTCCTCCGCTCCATACGATCCCTGCAGCGATGAAGCTCTAATAGTTGCATAAGCACAGAAAAAACCGGCGCAGCCGGTTTTTTCTGTGCTATGATACCCCCATGACATACCCAATGGCTGCAAAGCTCATAAAGTCGCTCCACAAGAAGAAATCCCGAGAAGAGGCGGGTAAGTTCCTGGTAGAGGGCGGAAAGAACGTAGAAGAGCTCCTGGCGAGCGATTTTCGCATCGATTTTCTCTATACCACCAAAGATTTCGAGAAAGCTCACCGAAAGGCTATCGATGCCAAGAAGATCCGCACGCAGATAGTGGAAGGAAGTGAACTCGTGGCACTTGGCACGCTTCTTCAGAACGATGGCGCGCTTGCTGTCGTTTACCAAAAAGAAGTCAAAGAACCGGCTATCAGTGGCGTCACGCTCGTACTTGATGAGATTCGCGATCCCGGAAATCTTGGTACGCTCATCCGTATTGCCGACTGGTATGGCATTAAAAATATCGTGTGTTCGGAAAACTGTGTGGACTGGTATAATCCGAAAGTGGTTTCAGCGACCATGGGTTCGTTCACTCGCGTCGCTCCGCTTTACACTGATATTGTAGAATTTCTGAAAAAACAAAAAGCACCTATTCTCGGCGCATTTCTTGAGGGAGAATCAACACACAGCTTTTCGTTTCCAAAAGAAGGTTTCCTTATCATTGGTAGCGAGTCGCACGGTATCAGTAGGGAAGTGGGAAGACTCGTCACACAAAAAATCACCATTCCGAAATTCGGAAAAGCCGAATCACTGAATGCAGCGATAGCAGGAGCGGTGATACTTGATAGGTGGAAGGGAGGGAAATAGAAATACATACACTAAAGGCCGGCGCGCTTCAACGCATCGGCGACCTC
>CAYMIO010000002.1:0-38855 GCA_964390875.1 uncultured Candidatus Saccharibacteria bacterium
AAAGACTTCAAGGAATCTTTTTTTGCCTATTTCGCTCCTGGGGCTCTCTACATTTTATTCCTAAATTTGAATCCCACCATATTGTACGCCAGCTGCGCTGCTCCGTATTCTGTGAGCCCGGTATCTTCCTGTGGCATCACTTCCACGACATCGGCGGCAATCACATTCTTCTTTTCAAACAGCGTTTCGATGAATTCATTTCCATACCACCATTCAAGACCGCCCTGCACAGGGGTGCCTGTGCCCGGCATGTGCGCTGGATCGAAACCGTCGACATCGATCGTGAGGTACACTTTTTCCGTTTTGATCGAATCGATTATTTCTTGGATCGAAGGCTTCTTTGAAGTGTTCCATTCAAACACAGTGATGTTGTCGTGCTTTGTGAAATACTCGTATTCTTCGGTAGAGAATGCGCGAATACCAACTTGTACAAGATTGAAGCCGAGCTCGTGTGCGCGGCGGGCGATGGTGGAATGCGCGAAAGGAGAAGGGGAGAGTTCGTTGTAGTCGCTATCGTCGTTTCGCAAATCGCAATGTGCGTCTATCTGCACGATGGTAATATCGCTCGCGCTTTCGCGCTCGGCGATGGCCTGAAACGCGCCGATAGAAACCGAATGCTCACCTCCGAGAAGTACCGCGAAATCAGTTTTCGCTGAACCTTCAGCATACGCATCTTTGATCTTCTGCACTGCGTGCTCTGGGTTCATTCCTTCAAGACCTTCAACGTCTGCATGAGAAATTTTGAGTTTTGTGTTCGTTTCTACTTTTAGGTTTCTATCCCAAAATTCGATCTGGCGATTGAGGCAGCTCACCATCTTTTCTGGACCCATTGCCGTACCTTTATGAAATGAAGCCGATCCTTCATACGCCGCTGATATAAACAAAGCGTCAGAGTTTTCTCCCGCTTCGGTATTGATGATTCCTTCGATTGACATGTTTGGCATTGTAGCAGAAGCGTACTTTCAAATCAAAAATGGTATACTTTAGGTATCATATGAACTGGTTTTTTATTGCCATCGGCGCTCCGATCCTCTGGGCTATCGTGAATATCGCCGATCAGTATTTGGTCGAGAAGCATTCAAAAGGAGTGCATCCTTCGGGGGCGCTCGCTCTTTTTTCAAGTCTTATCGGTGTACTCATCGCGATAGGTATTGCACTGTTCACTCCCGACTTGGGTGCGCTGCCACTTCTGAGTAAGGTAATACTTTTTGGCGCTGGTATTTTAAATGCTGTATGGATCATGCTCTATCTCTACGCACTCGAAGCAGACGAAGTTTCTTCTATCGCCGCATGGTTCCTTACCGTGCCTGTTTTCAGTTACATTCTCGGTCACTTTATTCTTGGCGAAACGCTCACGCAGGCGCAGCTTATCGGTGGCGCAATTATCCTCATGGGTGCGCTCATTCTTTCGCTCGACTTCACCGAAAAACACAACACTAAATTTAAAACTAAAGCTACACTTTTCATGGTGGTCGCGTGCGCTCTTATCGCGCTTTCTGGTGTTCTTTTTAAATTCGTTACCGAAGAGGGAAGTTTCTGGGTGTCTTCTTTTTGGGAATACGCAGGACTCGGAGCAACCGGTCTTTCACTCTTCTTTTTCAAAAAGTCGTACCGCACTTCATTTCTATCGATGATCCGCACTGGGGGCGCAAAAATCTTTTCTCTCAATATCGGAAGTGAAGCTATCACCATCATCGGCAACATGCTTACCAACTTTGCTCTTCTGCTCGTACCCGTGACACTTGTCTATCTTGTCGATTCCTATCAACCCGTGATTGTGCTCCTTCTTACATTTATATGTACCAAATATTTCCCGTTCATTGTGAAAGAAAAGTTCGCCTTTCGATCTATCGTGCCGAAACTTATCGCTATCGGAGTGATGATCGTAGGAACATATCAGATTTTTAAATAATCTTTATAAATGTTTGACACACTGTGTGGTAGAATATGAGGGCACCTATGGAAGACACGCAAAAACACAACACCGTCAATGGATGGATGTACATGATACTTGGTCTCATACTTATCACGATTATTTCCGTATTCTATTTTTTCTTTTACCAAAAAAGTTACGACATGACAGTCGAGACAGCGTGTGACCCGTCTTTTGAAAATTGCTTTTACCGCGATTGCGAAAGTGAAGAATGTCCACCGAGTGGACTCAGTTATTATTCACAATACACTATCCGCGCAGCTGATTTTTCCGCATGTGACGGTGAAAACTGTACTACTGTATGTAAAAGCCCCGACTCGCCATGTCAGGAAATACTTTGTGATTCATCGGTAGACACGTGTAGCGACCTTCCACAGTAATCTATGCAAGACGAAACTCCACACGAGCTCGCTATACACGATAGCGCAGCATTCAATAGTGAAATCTACACCAGTTTTGAAGACGCGATGGTCGAGCTTGAGCGTCGCCGAAGTGACCCAGAGCTTGTGCAAAAAGCGAAAGAATACATTGGCGGACTGCCAACGCCGATGGAAGACGGTATTCCACGAGGTGTGCTGTTTCGCCAAGTTGCCACTCCCAATTACGAAATCCGTCGCTTTATCCAACTTGCCGACGGTGGAGGTTTGAAGCCTCTTATTCTTGAATATCACCAAGACAAATTTGTCTCGTCCAATGAATTTAAATATTTTCTTCTTCGTCTTGCGTTTTATTGTGGAGAAGGGAAGAAGGGCGGTAAAAAAATTCTCTACAAGATGATTGCCGATTTTAATACGGCTGGTGGCAAGAGGCTCTGCGATGTGGAGTGTGCCGGAGGAAAATCTTTGATCGATGTCCACCATGCGCTTTTTTCTGACGCCTACGAAGGAGCCAGCGATTCGATGCTGTTTGATGCTTCAGACTGGTTTCATAGCCACGGTCCGTCCGCGAGCGAATATTACAAACGGTTTCTTGCGCTCTTCATCACACACGGCATCATTTATGAAAATTTCATGCTGAATGATGATGAAAAATGGTTTACCGAAAATGTTTTCTACCCCGCGTTTAAAGAAGTACATGAATATTTCGGTTTGAAGCCACTTATTGTGGCGCTCGAACCTACCGATATCGAAGGAGAAGAATTTTGGATGTGTCATCCGCCGGCACTCTATGATACTATAGAGAAGTATCTCTAACGTATGCATTCTTTTTTTGATCTAAGCGTAAATACGTGCTTCGCTACTACGAGCTCGCTTCACACGATCGCGTATTATTCTCACATCCTTCCGCTGGCGATCGGTCTTCTTCTTTCATTCCTCATTTACAAAAAGTCGCATCGCTCGACCGCATCAAAAGTATTCCTCGCATTCGTGGTGACCTTCTGTCTCTGGCTTGTGGGTGATCTTATCGCATGGGTTTCTCCTAACTACCATTTCGTCTACGCGTCCTGGGCCCTTCTCGACTTCTTCAACGTGGTCTTTTTCGTTCTTGGTGCGTATTTCTTTGAAACATTCGTACTCAATCGCGATATAGGCAAAATCCGCAAGATGATCTACGGATTTCTTGTTGTGCCTGCGTTTGGGATCACCGTGGCTCTCCAGTCTGTGTCATCGTTGTACCACCCATACTGTGAAGCGGTGGAAAACGAGTGGTTGACGTACTACAAATTCTTCGTTGAGGTTGTCTGTGTTGCCTTTATCGTCGTTCGCGGTTTGAGCGAGTATAAAAAAAGTACCGAGAGCGAGACCAAAAAGAAGATTCTGACTGTCGGACTTTCAACCCTCCTCTTCTTTGTCGTCTTTTCGATTACTGAACTCATCGCAACACAAACCAATTTCTACGAAATCAATCTCTACAGTCTCTTTGTCCTGCCTATGTTCTTGGTGGCTATTTTGTACTCTATTGTGAATTTCGGCGCATTCAATCTACGCACTATCGGTTCGCAGCTTCTCGTCTACGGATTCATTTTGCTTATCGCTGTTCAATTCCTGTTCTTGAACGACGTTTCCGACAAGCTTCTCAATGCATTCACGCTCGCGATGGCGCTTGTTTTCAGTTACATCCTTTTCAGGAATTTCAAAAAAGAAACAGAGCAGCGTGAGCACATCGAAGAGCTTTCCCTTAAACTCACCGACGCCAACAACAAATTGCAAAGTCTCGATAAATTGAAAACAGAATTCCTTTCGCTTGCGTCTCACCAGCTGCGAAGCCCACTGACCGCTATCAAAGGGTACACCTCGATGCTTCTTGAAGGATCGTTCGGCGCAATGACGATGCCGCAAAAAGAAGCGATCGACCGCGTATTTCAGTCGGTGCAACATCTCACCAAAGTGGTGAATGACCTTTTGAATGTTTCAAAGATCGAACAAGGCGGTATGAAGTACGAAATGCAGGAATACGATTTTGGAAAGAGCGTGAAGGGTGTTACAGAAGAGCTCAGCCTTGTAGCAAAAAACAAACATCTTGCTCTTTCGTACGAAGACGATGGTACTGGCCCATTTAGAACTCGTGGTGATGAAGAAAAGATGCGCCAAGTACTGATCAACCTGATAGACAACTCTATAAAATACACACAAACAGGGAATATCTGGGTTCGTATTGGCCGCAGTGGTGAACAGGTACTTCTTTCTATTCACGACACAGGAATGGGTATGACCGAAGAGATCAAGCAAACACTGTTCAAGAAATTTGCTCGTGGTGAGGGTGGACGAGTGAACACCAGTGGTTCAGGGCTCGGGCTCTATTTGGCAAAAGAAATTGTCGAAGCGCACCACGGCCGCATATGGGTAGAATCTCCAGGCCCAGGAAAAGGATCTACTTTCTTCGTAGAACTTGAAAGATCAAGATAAAAGGATATTTCGTCGGTACACTCGCTCGCTTAACGCGAGTGTTTCGTTATTTTCTGACCGTCTGATGTGTCTTTAACATCAAAACCGCGATCTTCGATTTCTTTTCTAAGACGGTCTGACTCTGCAAAATCCTTGCTCGTTCGGGCTGCTTCTCGGTCTTTCGCGAGCATCTCTACTTCTTCTGGGATTGTTTCAGCGTGGAGGTTCTTGAGTCCCAGTCCGAGCACTTCATCGAAACGAAGAAGTGTCGCTTTTTTGTCAGCGTTTGAGACAGTATCACTAGAAAGCATTGTCCACATGATACCGAGCGCTTTTGAGATGTTGAGGTCTTCATTCACGGCTTCCTGAAAAAGCGCTGCGTGTTCAGTATTCACAGATCCGGTTTCTTCACCAAGCTCAAGGTAGATGCCGCGAAGCTTCTCTAGAGCTGTTTTTGCCCCTGTGAGTCCTTCCATAGTGAAATTAAGCTGTGTGCGGTAGTGAGCGGTGTAGGTGAGATAGCGAAAGGCAAGGGGGTCAAACCCTTTATCCATGATGTCGCGGAGCGTATAGAAATTGCCGAGCGATTTACTCATCTTTTTTCCATCTACTAAAAGATGCTCGTTGTGCATCCAGTAGTGTACGAATTCTTTTCCTGTGGCGCATTCCGACTGCGCGATTTCATTTTCATGATGAGGAAACATGTTGTCGACACCACCGGTGTGAATGTCGATAGTCTCACCGAGTTTTGCAATACTCATCGCCGAGCATTCGATATGCCAACCTGGGCGGCCTTTTCCAAGAGATGTTTTTATCCCGAGAGAAGTTGAGGGGTCCCAAAAGACATCGCCATCTCCTTCATCCCATGCTTTCCACAAAGCAAAGTCCTGCACGTTGTCTTTATCGTATTCATCGCTCGTGATGCGACCCGATGCATTTTCTTTCATTTTTGAAAGGTCGATATGTGCGAGCTGGCCGTATTCTGGGAATTTTTCTATGGAGAAATACACACTGCCGTCCTCGCTTTTGTATGCGAATCCTTTTTCGATAAGTGTTTCGATCATTGCGACCATTTCATCTACGAAATCAGTTGCCTTGGTGTATTCGCGAGCAGGAATGATATTGAGCACGTCGCGGTCTTTGAAAAATGCATCGGAATAGTATTCGGTAAATTCCTTCAGAGATTTTCCGGCTTTCTGTGAGTCGCGAATCGTTTTGTCGTCGATGTCGGTGAGGTTCATGATGTGGTCGACTACAAAACCATTGTATGAGAGCACACGTTTTAAAGTGTCGGCAAAGATGTAGGCGCGGTAGTTGCCGATGTGTGGGTAGTTGTAGACAGTGGGGCCGCAGGTATAGAGGCTCGCGTGGCCAGCTTTTTGCGGTACGAATTCTTCAACCTCGCGCGTTTTGGTGTTGTGGAGTTTTAGAACCATTTCTTTCCTCTGAAGTACACGTACATGGCAAGTGCGATCAGCATCATTGAAGCCACCACAATATGGAAATCAGACATATCCTTAATAAATACGAAATTCATATTCATACCGAAAACACTTGCGATAAGCGTGAGTGGCAAAATGATGAATGTCATGATAGTGAGCTTCTTGATTGTGTCGTTGGTTTTGGTGGTGAGAAGGGTGTCGTTTGTCTCGCGAAGGTCCTTCAATATTTCTCGGTGACCGTCGAGCATGCTTTCGATTTTGTTGTACTCGCCCAAGATAGACCTGAGGTAATAGTCGAAATGCGCACCGAAGAATGAGCTCGCAGCGCCTTCAAATGAAAGCAAGACTTCTTTGTGAAAACGAAGCGCTTGTTTGTAGTCTATAAGGATGTGGTTTATATGCGACATTTTTTCCACCATTTGTGATTCCTGTCCTTCGAAAATTTTCTTTTCGACTTCATGGAGAGACTCGTTGACTTTGTCGAGTTCGTTCATCGAGTGGTGATAGAGTTCTTTGATGATGAAATAGAAAAGGAATCCTGCGTGGGCGGAAAGGTTGCGCTTGTCGAGAGCAGAGCCTGTGTCGAACATTTTGGCAAATTCTTCAAGTGGCGGGATGGGTTCGTAGTGAGTTGTGATAATGAAGTCTTTTCCCATGACAAAGTCGATCTCCTGTTCGATGCTCTGGCCAGGACGGGCGAGAGGAAGGATAGGGAAATGGAGGATCAAAAAAAGGAGATTGTCGTAGGCGTCGACTTTGGAGCGAAGGGTTGGAGTGAGAATTTCGTCTTTTACAAGCTCGGGAATATGGTATTCCTCGGCAAGAGCTCTGACCTCTTCTTTGGTTGGTGAGTAAAGGTCGATCCAGGTGAGTGTTTTGTATGTGTATTTTGAAATCATATAGAGTGGCTGCCTCTAGTATACCGCGCCCTTGCCGCCCTTGCAATTTATAGACCCTTCTGGTAGAATCACCCGATATGGAATTTGCAGTTATCAAAACCGGCGGCAAGCAATATCGCGTAGCCGTAGGCGACAAAGTAAAAATCGAGAAAATGAAAGGCGAGTTTAAAGCCGGGGATAAGATCGTATTTGACAAGGTTTTGCTCGTTGATAACGGCAGCGATACTACTATCGGCGCTCCGTACATTGATGGCGCTTCAGTGGAAGGCATCTACGAGCGAAAAGGCTCACGAAAGGTCATGGTTGTCCAGTACAAGCAAAAGAGCCGCTACTTCAAGAAAAATGGCCACAAGCAGCCATACTTCCAAGTCAAAATCTCAGCAATCAAATAAATGAAAAAAGACACCCGAGAGGGTGTTTTTTTGTTTGACATTTAACATAAGTATGTTATTGTGCCAGTAATAAATACTTTGAAAAATGTTAAAGATACTTGAGGATCTAAAGAAAAAAGTTTGGCGTTGCCCATTTGAAGTTCGGGGTGAAAAGGAAAATACAATTTTAGAGATTGAATTGGGTGAAATTGACGATTCGTTGTGTCTTAAAATCCAGGAAGGTTTTCAAAAATTCCATGCGGACACTAATTTAGTGGGTATGAAATTCATGCTACCTGATAGTCTTTTGGAGCATTGTAAATCACTTGCTGACGTAAAAAAAATTGTTATACCGTACCAAGTTGAGTTATTGAGAGCAGAAGTCGAGTATCGTCTTCATCCTTTTCTTCCATATCAAATCAGAAGTGTGCCTGAAGAAGATGCTCGCACAGCTTTTGATAAAAGGAAAGATCTTTTCTGTATAGCAGATTGTCTTGTCACTTCCGCTAAAGAGCAAGGAATACAAATTGGTTCTTCTGAGGAATTAAGAGAGTTCATGGCACTCCTTTTTTGTCACCTTATTGCAGTTGATAAGGTCGACGTTACTTTAGAGTTAAAACACCCCCAATTCGGACCTCTTTTTAGTTTTTCTTTTGGAGGAGTTTTCTTTATTCCAGAAAGAGTTGAAATGACAAATCCTTCATTCAACAAAAACTGCTTTTCTATAGTGAAAAGTCCGTTTCTTCCTGAAGAATTTGGGAGGTATAGCAAAAGAATCGAAATAGTACTTTCTCGGGAAGCACATTTCACCGCTGTTGATGCTGAAGTTCGTAGAAAGATTCGCTATCAATCCAACGCTGTGCTGAAGGCAGGCGGAGTTAAGATAGAAGATCTTTCTGAGGATAAGCAACCTCTCGGCCTTTGGATACCTGTGTTTGAATAAAAAATAAAAACCTCTGCAACATGATTGCAGAGGTTTTTTTAATGCCTATTTTCCAGCGCATTCCTCAGTGTTTCTTTGTCTGAGTATTCGAGCTCTGTTCCTGTTGAAAGCCCTCGTCCGAGGCTGGCGATGCGGGTGGGGGAATGTTCAAGAAGGGTGGTGAGTTGCTGGCGGACATAGATGTCGGTGTGGTCGCCGGAAGCGGTGAGGGAGAAGGCGAGGATGATCTCTTTGAGTGAGGCCGATTCTTCTTGCACGCGCTTTACCAGCTCGCGGATGCGCACGTAACGTTCGGTGTCTTTTTCAACCACAGGAACCGTGCCACCAAAAACGAAATAGAGACCTTTGTATGCGCCGCTTCGCTCTACCGAAGTGATATCAGCATCTTTTTCCACAACCATGAGCATGGCTGTGTCGCGCTTGCTTGATCCGCAGATGTCGCAGAACTCGTGGCCGTCGTCGGTGTAGAAGCGGAAACATTTTGTACATTGGCGAGATTTATTCTTGAGATCAGAAATGGCGTTCGTGAGCGACACGAGGTATGGCTTCTCGCGGTTGAGAAGAAAATACACAAAACGCCGCGCTTGGCGTTCACCTATGCCGGGGAATTCGCGGAAAAGCTGTGCGAGTTGTTCTATCGAATCATTCATAGATTAAAATTCGCCAAAGCTGGATTCTACACCTTCGCCTTGTGGGCCTGCTGATTGGAAAACGTCGAGTGATTGTTTGTCGATGTCGAGGAAGGTTGTCGTCTTTTCGTCGAAGTACAATTCAACTGAGCCGACAGGACCGTTACGGTGCTTGGCGATGATGATCTTCACGATATTGCTTCGCTCACTTGCTTCTTTGTATTTGTCTTCGTTGTGGATGAACATAACCACGTCGGCGTCTTGTTCGATAGAACCGGAATCGCGAAGGTCGGAGAGACGAGGTTCGCCACCGCGGGCTTCGACGGCACGAGAGAGCTGTGAGAGCGCAATAACAGGCACATCAAGGTCACGAGCGAGGCCTTTGAGCGAGCGAGAAATTTCTGTGACTTGGTTCACCATCGAGTCGTAGTTTTTGTTGGTTGTCATGAGCTGGAGGTAGTCGACGATGATAAGGCCAAGACCGTGCTCGGCTTTGAGACGACGCGCGAATGAACGCATCTTCGTGATGGTGTTGGAAGATTGATCGTCGATGAAGATAGGAGCCTTTGAGAGCTTGTCGAGCGCATCGCGGAGGCGTGAGAATTCGCTGTCAGCAGAAAGACGGCCGGTGCGGAGACTCCAGGCGTTCACGCGACTTTCGGCTGAAAGCATACGGTCGACGAGCTGATTGGCGTCCATTTCGAGGGAGAAGACTCCCACAGGAACGTTGTTTGCTACTGCAGCGCGGCGTGCGATGTCGAGCGCGAGTGTCGTCTTACCTTGCGAAGGACGTGCGGCAAGGATGATGAGGTCGGATTTTTGAAAACCGGCGAGCATGTCGTCGAGTGCGCGAAAACCCGTGGGTACACCGCGGAGCTCTCCGGGATTTTCATGCAACTTTTCAATGCGCTCCCATGCTGTCGAAAGTGTTTCTTTAATAGAAACGAATTTCTGTTTGTTGGGAGTGGAAGTGACTTCGAAGATTTTCTTCTCGGCTTTGTCGAGCACTTCCTCGATATCTTCCGATGCTTCTTCGAATCCGAGTTCAGAAACAAAATCAGCGGCTTCGATGAGATTGCGAAGCGTATACTTTTTTTGGACGAGGTTGGCGTAGTAGATGACGTTGGTGGATGCGGGAACGGTGTTGGTGAGGTCGGTGAGGTACGAAACACCCCCGATGCGCTCGAGTTCTTTTGACTCTTTGAGTTTGCTTGAAACGGAAAGGAGGTCGATGGGTTCATGTTTTGCACTCAGGGCGAGGATTGCCTTGAAAATGATGCGATGTTTTTCGGCATAGAATCCTTCGGCTGAAAGGAGGTCTTCGATCTCATAGAGTGCGTTGGGGCGCAACATGATAGAACCAAGAACCGCTTTTTCGGCGTCGAGGTGTTGGGGTGGGATGCGAGGCTGTCCGGGGTTCTTGCTCATGAGGGTGATTGTAGCACGCGGCCTTTCGGCCGCGTGCTTTCCTTTGGATAAAACTGTGATTTACGTGGGGAAATCTTTATCTCAGGGGTGTTTGTCTGACGCCCGATCCTTTCCTGTGCCTCCTCAGGAGCCGCCAAAACTCGCGCACTGAGTTTTCACTGGTCGTGCGCTTCGGACAGTTGTCGTCTCCTTCGGAGGCACAGGAAAGGATCGGGCTCGAGCCCTCCCATCACTCTGCACAGTGCCGAACATGATTTAGCGCGTTCATTTGAAAAATATCGAACGCGCGCTGAGAGGTGCTGTGCAGAGTGATGGGAGGGCGGTCTATGAGAAGGCATGGGAAAGAGCCGGGCGGAGATGTTTCTTCTTTCTTTTTCTGCTAAACTATCTCCATGCACACTCCCGACGTTAAGACTCTTCTTACTGGCGATAGGCCGACAGGCAAGCTCCATTTGGGGCATTTTGTTGGTTCGATACAAAACCGCATTGCGCTCCAAGACCAGCATGCCAAGAATTTTTATATGATCGCTGATGTCCAGGCGCTCACCGACAATGCTGACAATCCCGAGAAAGTGCGAAGCAATGTGATCGAAGTCGCGCTCGATAACCTCGCGTGTGGTGTTGATCCTGAAAAGACCACTTTTTTCATTCAGTCAGAAGTTCCCGAAATCGCCGAGCTCACGATATTTTTCATGAACCTTGTGTCTGTGGCTGAACTTTCACAGAACCCAACCATCAAGACAGAAATGGCGCAGAAGGGATTCGTCATGTCGCATGAAGCGGCAGATTTCGAAGCGGTGAAAAAAGCAGCGACAGAAGCGCAGCTCAAAGTGCAAAATGTTTCAGCCGGTTTTCTCTGCTATCCGGTTTCGCAGGCTGCGGATATTCTCACATTCAAAGCGAGCGTGATTCCCGTGGGTGAAGATCAGGTGCCGGTGATTGAACAAACAAACGAAATCCTCAGAAAGTTCAACGCACTGTATGGAAATGTATTTTCAGAAGTGAATGCGATCGTACCTAACATGGCGCGCCTTCCTGGCATCGATGGAAAAGCAAAAATGAGCAAATCTTTGAATAACGCAATCTTCCTTTCCGATTCTCCTGAAGAGATTGAAAAGAAAGTGATGCAGATGTACACCGACCCGACTCATGTGAAAGTTTCCGACCCTGGCAAAGTGGAAGGGAATGTCGTTTTTCAGTATCTTGATATTTTTGATGAAGACACAGAAAAAGTTGCCGCACTCAAAGCCGAATACGAAAAGGGTGGCCTTGGCGATGTGGTGATCAAACAGCGACTCATTTCAGTTCTCGGCGATTTGATTGGCCCAATCCGCGAGCGTCGTGAAGATTTGGCACGTGATCCAAAACGCGTGATGGATATTCTCAAAGCCGGTACCGAGAAGGCGAGGGAAGAGGCACGAAAGACAATGCGTGAAGTGAAAAAAGCACTCAAGATTAGTTATTTTGAATAACCATGGCCATTCTCAAATCACTCAAAATGCTTCTCGCGGTGATATTCGGATCGATCTACCTTCCGCTCAATATGTTTACCAATTGGCTTGGCAACAGGCTCATTGTGAACTGGAAGAAAGATAAAATCCTTTTTGTACTCTATGGCATCGTCTTCCTACCAGTATGGATCCTGGCGTCCATCTTTTCTATTCCCTATGAAATGTTGGTAGAAAGCGCGCACTAGGCTATTGCAAAAAACCTTTTCTGTGGTATTGTTATGATGAATAACATAACAATATAATATATAGTGGAAAGACGAAAATCAATTTTACTTGATCCTAATGGTCCTCTTGTTGAACAAAAAAAACTTACGGTTGAAATGATCCATTGGACACCTCCGGATATTGGTGTACATGAAATCGAAAGATTGTTTCGTCAGTATGGTACTGGCTCAGTGAAGATAGAACACATCGACTGGTTGCTTGTTGGAAGTTGTACTGTGGGGCAGACTCATGGTTTGCCGATAAAAAAAATTAATCCATCAGATTTTTTACATCACCTCGATACTGCTAAGCATCTTGTTGTTTCTGGTGATCCTGATTCGCTACTGCATAGTATAGAATTGTTTAAAAATCAATACGTTCCACATGCTGAGATTCCTTTTGGAGTTCATCACAAGAAATCTGTGTGCTGGCTTCCAGGAAGAAATTTTTTTAGGACCATTTAATGATTAAAAGGTTGCTGTATATCAGTGGCCTTTTTTTATATCTAAAATATGGTAGAGTCCTATTTATATGTTACAGCGCATACACACCAAAGATATTCCAAATCATGATGGAAAAGAAATAACGGTCGCAGGCTTTGTCCAAGCGCTTCGCGTACAGAGCAAGATCATCTTTCTCGTACTTCGCGACGTGCACGGCCTCGTTCAGAACGTCATTGAAATTTCAAACGAAGAAGCGTTCGAAACAGCAAAAAACCTTTCGCTTGAATCAGTAGTGGCTATTACTGGTCTTGTCAAAGAAGCAAAGCAAGCACCGGGTGGTTTCGAGATCAATGCATCCAAAGTGAATGTGCTTTCGATGTCGGCTCCCGAACTTCCTATTCCTGTGGTGGTAAAAGGCAGCGACGAAGAAACAGAAGCTCCTATCCGTTTTGACTATCGCTGGATCGACCTTCGCAAACCTGAAAAGACAAAAATTTTCAAAGTATGGACCGCGCTTGAAAAAGGTTTTCGAAAATATTGGGATGCGAACGGATTCATGCAAGTGTATTCTCCTTCATTCATGAGTACTCCGTCTGAAACAGGCGCTGAAGTGTTTGAAGTAAATTATTTCGACCGAAAAGCGTATCTCGCGCAGTCGCCGCAATTTTACAAGCAAATGGCAATTGCATCGGGATTTGAACGCGTATTTATCGCAGGACCTGTCTTCCGCGCGGAACTTTCATTTACGACTCGCCACCTCACTGAATTCACTGGTTGGGACTTCGAAATAGGGTACATCGAAAATCACCACGATGTCATGGATCAGGAAGAAGGTATGATTATCGCCGGTTTTGAAGAAGTGGCAACGCAATTTCCTGAACTCAACCTTACTATTCCTACAAAAGGATTTCCTCGTATCACCATCGTAGAAGCAAAGAAAATTCTTGCTGAAAAGGGAATCGAAAGTGGGGAAGAGCACGATCTTTCCCCAGAAGAGGAACGTGCTATTTCAGAATATGTGCAAGAAAAATACAATCACGAATTTGTATTTATCACTGACTATCACAAATCAAAAAGTGCGTTTTATCACATGCGTCTTGAAGAAGGCTCGGATCGTTCACGTCGTGCCGATCTTCTTTTCCGCGGAATCGAAATCACAACGCTTGCCCAGCGTGAACACCGCATCGATATTCTCGAAAAGCAGGCACTTGAAAAGGGAATGCATCTTGAACCACTTTCAGACTATTTGAACTTCTTCCGCTACGGCTGTCCTCCACACGGCGGCGCTGGTATTGGTCCAGGACGACTCATCATGAAACTCCTCGATCTTCCAAACGTGCGAGAGGCAACGTATCTTCCACGAGACGTGAAGCGACTCAATCCGTAGAAAGTGTGTGCGCTAAAACTACTGACTTTCTTTCCCTGAGGTATACTATTTTAATTAGTTAGCTCTTTGGATAGTTTGTCTAAAAGAGCTAATAGAGTTCTCATGTAGAGCTGTTTAATTGTTTTCATTTACACAACCGCTTCGTTTGCAACGGCAAATGGAGTGGTTTTTTTGTATGTATATTGACCTTAACTGGTTTTCGTGTTAATTTAAAAGAAAACACGAATCAATGAAACGAATTTTTTCCTTTACAGAAATGATTGATTTTTTGGAAGTAGCACATAATGGTTCAGACATGTTTACAGTAACAACCGGTGTATATGACGGCCTCCATGGTGCCCATGTTCGCTATTTACAAAAAGCAAAGAATATCCGCCCTACCAACAAACTCATTGTAGGTATCTTTTCAGATGAGCTTACTTTTAAGCGGAAGCAAAAGTTTCCTGTTTCGAAACAAAGAGACCGCGCTGAAACAATTGCCGAGCTTCGCTGTGTAGATTTCATTGTTGTACTCACAACAAAAGAAGAGACATATGCATTCATAGAGGCAGCAAACCCTACACACCTTGTTGTATCAAAAACAACAGAAGAGGGTGACTACTCCGCTGAGACAATGGAAGAAAGGTTTAAAAAGAAGACAGCGGTCGTTGTGCTGGATTCTCAAGGAGATGTTCACAGTAGTGATTGGCTTAAGTAAAAATGATAAAAAGCAGTGACGAATAGAATTCGTCACTGCTTTTTTTATTCCTCTCCCGGTTTATCAAGCAACATCCCTTCAAGTTCGGGCGATGCTCCCGCGATGCGCATGACGTCTTTGTCGAGCTTTTTGAATTCTTTGCTGGTGGCGTTGTAGTGGTTGACGGCAGTGCCAAGTGTCGTGCCGAGCTTTGCGTGGTAATCTTCGTACGCCTTCAAATGCTTTCCCAGTTCTTCCACTCGCTTCACGATATCTTTTGCAGTCTCTTCAATCTGAAGCGCGCGAAGACCTTGAAGTACCGTCTGAAGATACGCGAGAAATGAAGTCGGAGAAACGATGATTACGTGATACTTTGAAGCCGCACGCTGAATGAGGTTTTCCGTATCTTCATCCTGAAGCGCGCCAATTTTGTTGACGATCAAATCATAGTAAATAGCTTCATGAGGGATGAACATGAATGCGAAATCCATTGTGCCTTCTTGTGGCTTGATATACTGCGCGGTTTCCGCGATGCGGTTTTTGAGATCAGCGACGAATGATTTTTCCAACTTTTCTTTTTGAACAGGATCTTGCTCTTCCACAAGACGGTTGTAATTCTCGAGCGAGAATTTCGAATCGATAGGCACGATCTTGTCTTTTACATACACCACAGCGTCCACGATCGAGCCGTCGGTGAAGCCATATTGCATTTGGTAGCCGCCGGAAGGAAGGACGTTTTTCAAAACAGTTTCAAGATAATATTCGCCGAGGATGCCGCGCTGTTTTGGGTTTTTCAAAATATCCTGCAAGCTTTTGAGCTGGTCGGTAAATGACATAACCTGCTTGTTGGTTTCGTCGAGGCGAGTGAGACGTTCGGTGATATCGCGAATGATGTCTTGCGATTCTTTCGTCTGGTAGCGAATGGTTTCGGTGACTTTGTTGTGCGAATCGGAAAGGCGAGTGTCGATGGTGCGTGAAAGTTCATGCACTTGCTGGAGGAGGAGATCGAAAGCACGGTTGTCTTGTGGAGCCTGTTCGGCCGGTTTTCTGCGGCCCACGATTGCCCATGCGATACCGCCGCCGATAATGAGTCCGAGAATGATGAAGAGAATTGTTTCCATGGAAGTATTCTAGCATATCAGAAATTCACAAGAATCTCTTGTCAAAAAGTACAATAGGAGTACACTTTACTCATCACGTTGCACTTTGAAAATCGTGTGCACTAAAATAAAGGAGGTATTACTATGCATTTCCATAACATGGATCGCTAAGGTTGGTTAAGGTTAAACAAAAGGGCCCTGTTGCAATACACAGAGCCCTTTTTTGTTACATCCCCAAATAATGCTTCAGCGTATACACCCAATCTTCATCACTTCCGCCGTCTGCCATTTTTTGTGTGAGAAGCCATTGTAAGTATCCTTTATCTATAGCGCGCACCTCTTCCAAACTTTTTCCATTGTGTTTTCCAAAACTGAATGTTTTCAAGAGGGAAGGAAGCTTTGAGATATTCATCATTTCTTCCAACACTTTCTCGTGGTCGTCACCATACTGTGCGCCTGCTTTTAGAGCGAGCCGATTGAACAGTTCTTCAAGCACTCGAACATCGCCGAGTGCGTCATGTGCTGTGGCTTCCACTTCGATACCAAGGAAGTAGCGAAGAAATTGCAGGTTGTATCTTGGAATTTTTCCTTCCGGGTCAAGGTGCCGCGCGATCTTCAGCGTGCAGATATGATGCTTTGGAATGATGTCTTCTTTTTTCAGCATATCAAGATCAAATTTCGCATTATGAGCGACGACGATTGTGTCCTCGTCTTCGAAGAGATTTTTTATTCCAGCATAGAGCGGGCTTTCTTTAAAGAGCGGCTTATCAGCCACCATTTTTTCCGTAATGTGATGCACCGACATTGCTTCTATGGAAATAGGAAGCGGCGGCTTGAAGAATTCACAGCGCTCGTTTCCATCGACGCTCCAGGCTATTTGGCAGAGGCGATCTTTGTCTTCATTTCCTGTTGTTTCTGTGTCGAAAAATACTATTTTTTTCATTGGGAAGTATTGTATCACGTGTGCTATAATACACGCATGAATTTGCACGAAACCATTAAAGACGGCATAAAAGATGCCATGAAGTCAAAAGACGCGGTTCGTCTTGCGACCTACCGCGCCCTCACGAGCGCCATGACCAACGAAGCTGTGGCGAAAGGAAAAACACCTCAAGATATGCTCGAAGACGAAGATGCAATGAATATCATCATGCGTATCGCAAAACAGCGAAAAGATGCTATCGAGCAGTTTACTTTCGCTGGCCGCGACGATTTGGCCGACGAAGATAAAGCACAGCTTGCTATCATCCAAGAATTCCTTCCCGCGCAACTGTCGCACGATGAAATCAAAGCAACGCTCACTCGCATGCAGGGCGAGCTTGGTGTCACCGATGTGTCAAAGAAAAACATGCTGCTTGGTGCCGCTATGAAAGAAATGAAAGGAAAAGCCGATGGCGCGGTCGTGAAAGAAATAGTAGACAGTATGTTTGCCTAATATGAAAATCATTTTACATTTTATACTTCTTTCACTTTCGATATTCGGTACCGCAGCGCTTCTTCCTCAGTACCTCTCTGTTGCTCCGTGGTGGATGGTATTCATCGCTGGTGCGGCGCTTATGTTTATCCTCACAACAGTAAGACCTGTTATTAGTGTTCTTACATTTCCAATCAATTTTTTTACACTTGGTATTTTTAGCCTCGTTATTAATGCACTCTTCTTCTTGCTTCTTGAAGTTCTTATTCCAGGTTTCGTTATCAATGGTTTTATTGGAGCTCTTATTACATCAACCATTGTCTTATTTATCAACTGGATTCTCACGAAAGTGTTGAAGAAAGACTAGTATGGGATTTTTCTCACAGAAAAAAATTCTTGTTACGCACAATGGTGTTTTTCACGCTGATGATATTTTTGCGACAGCGACACTCATGCTTCTTTTGAAAG
Organism: uncultured Candidatus Saccharibacteria bacterium; assembly: GCA_964390875.1. Taxonomy (GTDB): domain Bacteria; phylum Patescibacteriota; class Minisyncoccia; order Phycocordibacterales; family UBA9973; genus CAYMIO01. Next base: position 17,674 of record CAYMIO010000002.1, read on the forward strand.
AAGAGGTTGAGATTATTCGTACTCGAGATGAAACACAGATCGCGCGTGGTGACTATGTCTATGATGTTGGCGGAGAATATGATCCAGAGAAAAATCGTTTTGACCACCACCAAGAAGGTGGAGCAGGGAAGCGAGATAATGGAATTCCGTATGCGGCGTTTGGTCTTGTGTGGAAAACATACGGAGAAAGTGTTTGTGGAAGCGCAGAAATTGCAAAAAAAATCGAAGAACGATTAGTCCAAGCTGTCGATGCCGATGACAACGCCTTCACTCTCGAAGACTGGAAATTTCCTGATGTGAAGTCCTACCGCATTCAGTCCATGTTCGGAGTATTTCGCCCGACTTGGGAAGAGGAAAAAGATCACGACTCAGTGTTTGAAATGCTCGCGATGCTTGCAAAGAAAATCATTCTTCGTGAAATAGCTCATGCAAAAGGGGTTATTAATGCACGGGAAAAAGTACGTGCAGATTACGAAGCGTCTGAAGACAAACGCATTGTTGTTTTGAATGGCGAATACCCTGTAGGAGATACGCTCCAATCTTTTGATCAACCGTTGTTTATTGTTGCAAAACGTACCGATGGAAAATGGCATGCACATGGAATTGCTAAGGTTCCAGGCTCGTTTGATCTGAAGAAAAACTTTCCACAAGCCTGGGCTGGCAAGCGCGACGAAGAACTTCAAAAAGTTACCGGCGTTCATGATGCTGTTTTCTGCCACAATGGGCGTTTCATTGCGGTGGCTCTTTCAAAGGAAGGAGCTTTGAAATTGGCCCAAATTGCGCTAGAGTCCTAATACGATGGCACTTATCGATGAAATCACCATACATGCACAGGCCGGCCGCGGAGGCGACGGTGTTGTTCGTTGGCGCCAGGAAAAATTTATTCCAAAAGGTGGACCAGCAGGAGGCGACGGAGGTAATGGCGGACATGTGTACGCTGTGGCTATTCGCGATGTCACCAAGCTTGCCGAATACCGCAGCAAACACACCTTCAAAGCAGAACGCGGCGAAGACGGCATGGGTGGCAGCAAACACGGCGCCAACGGTGAAGATATTGAAATCGAAATTCCTGTGGGTTGTATTGTTACCAATCTTGCAACAGGGGAGCGTTTTGAATTTACCGAAGACACACAGAAATTTCTCATATTGAAAGGTGGTCGTGGTGGAAGAGGTAACGAACAATTCAAAAGCTCGATCAACGTCACTCCCAAAAAAGCAACTCCCGGAAAAGACGGCGAAGAAGCAGATTTTAAAATCGAACTTGAACTTTTTGCTGACCTTGGCTTGGTAGGATTTCCAAATGCCGGAAAGTCGAGTCTCTTGAACGGCCTCACTCGCGCAAAAGCAAAAGTGGGAGAATATGCCTTTACGACTATCGACCCCAATCTCGGCGAGCTGTATGGCTACGTGGTTGCCGATATTCCTGGTCTCATTGAGGGTGCGTCTGAAGGTAAAGGTCTCGGTATGAAATTCCTTCGTCATATCAAACGCACGCGTATGCTCGCGCACCTTATCTCTTTTGAAAATGATACTGAAGCCGGCGGAAAGGGAATGAAGAAAGCTTACGAAGAAATTCGAAAAGAACTCGAAGCATACGGCAATGGTCTTCCTGAAAAAGAAGAAATAATTATTCTCACCAAGACTGATGTTGTTTCTCCTGAAGTTGTCGCGAAGCGTGTGAAAGAATTTCAAAAAATCACAAAGAATGTATTTGCGATCACGCTCTATGATGATGCGGTGATAAAAAACTTTAGAGATGAATTGGTAGAAATTTTGAGGAAATAAAAAACTCCGGATTGTGTAACCGGAGTTTTTTTAATTTCAACTTAGAGCCATTGGCGCTTAAGTTCGTCGAGTTCTTTCTGGAGGGCGGCACTTCTTTCCATGCTTGCAGTCGTTTCTTGTTCGTAATGAGACCTGGTTCTTTTTTCGTGTTCCATTGCTTGGGCTATTTCGTTTGATTTGAATTTGAAATAATTTTCCTCTTCCGTTATGTCCAAAGGAATAATTTTCCAGAGTAGCAAGGAACCGGGCTTGAATCTATCATTTAATAAAGCAATAAACGCTATGATTGCTGGCGCTATGTACGATCGGGGTGATACGAGTATTTGAAGCAAGGAAATAGGTTTAAGATTTTCCATGCTCGTATAATATCTTGCTATAAGGAATTCTGCCGTGATGACTACAAAAAACACTACAAAAAATGTCTCTGTACAGCTCAAAATGCGTCCCCTTAGCGAAAGCACAAAAGCTTCTCGGGTCTGTTGGTGTGTCATATTTTTTAAGGATTAATTTTTACTAGTATTACAAGACTTTTTAGGAGTGTCAAATGCATCTCGATAATAAAATTGCTATACTAGCGGAATCAGATTTATGAAACAATACTATCCCACAATCGGCCTTGAGATTCACGCGGAGCTTCATACTAACTCCAAAATGTTCTGCGCGTGCAAGAACGACGCCGATGAAGAAACGCCCAACAAAAACATTTGCCCGGTCTGCATGGCGCATCCTGGTGCTATTCCGACGATCAACAAAAAAGCAGTGGAGCACGTGATCCGCGTGGGTATGGCGCTCGGCGCTGATATTGCTGACTTCACAGAGTTTGACCGCAAAAACTATTTCTACCCCGATATCCCAAAAGGTTATCAGATTTCGCAGTATAAATTTCCCATCGTTTCCGGTGGCGAACTTGCCGGCGTGAAAGTGACGCGTGTGCATCTTGAAGAAGATACCGCCAACTCAAAACACGACCGTGGTGACTATACGCTTGTCGACTACAACCGCGCGGGTGTGCCGCTCATGGAGCTCGTGACAGAGCCGGTGATCCACAGTGCTGAACAAGCAGGAAAGTTTGCACGCGAACTCCAGCTCCTTTTCCGCTACCTCGGCGTTTCTGAAGCGAATATGGAAAAAGGCCAGATGCGTGTGGAAGCCAATATTTCTATTTCCGACGATCCAGAAAATTTCGGAACGAAAGTAGAAGTGAAGAACTTGAACTCTTTCCGCAGTGCTGAGCGCGCTATCGAATTTGAACTTGAACGCATGAAGAATCTTCTTGAAGAAGGAAAGGGGAGTGAGATCGTGCAAGAAACACGTGGCTGGGATGAAGTGAAGCAGCGCACGTTTTCACAGCGCAGCAAAGAAAACGCCGCTGACTACCGCTATTTCCCTGACCCCGACCTTCCAAAACTCATGCTTTCTGAAGCATTCGACATGGAAACACTTCGGGCTAGCCTTCCGGAACTACCAGAAGCAAAGCGCGCTCGATATTCTTCAGCATACGGACTCAAAGATATCGATATCGAAGTGTATATGTATGATCCAAAACTTTCGACCTTTTTCGAATCGGTTGCTGGATCTCTTTCGAATCCTGAAACGGTTCGCACTGCTTCCAACTACATCATTTCCGACCTTCTTGGTCTTATGAAAACAAATACTGAGGCGAAGCTTCCAGAAGCCGATGCATTCGCTGCGCTCATGCAGATGATCGAGCGCGGCGAGCTTTCTTCTCGTGGCGCAAAAGATATTCTCGCTATTCTCGCAACTGAGGGCGGCGATCCGGAAGCAATCGCAAAAGAAAAAGGCCTTCTCCAACAAAATGACGAAGGCGCAGTGAAAGCTATCGCACAAAAAGTGATCGATGCGAATGAGAGCGTGGTTGCTGAATACAAAGCTGGAAAAGAAAACTTGCTGCAATTCCTCGTGGGACAAGTGATGAAAGAATCAAAAGGAAGTGCCAACCCCGGCCTTGCTTCGAAGCTTTTGAAAGAAATAATCGGGCAATAAAAAAGGGCGCCGATGCTTTCGCTGTCGACACCCTTAACCAAGTAAACTTTGGTCTCCCTCTATTTTGTAGATTCAAAGAACTCTTTTACGTTTCTGAGTTCGGTTGATGTAAGTGTTTTTTTGTATTCTTCCAATGTTTCACTAACGAGCGAAGTAAACACTTGTTTTGGTAGAGCTTTTTTTTGACACTTGACCCATCCTTCTGTGCCCATAGGTATAGTTGTTTCGATTACGGACACAACCCATGCATTAAAAAGTGGTACTTCGTGTATGGTAATTTCAAATGGATGATCGTCAAATTGCACACAAAAAGCGGTTATTCGAGTATTGGAATCAAAATTTCTTGGCCCGTTATGGGGTGTGAAATTACCAGAAGTAATTTCAGCCAGTATTCCTTTGAGGTTCTGAAAAAAACTTCTTAGGAGTGCTCCGTAAACGAAGTCTCTTTCCTGTCGAGTAAGTTTCAGGTACCGATTGTTGTTTTGGACAGTGAAGAGGTGTTTCTGTACCCATATTTCATCAAGTTTTACTTCTATCATTTTGGTAAAGTTTAAATTTCAAAAACTATACCAGTAAGGATTAGTGAAGTCAATTGCTGCATAAAAATTGAGTTTCGAGATATAATAGTTTTATATATGGACACACACATTCGCGTCGCTATCAACGGCTTTGGCCGTATCGGTCGTGCATTTTTGAAAATCGCGTGGGAGCGCCCGGAAATCGAGATCGTGGCTATCAACGATCTCGGTTCTCTCGAAAGTTTGGCGTATCTTTTGAAACACGACACTGTGTACCGTACCTGGCCGCATGATGTGAAGGTAGGGAATGGCTCTATCGTCATCGACGGAAAAGAAGTGAAGGTGCTCGCTATCAAAGACCCCGCAACGCTTCCATGGAAAGATATGAATATCGATGTTGTCGTGGAATCAACCGGCCTTTTCACCACATACGACAAAGCAGATATGCACATTCACGCCGGCGCGAAGCGTGTGGTTATTTCTGCTCCTGCAAAACAAGGCGAAGATACTTCGATCCAAGGAGAAACGATTCTTCTTGGCGTAAACGAAGAGAAGTTTGGAACCTGTCCTATCACATCCAATGCTTCGTGTACGACGAATGCGGCAAGCCCGCTTATCGCCATCATGCATGAATCGATCGGTATTGAGAAAGCCATTTTGAATACTGTTCACGGCTACACAGCTTCGCAAGCGCTCGTCGATGGCCCAAGCAAAAAAGATCTTCGGGAAGGACGCGCAGCTGCGCAAAATATCGTGCCGTCTTCAACTGGTGCTGCTATTGCAGTGACAAAAGCATTTCCTGTACTTGAAGGACTCTTCGATGGTATTTCTATTCGTGTCCCTGTGCCTGCAGGATCCATCGTCGATATCACCTTCGTCGCCAAGCGTGATACGACTCGCGAAGAAGTGAATGAGATCATGAAAAAAGCCGCTGCTGATCCGCGCTGGTCAAAAATCTTCGCTGTCACCAACGAACCGCTTGTTTCAAGCGACATCCTCGGCGAATCACACGCTTCCATCGCCGACCTCGAACTCACCCGCGTCGTGGGAGGGAACTTGGTGAAAGTGATGGGATGGTATGATAATGAGTATTCGTATACGTATACGCTTGTTGATCATGTTATTAAAACCGGATTAACAATTAATAAATAATATAAACATTATGGAACAATTTAAGCCTATAAATGAAGAAGGAGGTAAGCTAGAGAAAAAAGTTCTTCGGATTGAAGATATACAAAAGGGTGACGAATTTACCTACAAGAGTGACATAGGAGTTATTACAGTACGTGCCAAAGAAATACTTTCTTTTGACAATAAAATCACTGTCCAGCAAGTCGGAGGACCCCTTAATGGTCGTATTTTTGAAAATGTTTCATTGACTGAACTTACTCGTAAAGAGGAGGAGTAAAAAGCAACTCAGTATAACAAAGAATATATGAAAAAAATCTTCATCATCGTTCTCATTCTCGTCGCAGCGTTTGTGCTCGTAAAGGCATCTATCAAATCTCCAGATCAGGCAATCCCATCAGCAAGTGAAAATGCGACTGGCGACACTTCGGCTGTAGAAGAGTCGAGTGATATTGCCAAGGAAGAAAAAATTTCAGCAGATCGCATTACGGCAGAGTACACAGGATACAAGCCAGGAGGCAAGCAGGAAACGGGTACCGTCAAAGCTTCGGCATCAACGCTCGCTCGCACAGGCGCGGTCTTTTCAGGTAGCGTCACGTTTGATATGAACACCATCACGTCAGATCCTGTCAAAGACGGACTCATCACACATCTCAAGAGCAAGGATTTTTTCGATGTTGCTGTTCATCCAACAACAACATTCGTTATAACCGACGCGACAGAAACGCAGGTGAAAGGAAATCTCACCATGAAAGGTGTCACAAAGCCAGTCACACTTCCACTTTCGTTTGATGAAGTAAAAAATGAATTCGGAAGCACTGTTCGTGTAAATATGAACGACTATGGCATCGACCAGACATTTACTGATGACGAATTTCTTCTCACTATAACAGTCCGCTAACTATCTTGTATGCAACAAACCATCTACATCGCTTCAGATCACGCAGGCTTCAAGATGAAGGAATATCTTCGCGATGCACTTTCGGAAGGCTACACTATTGTCGATCTTGGGCCAGAAGAATATGACGAAACGGATGACTACCCTGTGACACTCGAGCCGCTGCTTGAAAAAGTTGCCAAAGACGATACCGCATTTGGAATTGTTATCGGTGGTTCAGGACAAGGAGAAGCCATGACAGCCAATCGTTTCAAAGGCATCCGGGCTGCGGTGTACTATGGTGAACCAGTGGATATTCTCACACTTTCTCGCGAGCACAATGATGCGAATGTTCTTTCACTTGGTGCGCGTTTTGTAGAACTCGATGAAGCGCTCGGTGCTGTGAAGCTCTGGCTCGCGACTCCGTTTTCAGGAGACAATCGCCATGTGCGAAGGATACACGAACTTGATACACTATGATCACTATTCGCAAAAAAATTCCAACCGTTGTCTACTTTGCCATCGTGGCGCTCGTGGGATCGCTCTTCACGCTCTATATTTCTTCGCGGGTTGAGAACTTGCTCGATGTGCAGATGAGCGCGTATACTGCCGAATACGGAGCGCTTGAGGCTAACCCGAGCGGATCTCTGGATATATAATGACTGAAATACTTCCGGCTCTCATGCCGAAAAACTTAGGAGACATCCGCGGCAAATTGTCGCTTATTTTCGAGCGCGCACACATGGTTCAGCTCGATATCATGGACGGCCAGTATGTGCCTGAACAGACATGGCCATACAACGGCGAAGATACGCAGGGCCTCAATGATATTCTTGCAGAAAATGAAGGGCTTCCATTTTGGGACGAAGTTGGTTTTGAATTTGATCTTATGGTGAAAAACGCCTCGGCTGAGATCGATATGTACCTCAAGCTGGGGGCATCGCGTATTGTTTTTCATGCTGATGCGGAAGATGATCCAAACGAGCTTTTTGAACGGATCGAAGCGCTGGATATGTATGTGCGCGAAACGACTGAATTTGGTATCGCACTCCGCTGCGACGAACCTCTTTCGAATATAGAAAAGTTTCTTCCGATCGTGGACTACGTGCAGTGCATGGGAATTGAAAAAATCGGTTACCAAGGTGAAGCATTTGATCCGCGGGTGATCGAGCAGATACACGCTATTAAGGCAAAATATCCTGAGATGAAAGTGTCGGTGGATGGGGGAATCAACATAGAAACAGCGCATCAGGTGATCGACGCCGGAGCTGAGCGGCTTGTTGTTGGTTCAGCTATTTGGAAGACGGTGGATCCAGAAGATGCGCTGAGAGATTTTCAGAATCTTGTGAGGATATAAAAATATCGAACCTGTATTTTTTTTGACAAGTATGGTTTTTTTTGGTATTGTGTAAAAAATATTTTTCTTAATTAAAAAATAATACACATGACAACAGGAATAGACACCTCAGATCATTTAGGGATCAATTTTCTTGATCTTCAAAACAAGAATCCTTTAGACTTTTTTCTATCTCTCCAGTCTTTTTTTACCATTCAAGAGAGTGAAGAAGAATATTTTTGGGTAAGTGAGGAACGAATGAAAAACCCACAGATACTCCAAGTTACAACCAACTATAAAGGTCAACTTGTTTTGGATGCTAAAAATGGACACATTTCTTTTAGTGATAAATTGAGCGATACTCCAGATTTGAGTGGAAATGACATTTTGGAATTGTTGCAGAAATTCTGTGATCAATTAAAAAATACGGGGTACTGTAAAATTTTCGCGAAAGAGTATTACATGAGTAATGACATAGAGTTCAGATGTGAACTTCGTTATGAAGACGGTAAAATTATCCGTAAAGAATACTTTGTGACGGTTTTAAGGGAGATAGCTTCTAATACAAACAGGTAGTATTTCTATGATCGATTACATAGCTTCTCGTGTACTGGGGAGCTATTTTTATTTCTCATGATATACTTTTCATATGAGTGGCAACCTCAGCGACCAAGAAATTCTTTTCCTTGAAGAAAAGGCAAACGACATTCGTCAGTCGATTATTTCGATGCTTCTTGAAGCAAAAAGCGGACACACCGCTGGACCACTTGGCATGGCAGATGTCTTCACGCTTCTTTATTTCCATGTCTTGAAACACGATCCTAAAAATCCCGCATGGGAAGAGCGTGATCGCCTCGTGCTTTCCAACGGCCACATTTGTCCCGTGCTCTATGCCACGATGGCGCATGCCGGCTATTTCCCTCTGGAAACGCTCCAGACACTTCGCAAATTCAAAAGTCCTCTCCAAGGACATCCGCACCGCGAATTCCTTCCTGCGCTTGAAAATAGCTCCGGCCCGCTCGGCTCGGGTCTTTCACAGGCTGTGGGTATGGCTATCGCCGACCGTATCGACCGCGGGCAAAATTCCGGCCGGTTCGTGTACTGTCTCACTGGCGACGGCGAACTCAACGAAGGGCAGAATTGGGAAGCTATTATGCTCGGCGCGAAAGAGCGTCTTCACAACCTCATCATGATCGTCGACCGCAACAACATTCAGATCGACGGTTATACCGAAGACATTATGCCGCTCAATGATCTTGCGAAGAAATTCGAAAGCTTCAATTGGCACGTACAGGAAGTGGATGGCCACAATTTCCAGATGTTAAATGATGCGATCGGTAAAGCGAAAGCGTATTATGAAAAACCATCCGTCATCATCGCGCGCACGATCCCTGGAAAAGGTGTGAAAGAATTCGAACGCGACTTCCACTGGCATGGCATGCCGCCAAATAAAGAACAGGCAGAAATGGCTTTGAAAGAACTTCGCACGCTTGGAAATGTTATCAGGAGTGAACATCAATAATCATGCTTGATCCAAAGTTAAAACTGAATCCGAAACTGTGGAATGACGACGTCGAGCAAGTGCCGATTCGCAATGGGTTTGGCGAAGGGCTTGTGGTGGCGGGCGAAGAAGAAAAGAACGTCGTCGCGCTGTGTGCGGACCTCACTGAAAGCACAAAAATGGACAAGTTCCGTGAAAAGTTTCCTGAGCGATACATTGAAATCGGTGTCGCTGAACAAAACCTTGCGTCCGTTGCTTCTGGTATGGCGGCGATGGGAAAGATTCCGTTTATTTCTTCATATGCAATGTTTTCTCCAGGAAGAAACTGGGAGCAGATTCGTACGACCATTTGTTACAACGACCGTCCAGTGGTAATCGTTGGAAGTCATGCTGGTGTGTCTGTTGGTCCTGACGGTGGCACACATCAAGCTATCGAAGATCTCGCTATCACACGCGTCATTCCCAACATGATCGTGCTTTCACCGTGTGACTCTATCGAAGCAAAGAAAGCCACCATCGCAATTGCGAAAATGGGAAAGCCCGCGTATCTTCGTCTTGCTCGCGAAAAGACAGGAGTGATGACGACACCCGAAACTCCGTTTGAAATAGGTAAAGCACAGATTTTCTACCGTCCGGAAGGTCTCGCACACGTGGGGATCATCGCTACCGGCGCGCTTGTGCGAAATGCGCTGCTTGCCGCCCGCGATCTTGAAAAAAAAGGAGTGAAGGTGGTTGTGATGAATCTTGCAACGATTAAACCCCTCGACACAGAAGCCATTTTGGCGCTCGCAAAAGAAACGAATGCGATCGTGACTGTGGAAGAACACCAAGTAGCTGGCGGTATGGGAAGTGCTGTTGCAGAATATCTCGCAGCACATCATCCGACACCCATTGAATTTATCGGCGTGCAAGACACATTCGGCCAATCAGGAAAACCCGATGAACTCATTAAACACTACGGAATGAGCAGGGAAGATATAGGAGCAGCGGTGAAGAAGGTGCTTGATAGAAAGAAATAATATGCAAGAAATTAAACTCGGAACCTGGCGCCATTTCAAAGGTCACATAGTACAAGTGGTTGGCGTTGCAAAAAACTCAGAAAACCACGAAGAAGAATTCGTGGTGTATCACCATCCCGACAAAGACGGAAAAGACCAGATCTGGATCCGGCCTGTTCCTATGTTTCTTGAGACTATTGAGAGAGATGGGAAGACAATGAAGCGGTTTGAGTATTTGGGAAATTAATTGTACTGAATAGAATCCTTGGGTGTATTCCAATCAGCATTAGCAGCGAGTTTGTAGTTCAGGGCTGTCTCTCTCACTGATTCATATCCATAGGTATCGATCAATTCACGTGCTTTGTGATACAGAGGGTTTACTGAAGGTGCCTTACCGTTTTCATACACGTGTTCTAAGCTTTTAGTAAGGTGTCCTTGTTCAGCACCAATTTCCTCTATGACTTCCACTAATTCTTCAATAAGAGTTACTTTAATTTTAGGATCATCAATGTGTTCAAAGAGACCGTAGACAGCATGTTGGAGTGTTTGCGCGCTCTCTACTGCTTTTGCTGTTTCTTCTTCAAATTTTTCTTCTCGTCCTTGGTCATCTACTGGTGGTTCAATGGCATGTTCAACTACACTTCCTCCACCGGTGTCTTTTTTAATCGCTTCGTCAGCCAGCCACTTGAATTTTCCTTCCATTCCCATATAAGTTCATTATAACATCTTCGGTTTGAAATCCCGAGGTGCTTGTGTGAGTAACTCTTCCAATTTCGCTTTTGTTAGCAAGCCTTTTTGTGCGCCTACGTGTTGTACAACAGACATCGAGTTGATCGGCGCCCATGTAAGTGCAGCACCAAGATCCATTCCCATTGCTAAACAAGAAACGATAGTTGACGCATAGGCATCTCCGGCGCCGGTTCGTTCAAATGGTGTGTGTGGATACACTGGCATGAACCAGTAGTTTCCATTTTCTTCTCGCGCGTAGGCGCCTTCGATTCCATCGGTCATCACGATCTGTTTTGGACCGAGCGCGTGGAGCATATCCATCAATTTCTTTTTGTCGGTTTCTTCGACTTTCAAAATACGCTGCGCTTCTTCAACGTTGCAGAAAAATATATCACTCATTGCATAGACATCAGCAAGAGCTTCTTTTCCAAGCTTCATTTGAAATGTACCAGGTTGGAATGCAAGCTTTGTTTCTGGATGCTCTTTGAGCCATGCGACTATTTCATGATGAAATGCTTCAGTGTTGTCGCCAAGAGAAGTGAGGTAGATCCATTTTGGAGGAGTGAAATTGGCAGGGAGTGAGCGGGGAAACGGAGAGTGGTTCACAAGGATAGTGCGCTCAACGTCGTACCAGAGCACGTAGTGGTAGTTGGTGGGAAGATTCGGGTCGGTACTCATGTAGTCTCCTGCAACGCCATTCTTGGCGAGTTCCTCAAGACATTCTTTTCCGTTTTGGTCGTTTCCAACAGTTGCCATAAGCGCAGTTGAAAGACCAAGACGCGCACCGGCTACTGCCGCGTTTGCGCTGTTGCCGACAGCTTTTACTATTTCTACTGATTCAAACGGCACCTTGTCGCCAAAACGTACGCAGAGTTCACATGCGGTGTTGTCGAGCTTGCAATGCACTGCGGCGTCTTTGATCCGAATAAATGCGTCCGTGACGATGTCGCCGATCGCAACCATATCAAACTGTTTTTCCATACCGCGAGTATAGCATGTGTGGTGTAGTGAAGGTGTGAATTAGGAAGGCGAAGGCTCTTTGCTATACTTTACCCATGAACACACTTCGCGAATATATCGCTGATGCTGCTGCTGGAGGATACGCGCTCGGGCATTTTAATATTTCCAATCTTGAAGGTTTGCATGCGATAGCAACCGCTGCGAAAGAACTCGATGTGTCGGTTGTTATTGGTCTTTCTGAAGGCGAAGAAGATGCGGTGGGTATTCATCAAGCGGTTGCACTGGTGAAATCATTTCGCGACCAAGGCCAGCCTATTTTTCTCAATGCCGATCATCACTACAGCTTCGAGCGCGTAAAAGCGTGCATCGACGCCGGATTCGACATGGTGATCTACGACGGCGCGGATAAATCTTTCGAAGAAAATGTTTCGATTGCAAAGCAGTGCGTGGAATATGCACGCGTATCAGGAAAAGATGTTCTCGTGGAAGCGGAAATAGGATTCATCGGAAGTGGATCGAGTATTAAGGAAAGTATTCCGGAAGGCGCAGGTGTGAAAACAACTCCCGAAGAAGCACGGCAATTCGTTGAAATGACGGGAGTCGATCTTTTGGCTCCGTCTGTTGGCAGTATTCACGGCATCATCAAAAGTGGAAAGCCTCATATCGACACTGAGCTTGTCGCAAAAATAAAAGAAGCCGCTGGGGTGCCGCTCGTGCTTCACGGTGGTTCGGGTCTTCGTGATGAAGATTTCACCGGCGGAATAAAAGCTGGAATCTCAATGGTACACATCAACACCGAGCTTCGTGTCGCGTACACAGAAGCGGTACGAAATATGCTCAAAGAAAAACCCGAAGAAACGACTCCCTATAAATACGGCACTGCCGGAAAAGAAGCGATGAAGGAAGTCGTGATGAAGCGCCTCCGCCTTTTTAGCGGAAAATAATTTTCATAAAAAATATCAATGAATATCGAGACCAACATCAAAAAGTTTTTTAAAGGAGATATTGAAAGCACCAAAGAAGTGCTCGAAAAGTATTCGACTGACGCGAGCCTTTTGAAAGTGCGTCCGAAGCTCGTGGTGTTTCCGAAAGATTCGCTCGATATTCAAAATCTTGTGCAGTGGGTGAAGGATAATAAAGAAAAAGACCCGTCGCTTTCACTCACCGTGCGCGCGGCTGGTACGTGTATGTCGGGTGGTCCGCTCAACGACTCGATCATTATGGATGTCACTCGGTACATGAATACTATCGGTGAAGTGATCCCCGTGAAAGAGTACGAGCATATGCCGAAATATCCAGGAGCACACGCTGTCACCATTTCCGGAGAAGTGACGCTTCAGCCTGGCGTTTTCTACCGCGACCTCGAAACAAAAACATTTGAAAAAGATCTCGTGCTTCCGTGCTTCACCGCTTCCAAATCTATCAACGCGATCGGTGGCATGGTGGGCAACAACTCTGCCGGAGAACTCACACTTCAGTATGGAAAAACCGAAGACTATGTAAAAGAAATGAAAGTGATCTTCGCCGACGGTCACGAATACATCGTGAAGCCGCTCACTCGTCGCGAAATGTATTTGAAAATTGCAGAATCTACGTTTGAAGGCCAAGTGTACAAGCAGATGTTCGACCTCATCAAAGATCACAAAAGTATGATCGCTGCTGCAAAACCGCGCGTCACAAAAAATTCTGCAGGATACAACTTATGGAATATTGTTTCAAATGAAGGAAATGACGAAGAAGTGTTCGACCTTTCGCAGGTTATCATCGGCGCGCAAGGAACGCTCGGCATTGTGACAGAAGTAACCCTTCGGCTCGTGAAGAAACCTGGACTTTCAAAGCTTGCGGTGGTGTTCATGGACGACCTCGATCAGCTCGGAAGTGTTGTAAAAGAAATCCTCACCACACGCCCGCTCACGCTCGAAAGCTACGACGACAAGACCTTTGGACTCGCGATGAAATTCTTCAAAGATTTCGTAAAAGCGAAAGGTTTTTTCGGGACGATCGGTTTTGGACTGCAGTTCATTCCTGAGTTTTTCATGGTGCTCACGGGTGGTGTGCCAAAACTCATTCTTCTTGCAGAATACGAAGGCAGCTCAATGGAAGAGATCGACGCGAAATGTCAGGCGCTCAAAGAGATGATGAAAAAGTTCAATCTGAAAACGCATGTGACAAAGTCGCCGAAGGAAGCGAAAAAATACTGGGATATGCGCCGCGACAGTTTCGCGCTTCTTCGCAAGCATGTAGCTGGTCGCCATACGGCGCCGTTCATTGATGACATCATTGTGCGTCCGGAATTCCTTCCTGAATTCTTGCCGAAGCTGAACGCTATTTTAAATGAATACGACAACATGATGTACACCATCGCTGGTCACGCAGGCAACGGCAATTTTCACATCATTCCACTCATGGATTTCAACGACGCGCGCACGGTGCCGACGATTTTCGAAGTTTCGGAACGTGTCTACGATCTTGTTATTCAATATGAAGGCTCTATCGACGCCGAACACAACGACGGCATTATCCGCACACCGTATCTTCAGAAAATGTTCGGCATTGGAATCTGCGCACTGTTCCAAACAACGAAAGATATTTTCGATCCTAAAAATATTTTCAACCCACACAAAAAAGTAGGGGAGGAGAAATTCTTCCTGCAAGAACACATCATTCAACCGGAGAAAGAAAAGCACACTTCCTAGGTGTAAAGTCATAGGTATTGACATAAGTATTACTTCAATGTATTTTGGTTTTAAATTAAAAACCAAAAAAATGGTACGAAAGATTAATAGTTTAAAAACAACGACCTTTGCTACTGACCCTCGAAGAATTTTTCTCGAAAGCAAAGGGTACGTTTTTGCAAGCCCTCAGGCGCGTCACCCCAAAACTCCTAAGTTGATCCTCAATGCTGCTTACAACAGAGTGCTTGTGGTTTGTAACCCTGAGTATGTATCAGAAGAAGAGCAGCTCACCTTTGCTGAAAAAGTTTGTGAAGAAATGAATGCTTCAAAACGGTGGACGGCGACAGTTGGACGGTCAAAAAGAAAGATGAGTTTTTACTATGTGACCTATGAGGAATTGTAGGAATTAAAATATAAAAAGCCACGAGTGCTCCTATCTCACGTGGCTTTTTTCTTGCCATATTTGTCAAAATAGGTATAATTGCCCCCATGTTCTCAATTAATGCAAAATCACGCGGAAATGATCGTGCGGACAAGGTTCGCGCGGAAGGCTTCATTCCGGCTGTCGTATACGGACCTAAACAGGAAACCGTGTCAATTTCTGTGCCAAAACAAGAATTTATCAAGGCGTTTAAAGATGCCGGCGAGTCAACAACTGTGACTCTCATGGTAGACGGCGCCAAGCATGACGTGCTTATCCATGATGTCGACTACGATCCTGTAGCCCACACTCCTCGCCACGTAGACTTCTACGCTGTCGACATGAACAAGCCGATCGAAGTTTCAGTACCGCTCGAATTCGAAGGTGTTGCTCCTGCAGTGAAGGGAAACATCGGAACACTCGTGAAGGTTATGCACGAAGTACAGATCGAAGCGCTTCCAAAAGATCTTCCTCACTCAATTTCTGTTGATATGAGTGGTCTTACGGGTCTTGATAGTCAGATTGCTGCAGGTGATCTTGTTCTTCCAAAGGGAGTAACACTTATCACCAGCGCTGATGAAGTGGTTGCTGCTATCGCATCTCTTGCGGCTGATGAGCCAACAGATGCTCCAGCTATGGACCTCTCTGCTATTGAAGTGGAAAAGAAAGGAAAGAAAGAAGAGGAAGCTCCCGCAGCGGAATAATACTCTCACTCTTTTGAAAAAACCGACGAAAGTCGGTTTTTTTTGTTTTCCACTGTTTTGATGCTTTTCTTTTATAAATGAAGGTACAATATATTTCATGAATATATTTAAAGATCCTGCGTACGCATCTCTCCGCGTACTAGTGCTTATTATCGTTTTTGTCGGTATCGGAGCCTTTGCACTGAACGCTTCGCGAAATGATTCTCTGAGTCAGACGGGTCAGGTTATTGGTGGAAAAACCACTCCTGTTACGACACTCAAAGTTGGCATGAAAAGAAACGCCGAAGTAAAAGCACTTCAGGAACTTTTAACCAAGAGAAAATTTTATATAGGAAAAATAGATGGTAATTTCGGAAAAGATACTGAAGAAGCGGTAAAGAAATTTCAATCAAATTATCAACTCAAGCCAACAGGAACATTCGGCCAATCATGGGTTGACGAAAATCCGGGCATGATGCCACCGGAAGAGCTTGAACCAGTTACCGCGTGCGATGTTGACTTAGATAATGATGGGATTATTACAGTGAATGATATTACTATCTTTATAGGGGAATATGGTCAGACTGGGCTTGGAGTTGTTGCAGATTTTAATGATGATGCAGTTGTTGATACTGTAGATTTAATACTTCTTAATTCGTTTTTTGGTCAGCTTGTTGAGTGTCAGTTCAAAGTTAGCCTTGCAGAAAATAATAATGCAATCAATGGAGCCCATGTCATTGAAGTTAGTAATTCAGCTGAAACTCCGAATGTGCCAGTATTTGCTTTCACATTTAAGTCTCAAGGAGATGTGGATCTTTTGGTAACCGAAATTCCTGTGCGTTTTACCTCTACTGAGGCTACGGGGAATGACCCCGATGATCTTGCTGTAAGTGCAACTTTATATATGGACGGAACAGCTGTTGGTTCAAAAAACTTTTTAAGCACAGATCCTGACGATGGAGTTGAAACTATTGTGTTTAATAATCTTGATGTTGATGTGGGAGACGGATCAGGAGAATCAAATGAGTTGGTTGTTATGGTAGATTTTAAATCCACAGGAAACATTCTTGATAATGGGGATACTTTTAAAGCAGAAATTGGCATACCTGAGCGCAATGCAATTATCGTTGAAAATGTAACCGAAACTCAAGTTCCAATCGACGACCGAAGTGGTACGGCGGTTGGTGAAGCCTCTGAACTTCGTGACTCTGGAATTACCGTGGCACTTCTTTCTTCAGATGCTTCATTAAATGGTATTATGGGAAACTTTTCTTTCACATTTACAGCAACAGCCTTTGGTAATGATGTATATGTTGATAAATCAATGCCACTCTTTGACGGTACTATTAACACTCCTGGTGTAGACGAATCAGATGTTAATCTTTTGGGCGGGCAAGGCACGATTGGTCTTTCTGTAATTACATCAGATACTGCAGACGAAGGTACCAATGGATATCTTATTGAAGAAGGTAACACCGAAACATTCACTATTGCGACATATATTACGCCAACAACCACGGGTTCGTTCCAGCTCCAGCTCGGTCATATTGCATTCGCGTCAAGTGATACTGATGCGACAACAGCATACACTCTAAATCTAGACGAATTTATTACGCAATCTCTTCCTCTCACGGCAAACTAGCGTTTATTGACCTCTTCTAAAAATTACTGCCTCCCGTAAAAAGGCAGTAATTTTTTATGCTATACTACGTCAGTATACGTATGAAACGAATCTTTTCATTGATGCTTCTTGCTGCTGTTATTGCGGGATCAGTTTCCCCGGTTTTTGTTCGTGCTCAAACTGAACTCCAAAACGCACAATCCGACCGCGCTATTCTTGAAGCTCAGCTCAAACAGCTCGAAGCTGAGATTGCTGCAAAACAGCAAGAGCTCAATGGACAAAAAACGAAATCCCTCACGCTTCAGAATGAAGTGAATTTTCTCAAAACAAAAATCAGTAAGTCGCAGCTTGATATCAAAGCTAAAGATCTCACAATATCAAAACTGAAAGGGGAGATTGGTACAAAATCCAAAAAGATAGGTACGCTGGAAGAAAAGATTGAGAAAGAAAAAGAGTCTCTCGCGCAGCTAGTTCGAAAAACGCGCGAACTCGACGACAGGCCTTTTGTACATCTCATGGTTTCAAACGAAAGTCTTTCTGAATTTTATACCGACGTCGATGCGTTTGCTTCAGTGAAGTCCTCGATCAAACAATCGGTCAATGCTATCCGTGGCGTGAAGGCAGAAACAGAAGAAGAAAAGCGTGACCTTGAGAAAAAGCAGAACCAAGAAGTGGATGCGAAAGTTGCGCTTGAGCAGGCAAAAAAAGCCGTCGAAGCAGACCAAGCCGAGCAAAAAAGACTTTTGAGTCTTTCAAAGCAGAAAGAAACTGAATATCAAAAAGATCTTCTTGCCAAACAAGCAACCGCCGCGCAAATCCGCGCTCGTCTTTTCCCTGTGGCTGGTGGAGGTGCCGCTATCCCATTTG
Source organism: uncultured Candidatus Saccharibacteria bacterium (assembly GCA_964390875.1). Classification (GTDB taxonomy): domain Bacteria; phylum Patescibacteriota; class Minisyncoccia; order Phycocordibacterales; family UBA9973; genus CAYMIO01. Next base: position 35,777 of record CAYMIO010000002.1, read on the forward strand.
GTGATGCGGTGACGTACGCGAAAGCTGCGTCAGCCAAAACCGGTATTCGCCCAGCATTCCTCCTTGCGATTCTTCAGCAAGAAACGGGTATTGGAAAAAATGTGGGAGGTTGTTATCTTTCTGTTCCTGAAACCGGCCAAGGTGTCCGTATTTCTACAGGTCAAATTACCGCAAACGTGATGAAGCCAACCCGTGACGTGACGCCATTTTTGCAGATCACGAGTGCGCTTGGGATGGATCCGTACAAAACTCGTGTGTCGTGTCCGCTCGCAGGTGGAGGTTACGGAGGCGCGATGGGTCCTTCGCAGTTTATTCCTTCGACATGGAATATGTTGAAGACCCGCATCGCATCGGCTGTTGGAAAATCGGTGGCCAATCCGTGGATTCCAGGCGATGCCTTCATGGCGTCTGCTATTTACCTTACCGACCTTGGTGCTGGTGCGCAGAGCTATACTGCCGAAAGAAATGCCGCATGTCGCTATTATTCTGGCCGTGTCTGCGACGCGAAAGCTCCAGCAAACAGCTTCTACGGCAACAGTGTGATGGCACAAGCCGTCAAAATACAGGCCGATATTGACTACCTTGAACGATACGGCGTTTCGAACCGGTAACCATAAAACAGTTTGCACTCCTTCTGTAAGTGTGCTATTGTATTCGGACATATGAAAAAAGATATCCACCCGACATTTTCTGATAAATCAAAGGTTACCTGCGTGTGCGGTGCCACTTTTACCGTTGGTTCTATAAAAGAAGAAATCGGCGTTGAAATCTGCAGCCAGTGCCACCCATTCTACACAGGCAATGAAAAGGTTCTCGACACCGCAGGACGCGTTGACCGCTTCAAGAAGCGCGCAGAAGCTTCGAAGGCTAAAGTAGCTAAATAACGTTTTCAAAAGAAACCAGCAATGGTTTCTTTTGTATTTGTACATGTATGATCGAACGAGAAAAACTCAACGAACTTAAAGCGGACTATCGCACCGAATACCTCGCAAAACATTACGAGAAGCTTTTGCTTGAGGAAGAAGAAGTGCGCAGTATGCTCGATGGCGACGATTCGCTCCACGAAATGGCTGGCGAAGAGTTGAAGACGATCCAGGAACAGATGAAGGGGATCGAAGAAGAGCTTGCACGTGTAGAAGAAGCCGCAAAAGTGGAAGAAGAATTCCCGAATGAAATCGTGCTTGAAGTGCGCGCTGGAGCCGGCGGAGATGAAGCGGCTCTTTTTGCGCGCCAGGTCGCTGAAATGTATGAGCAGTATGCGGTAAAGCAGAAATGGAATTGGAAGAAAAATTACGAATCCGAAAATGACCTTGGTGGGTATAAAGAAGCATCGTTCACGATAACAGGGGCCGATGTCTACCGACTGCTGCGCTACGAAACAGGCGTACACCGCGTGCAGCGTATTCCTGCTACCGAAAAGAACGGACGTATTCATACTTCGACTGCATCTGTTGCTGTGCTTCCGATTCGAAAGAAAAATACGATCGAGATAAACCCTAGTGATCTTGAAATGGAATATTCGCGTTCAGGTGGTGCTGGTGGACAGAACGTGAACAAAGTGGAAACAGCGGTTCGCCTCATTCACAAGCCGACAGGTATCGATGTTCGCTCCACTTCAGAGCGAAGCCAGCTCGGCAACCGCGAAAAAGCGATGTCTATTCTCATGGCTAAACTCCAGCAACTCCAGGATGACGAAGATGCCAAGAAATACGGCGATGAGCGTAAAAACCAAATCGGAACAGGGGACAGAAGCGAGAAAATCCGCACCTACAATTTTCCACAGGACCGCGTCACCGACCACCGCATCAAGCAGTCATGGTCCAATATCGAAGGAATAATGTTGGGAAATATAGATAAAATCATTACGTCGCTTCAGAGCGGGGAAGTGGGAGATTCAGAAGAAGAGTAGTTTGATTATTGAGGTAAAATGTGCTATTATTTTTCCGAAATAAAATAATAAACACTAGTACCTTAACGTATGAAGAAACTGCTCACCTTCGGCGCCCTGCTTTGGGCAACTTTCTCGTGCGCACAGCACGAAGAACATTCTGATTCTTTAGAAGTTTCAGGTTTTCGTCCTGAAAGGACGGACACAATAACCAATGAAAAATTTGAGATTGCCCTTGGTACTGATAAAAGTATCGTTATGGCAAATCAAACTCATTACCAGACGGATTACAACATAACGGGACGTTTTTTCTCCCTCGTAAGTATTGAAAAAAACGAGGAAGGGAAAATGGAGTTTTTCACCGACTTTATGTTGGATCTTACTCTTGGCAAGTGTCCAGCACATCTTGCTATTGGTTGTGGAGATGATCAGGTTGAACGTATCTCGAATGTTTTTTTTGTAGGTCCTGGAGCTACTGTGTATTGGTCTGATATTAAACCCGTACACACCTACTTACATATTTTTCGCACTTCGGCATCTTATATTTGGTTTCCGAATGCAGAAACAGAAGAAGCATCAATACCCGCACATGAAGCATCTTCCTATCGCTTAGAACCTCAAATGGAGTACACAGTTTTCGCGCAGCTACAGCCGTGGCATATGACGCATAATTGTGCACTTTTTTTTGAAACGTTCAGTCGTTTTAGAAGAGATGCTAATGTTATGGATTTTGAAATCGGTATTCGGCACCATAAGGTCTCTCATGGTCATCTCGGTTTTGGACTACGAGCCGAAATGGAAGATATGCAGTTTTCGCGCATCGCGGGAATTCTCCGAATTAATTTTGGACAAGGAAACCCACGGCACGTAAAACTGGCTGACGTATAGAGTCTGCCAGATAAAACTTAAAACCCTGCTTTTGTGGGGTTTTTTCTTTAGAGTGCTCAGTCGAGAGGGGTGTGTGGAATTTTGCGAAAACCACTATAATCTGTTATAGTGGGCATGCCCCGAGGCGGGGGTATTTTCCTTGTAATATAAGGTAAAAATGCGTGTGTAGTTCAGTGGTAGAACGCTGTCCTGATAAGACAGAGGTCGTAGGTCCGATTCCTACCAGGCGCACCACGGTATTCATGTAAACAACATTGTCGTTCCTGTAGATTTAGATTACTATGCAATCAATGAGGGAAATGT
>CAYMIO010000002.1:38865-61789 GCA_964390875.1 uncultured Candidatus Saccharibacteria bacterium
GGTCGTAGGTCCGATTCCTACCACACGCACCATCCGGGTTTTATCCGGAAAAGATGACAAATGGAAGATACTGAACCAACAATTCCATGGTGGCATGACGGTCTGATCTTTTTTCTAAAAGTATCTGGTTGGATTGCTGGACCAGTGCTCGTGGTGCTGGTTGTCGAGACCATTCTCGAAAAATATTTCGAGGTGCCCAAGGTTGTATTTTTTCTCATGATGTCGCTTGGCTTTCTCTTTTCAATATTCGGTTTAGTAAAAGAAAGCAAAAAGTATATTGATAAAGTCTCAAAATCAAAAAATAGTTAATTATGACTACCACACTAGAAAACAACACAATGAATACAGGAGAGACGTATACTGACGAAGTCGGTGGTGTTGGCTTTGATGAGGCTGTGCCGGCTGTTTCAGATACAGCTCACGCAGAGGAACATGCACTTGAAGAGTCTCATGCAGATGCGCATCACGACGAACATGTACCTCATGCGACAACTCTTTTTGCTGAACCTATTGTGCAGTCATCGGTTTTGCCTATTACAAACGCTCTCGTCACGAGCTGGATTGCCGTTTTAATTATTTTACTTCTCTCTCTTACCATTCGAAGAAAAATCTCGATTATTCCAGGTAAATTACAGCATGTGTTTGAGCTCATCGTTGAAGGAGCGCTCAATCTCTGTGACCAGGTAACCAGTAACCGCACCCTTTCCAAGAAAATTTTCCCCCTCGCATTTTCATTGTTCCTTTTTGTTCTCATCAACAACTGGCTCGGTCTTTTGCCGCTCACAGCTATTGGAACAATCCAGGTAATGGCTGACGGAAGTAAAGCATTTGTGCCGTTTCTTCGTGGAGGAACTGCTGACGTAAATACAACACTCGCGCTTGGTCTTGTCGTTGTCTTTGGTGCCAACCTTTTCGGTGCGTTTTCGATTGGTATTTGGAAAACCGTTAATAAATACCTCAATTTCAGAGCGATTGGAAAGTCGGTTAAAAATATTCGAAAAGATAAAACAGGAATTGTGGTAGGACTCGTTAGTTTTTTTGTTGGTATTCTTGAAATCATTGGAGAAGTTGCGAAAGTGGCATCTCTGTCGTTTCGTTTGTTCGGTAACATTTTTGCGGGAGAAGTGCTCCTCGTTTCTATGTCGGTGTTGGTTGCGTATTTTGTTCCGATTCCGTTCCTTTTCCTTGAAATTCTCGTTGGTGTTATTCAGGCTCTTATCTTTTCTATGCTTACCCTTGTGTACTTCACGATCGCATCACACGATCATGGAGATGAAGGGGATCATAGTAAAGCAGAAGCACACTAAAAAAGATTGGTGGCTATCTCATTCCATGATATGTAGCAACGTATAAGGGAATGAGATAGCCACGAATCGGTCGGCTATATTATAAAATAATAACTACACCTTTTTATGGAAATTGTACCTCTTGCAAAAGCTATCGCTATCGGTCTTGGTGCTATCGGTCCTGCTATTGGTATCGGTATGATCGGTTCAAAAGCCATGGAGGCGATTGGACGCAATCCAGAAGCAGCAAGTAAAATCCTTGTTCCGATGCTTCTTGCGGCAGCGTTTGCTGAAGCTATCGCTATTTACGCTCTTGTTATTGCTTTCTCAATCAAGTAGACGTTTAGGCGCTAGGCGTTAGGCAGTTAGCATGAAGCTAGTTGCCTAGAGCCTAAAGCCTAATACACATTTTGTCTTAGACTTTACTGTTTTATCACTCTAACTTTCAACATATATGGACTCACTTATTGGAACATTTCATATCGACTGGAAACTTATCCTTGCACAGATAGTTAACTTCGGCATTGTCTTTTTTGTACTCTATCGTTTTGCCATCAAACCGCTTGCACGTGTGATGGATGAAAGAAAAGAGACAATAAAAAAGAGTCTCGATGATGCAAAGCGTCACGCTGCACTTGCGGAAGAAGCAGAAACTCTCTACAACGAAGAACTTTCAAAAGCACGTATCGACGCTCAAGCGCTTGTGAAAGAAATGAAAACAAAAGTGGCTCAAGAAAAAGAGGCGATGCTTCAAGAAGCGAATGCCGATGTTCAGAAAGTGCTCGCTGAAGGTAGAAAACTCCTCCAGGACGAGAAGCACCACATGATCGAAGAGGTTGAAAAAGAAATAGCCAACCTTGTGGTACTTGCAACTGAAAAAGTATTGAATGGTGTTGCAACTGCAAAAGTAAACGAAGACGTGGTGATTAGCAGTATTCGTGAAAGTGAAAAGTAATTATGAAACGCAGCGACGAAAAAAAAATCGGCGACTTTTTGTTCGATACCTTATCTGAGTCTAAAAGTCAGGCCGAAGATAAACGAGTTATCGACGCGTTTGTACATACACTAGCCAACAAACGACTACTCGACCACGCTGACTCGATCCTCGACGACCTTACCCGTAAGATAGAAGAAGCAAAGGGAGTGCTGCGAGCAGAAGTGATAGTGTCTGAGTCGGTGAGTCATGCTGCGCAATCAATGATCCGTGAGGCGCTCAAAAAACGGTACGGTGCTCAGGATGTTGTGTTAACAGAAAAGATAGACAAATCAGTTATCGGCGGAGTAAAGATAAAAATCAAAGATGAAATCTTTGACGCAACGATCAAAAATCGCCTTGTCACATTAGCAAAGAAACTTAAGGTGTAATATATGGCTACAAAAAATAACATTATAGATACAATCAAACGCGAACTCGATTCTTTTCAAGTAAAGGATTCGTTTGAGAAAATTGGATACGTCGAGGAAGTGTTCGACGGTATTGTGAAAGTTTCGGGACTCACAACACTCCGTTCTTCTGAAATGGTGGCATTTCAGGGTGGACAAATCGGTGTTGCGCTTAACTTGGAAGGTGACAGTATTGGTGTGGTTGTCCTTGGTGCATACATTGGTATCAAAGAAGGCGATGAAGTACGCGCTACCGGAAAGATTCTTGAAATCGGTGTCGGTGATGCGATGCTTGGTCGTGTTGTGGATGCGCTTGGAAATGAAATCGACGGTCGCGGTGCTGTGAAAACAACAAAAACCTATCCTATCGAACGCGTTGCTTCAGGTGTTATCGAACGTCAGTCGGTGGACCAGCCGATGCAAACCGGTATCAAGGCTATCGACGCGCTCGTGCCGATCGGTCGTGGACAGCGCGAGCTCATCATCGGTGACCGTCAGACAGGTAAGACTGCTATCGCTATCGACACTATTCTCAACCAGAAAGGTCAGAACATGATCTGTGTCTATGTTTCGATCGGTCAAAAAGATTCAAAACTTCGCAAACTCGAAGCACGTCTTCGTGATGGCGGCGCGATGGAATACACCGTTATCGTTTCTGCTGGTGCATCTGATCCTGCAGCGCTTCAGTACATCGCTCCGTACGCTGGTGTTTCTATCGCCGAATACTTCATGGACAAAGGCCAGGACGTGCTCATCATTTATGATGATCTTTCAAAGCATGCTGTTGCGTATCGTGAAATTTCTCTTCTCCTTCGTCGTCCACCAGGTCGCGAAGCGTATCCTGGAGATGTCTTCTACCTTCACTCACGTCTTCTTGAACGCGCATGCCGCCGAAACGAAAAGTACGGAGGCGGTTCTATCACTGCGCTTCCTATCATCGAAACTCAGGCTGGCGACATTTCTGCCTACATTCCAACCAACGTGATCTCGATCACCGACGGTCAGATCTTCCTTGAAACAGATCTTTTCTACAAAGGTATTCGCCCAGCTATCAACGTGGGTAACTCTGTTTCCCGCGTGGGTGGATCAGCGCAGATCAAGGCTATGAAAAAAGTGGCCGGAACGCTCAAGCTCGACCTCGCGCAGTTTCGTGAACTCGAAGCCTTCTCACAGTTTGGTTCCGATCTCGATGATGCGACAAAGCGCCAGCTCGAACGCGGAAAGCGCGCGGTGGAAATGCTCAAGCAGCTTCAGTATTCTCCGATCAAAACCGAACATCAGGTTATCGGCCTCTACGCGCTCGTGAAAGGACATCTTGATGATGTGCCGCTTGCAAAGATCAAAGAATTCGAAGCAGGACTCGTGGAATATGTGGAAACACATGCAGCGCAGTTCATCGCCGATATTGCTGAGAAAAAAATGTGGAGCGATGAAAGCGAAGAGTTGCTTAAGCAATCGATTGCTGAATTCAAAACAGGATTTTTGAATAACTAATAAACGTCACAGTATCCTATGGCCGTACAATCAAAAGCAATTAAACAGCGCATCAAGAGCGTAAAGAACACCAAGAAAATCACGAAAGCGATGGAGCTTGTTGCTGCGTCAAAAATGAAGCGCGCTGTTTCAAAGACACTCGAAGCGCGTGTCTACGCTCGCTACTCATGGGATATTTTGCAGTCACTTGAAAAGAAAGAACAGACCCACCCTCTTTTTGAAGAACGAGAAGGCAATCGCTACCTCGTGGCTGTTATCACTTCCAATCGCGGCCTGTGCGGTGCATACAACACGCAAGTGATCCGCACGGTGATGGCTTTCATCCGAGAGCATCCGGAAGCAAAAATCGACTTCGTCACCATCGGAAAGAAAGGGGATGTGGCGCTTCGAAGAACAGGCCAGAATATCACCGCGAGTTTTGATATCGGTCAGTCAGTCACACTCACCGATGTTATGCCGATCGGTGAGATGCTCCTCAAAGAATTTGAACATAAGAATTACGATAAAATATTTGTAGCCTACACCGATTATGTTTCTGCTCTCACTCAGACGCCGCACATGAAGCAGATCCTCCCATTCTCGAAAGCGTCACTCGAAAACACGATGGAAGAAATGAATGCCGATACAAAAACAGAATCCATCGAGTATCTCTTCGAGCCAGGGTACGAAACAATTCTCTCCGTTCTCATTACCAAGATCAGTCGCATGCAGGTCTACCATATGCTTCTCGAAGGAGCGGCATCGGAAGAATCGGCACGAATGATGGCGATGAAGAACGCGAGCGACGCGGCAGGAGAAATGATCGAAGACCTCACGCTGGCATTCAACAAAGCCCGCCAAGCAAGCATCACCCAAGAAATTTCAGAAATTAGCGCCGGTATGGCATCAGTCAGTTAATTAGTAATCATTATGAGTCACACTATGAAAGGAAAAATCACACAAATCATCGGACCGGTTGTCGACGTTGCGTTCGAAAATCATGTTCCAAAAATCTACAATGCGCTTGAAGTCGTGATCGACGGAAAGACTATTGTGCTTGAGACGCAGTACCAGACAGGCGACGGCGCAGTGCGCGCGGTGGCCATGGATACGACAGACGGTCTTGCTCGTGGCATGGAAGTTGTCGACACTGGCGCTCCTATTTCAGTTCCAGTTGGAACCGACACCCTCGGCCGTATCTTCAACGTGCTCGGTGAAGCTATCGACGATGGTAAAGCTATTGCCACAAAAAAGCGTCTCCCGATTCACCGTGAAGCACCTGAATTCACTGAACAAGCTTCGAAAGTTGAAATCCTTGAAACAGGTATCAAAGTTATCGACCTCATTTGTCCAGTGGTGAAAGGAGGTAAGGTGGGACTCTTCGGTGGTGCTGGTGTGGGAAAGACTGTCGTGATCCAGGAGCTCATCCATAACATCGCATCAAACCACGGAGGTTACTCTGTCTTTGCTGGTGTTGGTGAACGAACTCGTGAAGGTAACGACCTCTATCACGAAATGAAAGAATCAGGTGTGCTCGACAAAGTGGCCATGGTGTTCGGACAAATGAACGAACCGCCTGGTGCTCGTCTTCGCGTTGCGCTTTCAGGTCTTACGATGGCCGAATATTTTCGCGATGAAGAAAACAAAGACGTGCTTCTTTTCATCGACAACATCTTCCGCTTCACACAAGCAGGTTCCGAAGTGTCTGCGCTCCTCGGACGCATTCCTTCTGCCGTGGGTTACCAGCCGACTCTTTCATCGGAAATGGGAAATCTTCAGGAACGTATCACTTCGACCAACAAAGGTTCGGTGACTTCCGTGCAGGCCGTCTACGTGCCAGCCGACGACCTTACCGACCCAGCTCCAGCCAACACCTTCGCTCACCTCGACTCGACAGTGGTGCTCAACCGTTCGCTTTCAGAACTTGGTATTTATCCGGCTGTTGATCCGCTCGACTCTTCATCGACAATTCTTGATCCAAACATCGTTGGAAAAGACCACTACGACACTGCTCGCGAAGTGCAGCGTATCCTCCAGCGCTACAAGGATCTTCAGGACATCATCGCTATCCTCGGTATGGAAGAACTTTCAGAAGACGACAAGCAACTCGTGATTCGTGCGCGAAAAATCCAGAAATTCCTTTCGCAGCCATTTTTCGTTGCCGAACAATTCACTGGTGCGCCCGGCCAATACGTGCCACTCGCCGACACGATCCGTTCATTCAAAGAAATTCTTGAAGGTAAGCATGATGCAAAACCTGAGCAAGAGTTTTATATGCGAGGTGCCATCTAAAGGCGCCTCATCCCGAGATTGTTCCACTTGCTTGCGAGTGGGAAGTCGAGGGATAAGGAGCGCTCTATCTATTTATGTCAAAACAATTACTACTCAAAATAATCACTCCTGAAAAAGTCGTTCTTGAAGAACGAGTAGATCAGGTGACGATTCCAACAACAGAAGGGGAGATAACGATTCTTCCTGGGCACATTCCACTTGTTTCCATTCTTGGAAAAGGAGATGTTGTTGCAAAAGTTGATGGAGAAGACGTGCCACTCGTTGCTGTCGGCGGGTTCATTCGTGTGGACGGTGATGAAGTGGCCATTATGGCCGACTTTGCTGAAGCAGTCGCACTCATCGGTCCCGATGAAATTGAAAAAGCAAAAGCTCGCGCACAAGAACTCCAGCAGAAATTCGAAAACAAAGAGATCGTCGACTTCGAACACTTCGAAGCAGAACTCGAACGCTCACTCACTCGCTCACGCATTGGTGCGAAGTGGATAACGCGAAAATACAGAAAATAGTTTTTCACAGTTTTGTCTATGTGCTCTAGCGTGACAAAACACCGCATGGTATACTTTCATTCGTAGACAAATGTCTCGGTTGTCGACCGATGAACATTTGAGTCAAAGACGAAGCTATACTGTTTCATCTTTGGCGAAAACCCGCACCACCTATCAGTGCGGGTTTTTCTTTTTTTCAAAAAGGTGCTATTATTTCTATACAATTAAATACGTATCAAGAGTGATGGGGAGAGCACTGGCTCATGGATCCATCCAGCAACCATCCTCGAAGGAACGGTGCTCCATCCAGCCCACTCGGGGAGATACTTTTAAAACAGCTCCACTTGTGGAGTTTTATTATTTTTATCAACAGAAAGAAAAAGTATATGGCAAAAAATATCAGAACGTGTGAATTCGTAACTCCGGGACATCCCGACAAAATGTGTGACTTCATCGCCGACAGCATTCTCGATGCGTACATGGCGAAAGATAAAAGCAGCCGCTGCGCTATCGAAGTGATGGGCGGGCACAACCTCGTGACTATCAACGGTGAAGTGACCAGTCGCGCAAAGCCCAATATCGAAGCGGTGGTGAAAAAGATCGTTGGTAAAGGGTATAAGGTGATCGTGAACATCGCGCTTCAGAGCCCAGAAATCGCGCAGGGAGTGGATACTGGTGGCGCAGGCGACCAAGGAATCATGAAAGGTTACGCCACTCGCGAAACCAAAAATTTCATGCCGCTCGAATACGAACTCGCACGAAATCTTTGCATGAAGCTCTACGGCCACTATCCGTTTGATGGAAAAGTGCAGGTGACGACAGAAAATGGAAAGGTCACCGTTGTTGTTGCAAGTTTCCAGAATGTACCACAAGATCTTCTTCGCCACGCGGTGAAAAAATACATCAAAGCAGAGACGTATCTCATCAATCCGGCTGGTGACTGGAATCAAGGCGGGTTCGATGCCGACTCCGGCCTTTCAGGAAGAAAGCTCATCGTCGACAACTACGGACCCGAGCACACGATCGGCGGCGGTTCATTTTCTGGAAAAGATTACACAAAAGTGGATCGATCGGGCGCGTATATGGCGAGAAAGATTGCTGTTGATATGTTGAAGAAAAATAAATCATACAATTCTGTGCAAGTGAAGGTTGCGTATGCTATCGGTATTGCTGAGCCGGTGATGGCTGTGGCGGTGATCGATGGTAAAAAAGAAATCGCTATCGAAGGCTACGACCTTTCTCCTCGTGGTATTTACAAGAAACTCAAATTCGACAGTGTAAAATTCGCCGAAACCTGTACATGGGGACATTTCGGAAGAAATTTTCCGTGGGATAAGTAACCACATAAAAAACAAAAGTGCCTGAAAAAAGATTTTAAGTCCTAACTTCGAAAGAAGTCAGGCGTTTGAACTTTAAAATCTTTTTTCAGGCACTTTTGTTTTTTATTGTCTGTAACACAAACTAAAAAGAAAAAAGGCGGCCGAGAGGTCGCCTTTTAATTAATTATTTTTTTAAAACCACGTAATGTATTTCATACCGTCTATCAACCCAGTGTCTCGTAAGGAGTTTTGCTCGTTGTGTTCTGCTCATTCCCCAAAAAAGAAGGACGTATGCAAGAATCCGCTTAATTTCACTTGAGGTTCCGTAGTCTTTTCCTTTCAAGGAGCCGTTTTCAAAAGCCACCTCGCGATTGTATGTGTACTCTTCATCAAATACGTAGGTGTTGTCGCTCTTACGAAAGGCTATAAAGACGCCATCTTCGCCATCGATTTTCCAGCGTTTTATTTTTAGAAAACTTTCAAATCGAGAAGACCACCGTGTCATACAGAAGCCAATTTCACAAGGGTGTAGACTTCCAAAAAGGATATGGAATGCAGTATGTTCTTGAGGATCTACTTTTTCAGTATCACCTGGACCACCACCAGCACTTCTCGGGGTTCGGTGGTGAACTGATCCAGAAGGTATTATTTTACCCGATATCTCTAAAGTAAGATTCGTAGAGTTAGCAGCTTTTTTCATTATTGAGTTATTAAGTGTTTCTTAATTTTGAGTGTATAAAGATTGCTGTAGTTTGGCAAGCCATGCTACTCTTTTACCATGCAATCTACCCCTGAAGGAGGAGTCCTGTATGTGGTCGCCACACCTATTGGCAACCTTGAAGATATGACGGTGCGCGCTGTGCGTATTTTGAAAGAATCGGACATGGTTCTTTCTGAAGACACGCGTACCACGAAACATCTTCTCGACGCCTACGATATCAAAACGCCACTCGCGCACTACCACGGCAATGCCACGAAAGGGAAGCATGAATTCATTTTAAATATGCTCAAAGACGGCAAGAAACTCGCGCTTGTTTCAGATGCCGGCACTCCTGCTGTTTCAGATCCTGGAACGCTGCTTATCGACATGATCCGCGCTGAGCTCGGCGATGCGGTTAACATCGTTCCTATTCCCGGCGCAAGTGCACTTACCGCTGCGCTTTCTGTTTCTGGGTTCATGGGAAGTCATATTGTGTTTTTAGGATTCCTTCCACAGAAAAAAGGACGTCAGACCGCGCTTCGTGAAATAGCCGAAGAGGCGAGCGAAAAAACATTTGTCATGTTTGAATCCACTCATCGGATTGAAAAGCTCATGGATGAATTTGAAGCAGTCCTTCCCGAAACGGTGTCTATCATGATCTGTCGCGAACTCACCAAGAAATTCGAGGACATCCATGTGGGAAGCCCGGCTGACATGAAGGCTGCATTTAAGGCCGACCCCAAGCGGATTAAGGGTGAATTCGTTGTTTTGGTGGGGAAACGAGCCTCTTCGAAAAAGTAAGGAATAATGATACACTAGCGACATGTCACACAAAACACTCATCACGCTTGGAATCTGGATCGCTCTTCTGCCGTTCCTCGGATTTCCCACAGTTTTGAAAACAATTCTTTTTGCCCTCACCGGCGCGTATCTCGCATTTTCTGGATATCGTATCTACCGAAAAAGAGAAATCGAGGCCATTCATAATCTTCGCCAAACCAAAACATTCGCGGAAGTGGCGCCTTCAGTCGAGCCTGCTTCAGAGGTAGAAGAAAAAAACGAGACCGCATGAAGCGAGGCTTCGTTGCAATCTTCGTCCTTGCTATAGCCGCAGTCGGCATCTTTTCATTTTTCTTCTTACCCGAGATGACACCAAACGCTGTGTACTCCACTGCGCTGGTGCATGATGCAGTAGAAACTATTCCCGAAGAGCCACCACAGCCAAAACCGTTTGTTGCAACACACATCGAAACTCCCGATGTGGTGAAAGCGCTCTATATGTCGAGTTGGGTTGCAGCTACACCAAGCCTTCGATCAAAAATGGTAGCAATGATCGACCGCACTGAAGCCAACGCAATCGTTATTGATATCAAAGACTACACTGGCCGTATTTCGTATATTCCAAGCGATCCGAAGCTTGTTGAAATGGGTTCAGGCGAGAGTCGTATCAAAGATATCCGCGAATTCATCGCTGACCTTCATTCACGCAATATCTACGTCATCGGTCGCGTGGCTGTTTTTCAAGATCCGTATCTTGTGAAAAAACGTCCTGATCTTGCAGTGAAGACGGCAAGCGACAAGACGAAAGTCTGGCAGGATAGAAAAAAAATTACGTGGATAGACGCGGGCGCGAAAGATGCTTGGCAGTATCACGTCGATATTGGTCTTGATGCCTACAAACAAGGTTTCGATGAGATCAATTACGACTACATTCGCTTTCCTTCAGATGGCAACATGAAAGATATTTATTTTCCTTTTTCTGAAGGCAAAGCAAAGCGTGACGTCATGAATGAATTTTTTGCCTACATCGGATCTGAAATGAAAGCCAATGGCATCCCTTCTTCCGCTGACCTTTTTGGTATGACAGCGACCAATACCGATGATCTTGGAATAGGCCAAGTGCTCGAAGGAGCGCTCGCACATTTTGATTTCGTAGCTCCGATGGTCTATCCTTCGCATTTCCCAAAAGGTTGGAACGGTTTTGAAAGTCCTGCGGCAAAGCCGTATGAAGTGATCAAGATCACTATGGATAAGGCAGGGGACAGAGCAGAGGCAATGGGCCTTCCTCGCACGAAAATCCGCCCATGGCTGCAAGATTTCAACCTTGGCGCCACCTACACTCCTGCTATGGTAAAAGCTCAAATTAAAGCCACCTACGACGCAGGACTCACTTCCTGGATGATGTGGGATGCTGCCAACACCTACACAGAATCCGCCCTCCTTCCGGTCATTCCTGAAAGTGTGCACTAGCCTTCATATTCCTATATAATAGAGCCTATGAACCACAAAAAGATTTCATTACAATCCCTTCTTCACTACCTGCTTTTTGCGGCATTTTTCTTTGCCGCAGGCATGTTCATTAGTGGTGAAAAGACGAGCCTCAGTGCACAGTCAGCTGCGGTGCCTGAAGGAATGGAATCAGTGGATCTTACCTCTTTCTGGAAAACATGGAAGCTTATCGACCAGAAATATCCAGATAGCAGCACGATCGAAAAAGAAGATCGCGTGTACGGTGCTATCGAAGGTCTTGTGGCGTCTCTTGGTGACCCATATTCAGAATTCATGCCCCCTGAAAATTCTGAAAAGTTTGAAGAAGAAATTACCGGTGAATTTACTGGTGTGGGAATGGAAGTGGGGCTTCGAGAAAAAGCACTTACGGTTATTTCTCCACTCAAAGGTTCACCTGCTGAAAAAGCTGGCATTCTCGCTGGTGATATCATCGTGAAAATCGATGGAAAGACAGCAGCAGGAATGAGTGTCAATGATGCTATCGATCTTATTCGCGGACCGAAAGGGGAAGCCGTCGTTCTTACGTTACTGCGCGAAGGAGCACCTGAACCTCTCGAAATACGTGTAGTACGCGATACGATCACTATACCGACTATCGACGGCGAACTTCGCACAGACGGCATCTACGTGATCAGCCTCTACACATTCAATGCGCTTTCACAAGATCTTTTCATTAAAGAACTCCAAAAGTTTACCGGTAGTGGCGCCAAGAAACTCATCATCGACCTTCGAGGTAATCCTGGCGGCTATCTTGATTCTGCTATTACTATTTCTAGTTACTTTGTGCCGGAAGGTGAAATGTTGCTCATTGAAGATTTTGGAAAAGACAAAGAACGCACCGTGTATCGAAGTAAAGGTTTTAAGATGCTTCCTAAAAATATCAAAATCGCCATTCTTATCGACAATGGATCTGCCTCTGCTTCTGAAATAGTAGCTGGTGCGCTCAGTGAACACAAAAAAGCAACGCTCATCGGTACTAAAACATTTGGAAAAGGATCGGTGCAAGAACTCATTCCGGTCACCAAAGATACGTCGCTCAAGATCACTGTTGCAAAATGGCTTACGCCAAAAGGAAACTCTATTTCCGAAAAAGGTCTCGCTCCGGATATTCTTGTTGAAGATGACACAAAGACAGAAAAAGATGAACAGCTCGATCGCGCGGTCCAATTTTTAACCACAGGCAAATAATATGAAAGTACTTTTCCTCAAAGATGTAAAAGGTGTGGGCCGGGCTCACGAGATCAAAGAGATAGCCGATGGCTATGCTCGCAACTTTCTTTTACCAAAAGGAATGGCGCAGATCGCTACTCCTGCGCTCATCCAGAAACTCGAACACGAAAAGAATCTCAAGCAGACTGAAAAAGAAATCCAAGATGCGCTTCATGTAAAAACACTTGAAGATCTGTCTGGTAAAGAGATCACCATCCGTCGCCAAGTGAACTCTGCTGGCGGACTCTTCGCCGCACTTCACACGAGCGACATTCGCGATGCTATCAAAGCTGCGCACGGTGTATCGATCCCTGAAACAGACATTCACATAAAAGAACCAATCCAACATACGGGAGAATTTGAGATACGGCTCGGAGACAAAGCGAAGTATAAAAAAGATTTTGGGTTTATCGTAAAAGTACTCGGGCAATAAACTTATGAATGTAGTTTATTCCGTGAGAGTTGTTACCAAAAAGAAGTTCTTTAGGATATAATCAGACTAATGAAAAAGTATCCATGGGCGAAGGAAGCGCTTGTCATGACGGTGTTCGTGATTTTCTTCGCTCTCTCTTTTGTTTTTCATAGAGTGTTCGTGGCCACATTTCCAGGAATTCCATCGCTGGTCTTTTCTCTGTTCACGCTTTTCTTTGGCTTCGCTATCGTCTGGCAACATGTAAACATGTTCCGTCGGCTTGACCTTTTCCGTCAGGAATTTCTTACGATCATCTCTCATTCGTTTCGTACACCACTGACCGCTATCAAATGGGCCAGTGCTCGGCTTTCCGATCCACTCACTGATACTGAAAAGACTGAAGTGCGCAAACAGATCGAGGTTGCAGACAATCGCATCATTCAGATCATTGAGATGCTTACACATCTGAGTAAGATTGCCGACGACAAATACTATGCCGCAGAAGCTGTTGCGTTCAACGAGATCATCGAGCCTATTCTTGCCAAATTCAGTCAGTCGATCGAGAAAAAGAAACTTGCGCTTCAGCTTTCTATTCCTTCCTCACTTCCACTTGTTGTCACAGACAAAATGCTCATGCAATTTCCGATTGAGATCGTTCTTGAAAATGCTATCAAATATACACCCGAAGGTGGTGGCATTGCCGTGCGAGTCTACAAAGCAAAGCGTTCACTTGTCGTGGCTGTCCAAGACAGCGGTATGGGTCTCACGAAGGAAGAAAAAGAACATCTCTTTACACAGTTCTACAGAAGCCCGCGCGCTCGCACTCACGACACCGAAGGTCTCGGGCTTGGTCTTCATATCGCAAAACGGATTGTGGAGAGGGGAAGTGGAAGGATCTGGGTGGATTCCAATGGAAAAGACATGGGTACGGTGTTTTATATTTCCTTGCCGACGCAATAACAGGTAACAAAAAATCCCCGTATGGGGATTTTTTGTTAGTTTACGTGTACTGCTTTGTGTACTGAATGCGTTCCATCGAAATTTTGCTTGCGCTTGTTTGTGAATGAAACAGTTCCGTGTACAAGAGAGTAGAGTGTGTGATCTTTACCTACCGCGACGTTCTTACCTGCAATCACTTTGGTTCCGCGCTGACGGATGATGATAGATCCGGGCTGTGCTTTTTCACCAGCATAGAGTTTGGTTCCGAGATATTGAGGATTGGAGTCGCGCAGGTTATGGGCCGTTCCGCCCGCTTTTCTATGTGCCATAACGTATGAATTCTCTGGTTCTTGGTGACTTGCTGATAAGGGTACATCAAATCAACAAAAAATAAAGAAATCACTAGAAACCTTTGTGTCTATTACTTATAATGTAGACCCGATGAGTATACCGCTCTTTTTCGATAAAATCAAGACCTTCTTTATACAGGGATGGGGAAGGGAAATCCTTGTCTTTTTGCTGTTCAGTATGGCTCTTTTGGCCTCATTTTACCTTGGAAAATCAAGCACTATTGCTCTTTCTGGGTCTCCAGTACTTGTGGAGGTGCAAGGTGTTCCGACTCCAGCAGTACAACAAAAGTCAAATGTGTCAAGTAGTGGGGGAGGCGAGGGAAGTTTCGTCGCAGCCAAGACAGGGAGCCGATATTATCCCGCAGACTGTGGCAGTGCCAGCCGCATCAAGCCCGAGAACAAGGTGTATTTCAAAACAGAAAGTGCGGCAGAGGCAGCAGGCTACACCAAAGCACAAACCTGTAAGTAGATATGATACTATAGATTCCATGACATGGCGCCGAGGAATACTCAATATCTTTTTAGTGATACTCGTGGTGTTCACCGTGATTTCTACGCGAGATGAACTGTCTGTTTTTTATACAAAAGCAAAAACATTTGTTTCTAAAGTGACCGAGAGTCATCTTGGTAAGGCGATACAGCTTCCTGAATTTATTCTTTCCAAAGAACACAAAGAAGACAGGGAAATCATCACACCGGGGCCATTGGTGCATAAGAGCGATGTTTCTGAAAACAACGACGCGCATCTTACCATCGCCGGTATCATACAAGAGACCAATATTCGCCGCAAAGCTGCAGGTTTGCCTTCGCTCACAGTAAACACCAAACTATCACTCTCAGCGACCCGAAAAGTGAACGATATGCTCGCACGGCAATATTTTGAGCACGAATCTCCATCAGGTGACTCCATCGACGACCTTGCAGAAGATGCTGGCTACGAGTACATCCTGGTCGGTGAAAACCTCGCCTATGGCAATTTTAGCGACGACAACGACGTCGTGACTGCATGGATGGATAGTCCTGGCCACCGCGCCAATATTTTAAATCCAAGGTATTCAGAGATCGGTATCGGTGTTGTGGAAGGTGTGTTTGAAGGACGAGAAGTTTCAATGGCTGTGCAACATTTTGGTTTGCCGATAACAAGTTGTCCTTCTGTTGATGAAAAGTTGAAGGCATACATAGAAGCTGAAGAAACTCGACTCGATACAGAGCTTCTGGAACTCGAAGAAAAGCGCACAGAGGTGCAATCGATGGAATCGACCAATCCAACGTATCAGGATGAAGTAGAGGCGTATAACGCGAAGGTGATAGCATACAACGCCGCAGCAAAGAATCTTCGTACAAAGATCGAAGAATACAATACCAGCGTGAAGAATTTCAATAAGTGTATAGAAGGATAGGAAAAGGATAAGAAAGAATGAGCCCCTATGAGGGTTTTTTCTCTACAGGGGGAATATATATAGCAGTGTCGCACAATATATCTTTTACGACTATAACACCTAGGGAAAACCATGAAATTGGTCTTTTGGTCGCTCAAACCCGGGTTTGGTTTTTGGACTCCTTTCTCCCCTGGTGAGTATCGTCTGATCTGTGTAGCTAAGCCGTAGGTTCCATCAGCTATCTCCACTCCCTCGGCTGGCTCCATGATATTTTATGCCAATCCCCTATACTTGACATATAATAAAGTGTGTTGTAGTAATTTAAGCTAAATTAAAAGCCTCGCATTAAAGATGTGAGGCTTTTAATCACTTTTTAGATGTTTCAAGATAGGTTATGTTTCATTACGTGACCATATATCGTCTAGGTGTGTTTACATAGCTAGATCCGGAATTTTTTCCGTGTTGTATTTAAGTTCTCGCTCTATCTTTCTCATCCAGTCTTCCTTATTTCTAGTGCCAATACTTTTTGCTAACTTTTTGGCGAGTATCTCAATACGGTTTGGACTTTTGATTTTATAACCGTTTAAGAATAAAAATAAGTGCACGATTACGATTGTGGTTCTTTTATTTCCATCAACAAAATTATGGTCTTTATCTAAGTAATAGAATAAATGAGCTGCTTTAGGGATAACGCCACTAATAAAATCCCAACGTATTCTCTCAATAGTATCAACAACTTCCTTGTACCAGGTTTCATCTTCTTTTGGAAGTTTCAATTTAAGTTCTATGCTTTCTGATCGCAAAAGGAATAACCACATTTCGATGATGCCTTTATCAGGGTAAAAAACAGGAACATCGCTACTCATTAGCCAGTTTAGTTATAATTTTCGTAAAACGCTTCGAAAAATCTTCCGCGCCTTTTTTAAGAGTTTTCTCTTGCTCGGGTTTACTAAGATCGTTAAAAGTCATCGCCTTGGTTGTGTGGTGTGATGTATTTTTCTTATCGGAAGCTTCTTTTTTCCATAGAAAAATGTTTTTCATAAATTTATTATAACATGCTTGTCAAGTTGTCCAAGATTTTTACGAATTCGCCGGCAAAAACTCTCCCGACTGTATGTTCCACAGCTTGGCATATTCCCCTTTCTTCCCAAGGAGATCTTTGTGTGTGCCGTCTTACAGGATCTTTCCATTTTCGACAAAAATGGTGCAACCGTGGAAGTAGTAGGAAACTATCCTGCATGGGAGCCGCAATTCTCGAGCCGTTTGCTCATAAAGTTATCGGCTGCTTGTGAAGTAATTCTTGGTAAAAAGCCATCGGTTGAGAGCATTCATGCTGGTCTTGAAGCTGGATAGTTGTATCATTATCTTCCTGACGCGGAAATTGTATCTTTCGGACCACAAATGGGAGATGTACACACTCCCAAAGAATGGGTCAGCATTCCTTCTGTGGAAAGTTTCTATGCTGTATTGCTTGAAGTTCTAAAAGCGAAATAATAATTTTAAACAAACAAATCATCTTAAAACCACCTGGTAATTCAGGTGGTTTTTATATTGACAAAGTATCATTCTGATGTATTATTATCACTAAATAATACAATAACTATTTAACAATGAACCCATTCGAAACCCCTCAAACACAACCAAAAACACCCGAGATTCATTCAGTCGACACCGTTGACGGTACACGTATTGATTACAGTCCTGAACGTGGCGGCATTATCTCTTCTCTTAAGTTGAATTACAGAGAAATTCTCTATATGGACCACACTACTTTTGGTGATCCCAATGTGAATGTGAAAGGCGGCATACCCGTTCTTTTTCCTCTCGCAGGACCGCTTCCTGAAGAACTTCAAGGATCGTATCCTGAAATGAAACAGCATGGTTTTGCTCGCGAACTCTCATGGACTTTTGAAGAAGATCCTACTCACGCGTTCACTCAAATACTGCGTGCAAATGAAGCTACTAAAAAAATCTTCCCATACGATTTTACCCTTTCTATGTATGGAGACATGAATCCCGACGATTCATTCACACTGACACAATCGGTGAAGAACGAAGAATCAGTTTTGGAAATGCCTATTGCCATGGGTCTTCATCCGTATTTCAAGGTTCCGAGTCATGAAAAGAAAAACATTGGTTTTGATTTTCCTGGTGGAGATCTGGTGAAAGAAAAAACAGAGATTTGGTCCAATGGTAAAGCTATTTCTATCGATAACCCAGGCGTTCTTCGTGTGAAAATTCCTTCCCTTGGAATCCTCGTGCTTACGATTTCAAAAGAATATCGCAAGATATGGGTATGGTCTATGACAGACAAAGATTTCATTTGTATCGAACCTGTCATGCGTGACAAAGGAGGTCTTGTGACTGATCCAGAAATGGTACAGCCAGGAGAAACCTTTAGCGCATCGATGAATGTTCGACTGGAATAAAACACAGTGTAAAAAATAAAAAGCCCTGGCACAGTTCAGGGTTTTTACTTTGACAGTTTGTTTAGATAGTTGTATTATGGAAAAAATATTTTCAAACTAAAAAATCATACGACAATGCAGTCAATTATAAAAACCCTCGACTGGAGCTATTACCGCACAGGTGGTTCTGTGTATAAGGAAATCTTCGTAAAAACGCTTACTGAAGCATTTACGAGCACAGGATTTTTCTTGCTCGATAACCACGGCATATCCCCTCGCCTTCTCTCTGAAAACCGCAGGTTGTGGCTCAAATTCTTTAAAGAGCTTCCTCTTGAAGCCCGAATGAAATATGCGCACGAAGAACTCAGTTACCAGGTTGGATATACGCCAATGGGTATAGAAACAGGAGAATTTGCCACCGTTGCAGACAATAAGCATTTCTTTCAGATTGGCGACATGTACGACAGTTTGTTTATTAGCGAAATTCCGGCACTTAAAGAAGTGAGTCAAGATCTGTATGAACAGTTTGCTGATCTCTACAAGCTTATTATGCGAGCCGTTGCTCGTTCGCTTGACCTGGAACTGGATTATTTTGACGATACACTTGGGAATTCAATAGCGAGAATGATTCACTATCCTGAAAATGCAAATCCTACAGTAGATGATGATGTTGTTATGAAAGGCGGAAATATTCTTGGCATGTGCGCTTCACAGCATACGGATATAAACGACATAACATTACTTCATGCTATCGAGCCGGGACTTCAGCTTAAGTACAATAACCAGTGGATAGACGTGCTTTGTAAACCTGAAACGGTAATTGTGAATGTTGGCGATATGCTTGAACATCTGACAGGTGGCCTCTATAAGTCAGGTGCTCACCGGGTTGTTTGCCAGCCGGGAGTTGAACGTTTTTCATGCCCATTTTTTGGGCATAGGATAGATGAAGCTTCGATTGTGCCACTTGCAAAACTCGGTACTCCGGATCTTGTAACATATTCTTTTAAAACAGAAGGAGAATATCTCGCACATCGTTTAAAGCAAATTAATCTCAAAAAGTAAAAGTGACAGTGTAAAAAATAAAAAGCCCTGAATTTCTTCAGGGCTTTTTTCTTGCGTATTTGATATTATTTTTTCTCTCCTCCGTGACTTCCTGATCCACTTGCGTCTACTTCGTAGCTGGTATTCTGCGCTTCGAAGAAGTTCACGAGTTCGAAGACGTCGGTGGCGGTACTCATCCATTTTGCGGGGTTGGTGACGTTGTACTGCTTTTCGAGGCCGAGTTCTTCGAGACGGCGGTCGGCGACGTATTGCACGTACTGGTTCACGTAGTCGGCATTAAGGCCGAGGATTCCATTGGGAAAGAGGTCTTTGTTGTACGCCACTTCCCTATCCACGCCTTCTACAATGATGTCGCGGATTTCTGCGGCGAAGTCTTCTGTCATAAGGTCGGCATTTTCTTCAAGTGTTGTGTGAAGAAGGTTGATACCGAATTTGAGGTGAAGACTTTCATCGCGGAGCACCCAGTTGATCATCGAGCCGAAGTTGCGGAGCTGGTTGCGCTGACGGAATGAAAGCGCGACCATGAAGCCCGAGTAGAACCAGATTCCTTCCATCACGATGTTGGTTGCGACAAGGTTTCGAACGAAATCCTTCTTGCCTTCTGTGGTTGTGATATCAAGAAGTGTTTCTGTCGTACGCTTCAAGTACTTCATGATGTACTCTTCTTTTGCCTGCATTGAAGGCACTTCGAGGTGTACACCGAATATTTTTTCGCGATCAAACGGGAATGTTTGAAGCACGTATTCGAATGCGACACAGTGGTTGGCTTCTTCCCACATTTGCTTGGCGAGGTAGAGATGACATTCAGGTGACTTGAGGTATGGGTAGATACCAAGCGCGATAGAACGGTTGACGATGAGTTCTGCTGGGTTGAAGAATGCCATAAGGAAGGTCACTGCGTGACGTTCGTCTTCGGTCATTTTTTCCCAGTCTTCGAGGTCTTCTTTGAGAGCTATTTCATGTGGGAACCAGGTGTTGCGTACCGCTTGTTGGTAGAGGTCGTATGCCCATTGGTAGCGAATGGGATGCAGGTTAACGTCTTCAGGTGATGCTTTTCCGATGAGTGACATAAAAGTGTGTATTTTAAAATCTAGTAATGATTATTGACAACTATCGCACTGTGCAAGGAGTGCAGGATCAGTCGGACAGGTTTTGGCGTCTGTAAAGATGACTTTGGGCTTCACAGCGGGTGCTGCGGAAGCCATTGCCATCTCGGGTTCCGGAGTCGGAACAGCCACAGGTGCCGGCGTCGGTACTTCTGCCACTTCTTCTGAGATAGCAGCCGCCTTGCGAAGGCCACCGAATCCTACCTTTCCTGTCATCGCCGATTTATTGACGCTGACAGTACTCTGCTCCGCCGTGTGGCGAGGCTTCATGTGGAGGTAGTAGGTGGTCTTCAGTCCTTTTTCCCATGCGCCCATGTAGATGTTCATGACTTCGTCGATGTCGCGGGTATCAAGATACATGTTGCGGGAGATTCCTTGGTCGATCCATTTTTGTGCGCGAGCAGCAACTTCGATAAAGGCGTATGGTGATGTGGTGAACGATGTTTTGTAGATATTCTTGATGTAGTCTGGGATTTCAGGAATAGCAGAAATATCTCCTTGGTACTGCACGATACTGTCTTTTACTTTTTCCCACAGCCCAAGGTTGATAAGATCTTTCACGAGGTTGTGATTGATGTCGAGGTATTTTCCTGAGATCTTGTTGCGTGAGAACACTTGCGCAAAGCGAGGATCCATTCCTGGTGTTGTGCCAGCGACAAGACCGATGTTGGCATTTGGTGCTGTTGCAAAGAGTGTCGCGTTGCGCATTCCTTTCGCTACTTTTGCGCGAAGAATATTCCAGTCGAGACCCTTGTGTGTGCTTCCTGTAAATACCGTGAGTGGTGCACCGCGTTCTTTTGAAAGTTTCTGGAGTGTGTCGATAGGCACTTTTCCTTTTGACCATTCAGATCCTTTGAAGTGCATGTAGCTGCCGCGCTGCTCAGCGAGTGTGGCACTTTCGTCGATACCGATGTACGTGATGAATTCAAAGATGCGGTCACTGAAGTCGTAGGCAGCTTGGCTTTCGTAGGCGATTCCCATTTTTTCAAATGCTTCAGCGAGACCCATCACCCCAAGACCAATGGCACGGTTTTCTTTGTCTGACTTTTCGGCTTCTTTGACGGGAAGTTTGTTGATGTCGATGAGGTTGTCGAGCTGACGAACAGCAAGACGCACTGAATCTTCAAGTGTCCCCCATTTTACTTCTTTGTTTACGATATGCGCTGCAAGGTTGAGTGATGCGAGGTTGCAGACGGCAATGTTGTCTTTGTCTTGTGGAAGACAGATTTCAGTGCAGAGGTTCGACATGTGGATCGTACCAGTGTTGTTGTTGAGCGCACGAAGGTTGATCGTGTCTTTCCATGTGAGCCATGGGTGTGAGGTTGTCTGAAGAGCCACGAGCATGTTGCGGAAGAGTTCGCGTGCGGGTACTTTTTTGTACGTGCGAAGCTTCTTTTCATCGGCCATGACAGTGTATTCCTTGTATCGAGCGCTAAATGCGTCGCCGTAGAGTTCGACAAGGTCAGGCACCTCGGCTGGGTCGAACATGTACCAGTCTTCCCCTGCTTTTACCCTTTTCATGAATTCGTCGGAAATGTAGGCAGCGGTGTTGGCGGTACGCATACGGATGTAGTCGTCACCAGCATTGTGCTTCCAGTCGATAAAGTCTGGGAAATCAATGTGCCAGTTTTCCATATAGAAACAGAGGGCACCTTTCTTTTTTCCACCACGTTGGATAGCACGGATAGCGGTGTCGATGATCTTAGCAAAAGGAGTAGGACCTGTTGAGACACCATTGTTGGACTTGAGTGGAGATCCACTGGCACGAAGCTTGGTAACTGATGCGCCAATACCTCCTGAGCCTTTTGAAAGAAGCATCACATCCGCAACTGACTTGGCGATGTGTTCCATATCGTCTTCAATCTGAAGGAGAAAACAGTTTGAAAGTGCAGGTTTTGTTGTACCGGCACCGAGATTGGTTGAACCACCGGCGATGTATTCGAGCTTCGACATTTTTTCATAGAACTTCTTTGCCCATGCGGTTGGGTTCTCTTCGTTGTATGAAAGACCCATCGCGACACGCATGAAGAAATACTGAGGTGCTTCGATAGGCTCCTGTTGCATGTTTTTCATTGCGTAGCGGTTGAGCAGAGTCGAAAGGCCAGCAAACTGAAAGAGTTCGTCGCGGTCGATCTTGAGCGCAGCTGCGAGAATCTTGAGATCAAACTTTTCCTTCATGCGAGGGTCGAGTCTTCCCTCTTTGATACCTTCTTCTATATATGGAATGAAACCATCACGGTGGCGTTTTGCGAGCTCGCCGTGGTTGTCTTTGTCGTAGTCGTCGAACATGGTGCGGTACACGGTCTTCAAAAGAAGACGTGTCGCTACTTTGTCGTAGGCAATATCATCTTTGACGTTCTGGAGGGCGGCATTGATAGTCGCCTGGTCCATTTCGTTGGTTGTGATGCCGTTGTAGAGCGTCAGATTGGTCTCTGTGGCGATCTGAGTCACCATCGCGATCGGGTTCATAAGACCATGACACGCACGTTCGATAGAACGGTTGATTCTATCGGCATTAAACACCTCTCGCGTTCCGTTCTTTTTTGTTATTTCTATTTCCATATAAACAAAGGTACTAGCTGATAACAATCAGACGCTTGTGGTCAAGTGTTCTGGATACGACAGTGCTCCAAAAGGCTTGATCCAAGTCTTCCGGCAGGGTCGGCGAAATCGGGGGTGTTCTGTCTTCACGCGAGTGTGTGAAGTGAGCGTTCCCTATCCACTTTTTGCTGCCGTCACTGATTTGGATTTACATTATATTCCTCCCACAGGAATCGTCTCGTGTGGAAAAGTACCGGAAAGTTTTTCGAGCCAGTCGTCAAATAAAACGCC
>CAYMIO010000003.1:0-51814 GCA_964390875.1 uncultured Candidatus Saccharibacteria bacterium
AAAAAAGACTTCTTGAAGTCTAAAGACGGTCAAGAAGTCTTTTTTTGCACATGCCGCGCGGGGTTCTTCCCAAGTATCCAAAACCCCGAACCTGTGCTATATTCACTCCGTATGTTAATGCCTAAAACCTATGTATTCTTCGGCAATATCGGCGCCGGAAAGGGCACTCAGGTGTCACTTCTCACCGAAGTTCTCCAGAATAAGCACGGCCAGAAAGTCGCGTATTTGTCGCCTGGCAATGAATTCCGCAAAATGATGTCAGACGGAAGCTACACGAGCGGCCTCGTGCAGAAAGAGCTCGCCAGCGGAAAGCTCTTTCCGCTTTTTCTCGTATCAACAGTCTTTGGCAACATGATGATAAAAGAGTATTCCGATCCGAGCCAGCATCTCATCTTCGATGGCGTACCTCGCAACCTTGAGCAGGTAGATATGTTCGAAAAGGCGATGGAGTTCTATGGCCGCACCTCTATCGAGATCATTTATATTGATGTTTCAAAAGAAGAAGCAGTGAAGCGCATGAAGCTTCGTGGACGAAGTGACGACACTCCGGAAGCTATCGCGCAGCGTTTCAAAGAATACGAAGACAACGTCCTTCCTGCACTCAAGCGCATGAAAAAAGACGACTATGTTGTTCATCATGTAAATGGTGAGCAGGCTATCGATGGCGTGCACCAGGAAATTCTAACCGCCCTTGGCCTCAAATAATATGGAAGAAAACCCGATCATCGTTATATCGCTTGGAGGTTCGATCATGGTGCCGAGTCATGTGGATGGTGAGTTCGTTGAAGAATTTGTTTCTCTTATAAAAGAACAGACGATGCTTGGGAAGCGTTTTGCCATCATTACAGGTGGTGGTGCTGTGGCTCGGGATTATCGGGATGCACTCGTGCATGCAGGGATCCAGGATTCAGTTATTCTGGATTCTATGGGCATTGCCGCTACGCGTATGAACGCACTTCTTCTTCGATATTCATTTGGCGATGAATATGCCGAAAGTGATATTGTACTCGACCCTACCATTCCATTTCGTTTTTCAAAAAAAGTTGTTGTCGCTGGCGGATGGAAACCAGGTCACTCGAGCGACGGTGCTGCTGTGGGTTTGGCTCAAACGCTCGGCGCGCGCACTGTCCTCAACCTTTCTAATATTGATTACGTGTATACTGCTGACCCACGCCATGATCCAGATGCTGAACCCATTCGCGACATCCTCTGGACTGATTTTCTCAAAATGATCCCATCAGCATGGACTCCGGGTGCGAGCGCTCCGTTTGATCCTGTTGCAGCGAAGATGGCTGCCGATAACGATATTGACGTTGTTGTCATGAATGGGAAAAACCTCCCTAATCTTAAAGACTATCTTTCTGGTGAACGATTTATGGGGACGATCATAAGCGGCACAGAATCTTCCGATCATCTTCCTCGAAACATGGGGTAGTGGTAGAGATAAAAACCTTGCGCAGAGTAGCGCTCCCGCAATCATCTATGGCAATCATCATAAAAACAGCTAAAGAAATTGAAATTCTCCGCGTCGGTGGTAAACGCCTTGCGGCTGTTTTGCATGAAGTATCAAAGCAGGTGTTGCCGGGTGTCTCGACGCTAGAACTCGACACGCTTGCAGAAAAATTGATTCGCGCGGGAGGAGACGAACCTGCCTTTAAAGGCTACCGACCAGAAGGTCACAAGACAGCTTTTCCAGCCAGTCTGTGTACTTCAGTAAATAGCGAAGTGGTTCACGGTATTCCGAAGAAGACGATGGTTCTGAAAGAAGGGGATATTGTTTCTATCGACCTTGGTCTCAAACATAAAGGTCTTTTTACCGACCATGCGATGACCGTTGCTGTGGGGAAGATTTCAAAAAAAGATGAAGAGCTTTTGCGGGTGACTCGCGATGCCTTGTATGAAGGGATTCACGCTATCGTGCCCGGTGCGCGGGTGGGTGATATTGGCCACGCGATTGAGAGTTTCGCCAAACCGTACAAATACGGCAACGTTCGCGTGCTCGCAGGACACGGCGTTGGAAAATACATCCACGAAGATCCGTACATTCCAAATTACGGAAAGAAGGGAACTGGCGCTGTTCTTACTCCCGGTATGGTTATTGCCATCGAACCGATGTTCAACCTCGGTACCGACAACGTCATCGTCGCCAAAGATGACTGGACCTTCAAAACCGCCGACGGCAAAAAAAGCGCACATTTTGAACATACCGTTTTGATTACAGAAGAAGGAGCAGAGATTTTGACGGAAATATAAATGAATTACATTCAAAAAAATAAACAATCGTTTGGTTCTGTTGCTCGTGACTATAAAAAGTATCGAGGTTCGTATAACAATGCGCTCTTTAAATATATTGTATCTCTTATTAAGAATGTTCCCGGTTCTGTCGATATTCTTGATCTTGGTTGTGGAGTAGGGAACTCCACTGAGCCGCTCTTTGCTCAATTACAAAAGTCTAAGAAAGATTTTTCTGTAACTGGTTGCGATCCTGATCCTGAAATGCTGGCCGTTGCAAGGAAAAGTGCAAAAAAAGAAAAGCTTCCAATAACGTACGTACAAGGAATTGCCGAAAAAATACCTTTTCCTGACCATTCGTTTGATCTCATTTACTCAGGAGCTGCATTTCATTGGTTTGCTAGAGTAAAAACGCTTAAACATATACACAGTAAGTTGAAGAAAAGAGGAGTCTATGTAGTCTTTTGGGCCAAGAGTCCAAAATCTAACAAACCGGTTATTGGACAGGAGATATATAAAAAGTTTAAATTTCACGGCATTCCATTACAGTGGCGTGATCCTGCTAATGTAGGAGCTATCTTGAAAAAATCTGGATTCAAAAAAGTCACTATCGTAAAAGTTCCCTATGTACATAAGAGAACAATTACCCAAACAGTAGGCTTACAGAAAACTAATTCAGGCTATGCCGTTCTTTCTGCAGATGAGAAAAAGCAGTTTGTCCGAGAAATGACACAGGCACATAAGGTAGCTCTTGGAAACAAACTGAATGTTATTCGCCAAGAAATACATGTTTGTTACGGCACTAGGTAGTTTTTTTGGTTCAAGAAAATCTAAAGAAATTACTTGCCTGGTTTCTTCGGTGTTTGTTAGAGTAGGGGAGTGATTACTGATTCTGACATCGAAAAGCTTTCAAAGACATTCCTGACCAAAGAGGAGTATAGAAAGTCTTCAAGGAATTTTGCGACCACGAAAGAGCTCAAGTACGAGATCGATTCTCTTCGCGCAGAAATGAGAGGTGAATTCCAGAATGTTCACGATGAGATAGGCGACATGAAAGAAATGATCCAAGGCCTAGCTGTTTCAATGGACGGAGTCATAAAATCCATCAGCGACATGTGGCTCGAATATTAATCGCGCGCATTGCTTTTGCCGTGATATACTAATTCCACTATGGAACAGTTTGAAGCGAAGAGTATTCCGAAATTTACGTCTCCGGAAGAGGAGATTGCGTTTCTTCGAAATGAGATAGCGCGCAAAGAGGAAATGATCCGTTTTGAAGGGGGCACACCGGACACCGAAAAACTTGCCGAGGATACACTCAACGCATACAAGGAAATGGAGCGCCAAGACGTCCTCAAGAAGAGTCAGATGATCCCGGAAAAAGAAGCCGAAGAGATCGTGCTTGCACTCGCGCCCGAAAGTCACGACCGCACGATGGAAGAACTGCTCGGCATTCTGATCAGTAAAGGGATAAAGAATGCACTCCACATCGTAGAAGGTCTCGACAACCCGCACATCGACGACGATTTCCACCGCTTTCTCGTACAGTACCTTCGAAGCACCAAAGAAGTACCCGGTCTCAAGGAAGGTAGTCCGCTCTGGAAGGGGATCGACATGAAGCTTTTTGAAATTACCTTACCTGAACCAACAGAAGGCGGTCGCGGATACAAAGAATTCATTGCCGCGATGGAGCAGTTTTACGCTGGCATGCAAGCCGTGGGTGGACACGAAAATCCCAACCGTCATTACTACACCCTCGAACTCGCACTTCCTGAAAGCGGGACTGATGTTTTTTTCTATGCTGGTGTTCCTTCTTCCAAAGCCGACCTTCTTGAAAAGCAAATCCTTTCTTTCTATCACGACGCGAAACTAAAAGAAATCACCGACGACTACAACGTCTTCAACGAGACAGGGTATTCCGCTGGCTCATACGCGAAGCTTTCCGATATGGAAATCTATCCACTCAAGACGCACGATGAGATCGAGCACGATCCGATGAATGCCATGGTGAATGCATTTTCAAAATTGAAAGAAAAAGGCGAAGGTGCGGCGATCCAATTTACTGTCGTGCCTGCAGGTGAAGTCTTGGTGAAGCGCTTCACAACAATGCTCGACCGAGTGAAGAACGACCACATAAAAGCCAAAGATGCGTATGGCAACTACAATGCCTTTGGGAAACAAGCTGGAAAGATTTTGAAAGATCTTGTGTTCTCTTCATCAAAAAAACCTGACGAAGAAAAAAAGACAGATGACAAAGGAATGGAACTTATCCAGAAAAAGATCAGTAGCACGATTCAGAACGTGGGTGTGCGCATTACGGCATCAGGAGAGACACCCGAGCGAGCTGAGACGATACTTCATGAGCTCGAATCAGTCTTCAACCAATTCTATGCTCCTGGGTCCAATGGCCTTGAATGGCAGAAGATCGAAAAGAAGCATACGCGCGATTTCTTGCACAATTTCTCATACCGCCAGCTTGTGGATGATGAACTTTTCGCGCTCAATGTGAAAGAACTTTCAACGCTGTTTCATTTCCCGATAGGGGTGAAGAGTACGCCGCAATTGAAACAAGCTCAGGCCGCCATTGCTCCCGCTCCTTCTACGATGGGTTCAGCGGGTGTGCTTCTTGGTACCAACGTCTACCGCGGCGAAGTAAAGAAGATCTATATGACTCGCGAGGACCGCATGCGTCACTTCTATGTGATCGGTCAGACGGGTACTGGTAAGACGACGATTTTGAAAAATATCATCGCGCAGGATATTGCTAATGGCGATGGTTGTTGTTTCATTGATCCACACGGCACCGACCTCCAGGACATTCTTTCGTATGTCCCACCTGAGCGAATCGATGACGTTATTTACTTCGACCCTGCGTACACAGCCCGTCCGATGGGTCTCAACATGCTCGAATACGATCCGCGCTATCCAGAGCAGAAGACCTTTGTCGTCAACGAACTTCTTGCTATCTTCAACAAACTCTTCGATATGAAAACAGCCGGCGGTCCGGCCTTCGAACAGTATTTCAGAAATAGCGCACTTCTTGTGATGGAAGATCCTGAATCGGGTTCTACGCTTCTTGAGATCGGTCGCGTGATGGCCGACAAAGAATTTCGCGACCTCAAGCTTTCTCGGTGTAAGAATCCGATCATTCACCAATTCTGGGCGAATGCCGAAAAGACAAGTGGGGAACAGAGTCTCGCCAACTTCGTGCCGTATATCACCAACAAGTTCGATGTCTTCGTTTCAAACGACATCATGCGTCCAGTGATCGCTCAGCAAGAGTCGGTGTTCAATTTCAGAAAGATTATGGATGAAGGAAAAATTCTTCTCGTGAATCTTTCAAAAGGTCGCCTTGGTGATATCAATGCGAACCTTCTCGGTCTTATCATCGTGGGTAAAATTCAAATGGCCGCGCTTTCCCGCGTCGACATGTATGGCCAAAACATGCGCGACTTCTATCTTTACATCGACGAATTCCAAAATGTCACGACTGACTCGATCGCATCGATTCTTTCTGAAGCTCGTAAATATCGCCT
Source organism: uncultured Candidatus Saccharibacteria bacterium (assembly GCA_964390875.1). Classification (GTDB taxonomy): domain Bacteria; phylum Patescibacteriota; class Minisyncoccia; order Phycocordibacterales; family UBA9973; genus CAYMIO01. Next base: position 5,769 of record CAYMIO010000003.1, read on the forward strand.
TTCGCTCAACGTGGCGCACCAATATATTTCGCAGCTTGAGGAATCTATTAAGAACGCTGTCTTCGGTAACGTGGGTTCAATGGCAACCTTCCGCGTTGGTCCGGACGATGCTGAATACCTCGCAAAGCAGTACGAACCGATCTTCACACCTCAGGACATTTTGAAACTTGAAAACAGAAATGCGTATATGAAAATGCTTGTTGACGGTACGCCCGTGAAGCCTTTCAACATCGCGACCAATCCACCACCACAGGGCAACAAAGAGATCGTCGAAAAGATCAAAGAGCTTTCATACATGAAATTCGGCCGCGATAGGGCGGAGGTGGAAGAGGAGATTATGAAGCGGTATAGGAAAGTATAGGTTTTCGGGCGAGTTGATTCAGCGTCTTTTTCGTGCTATCCTCAGCGTATCAGCCCCTTCGGGTTTTTATTTTTAACTCATTTTTTAATTATGACAATCGAACGCACACTCATCGTTATGAAGCCAGATGCTGTACAGCGCGGGCTCGTTGGCGAAATTCTTACTCGTTTTGAAAAAACTGGCCTCAAAATCGTGGGCAACAAAATGCTCTGGCCTGATGCCAACCATTACTTCAAGCACTATGAAGATATTGGAAAGGTTATCTCACGCCGAGGTCAGGAGGTTTTCGATGTGACTCTCGCTATGATGAATCAGGGTCCGGTAATGGCTTTTGTTCTCGAAGGAATTGAGGCTGTCTCACTTGTTCGCAAAATGGTAGGTGCGACAGAGCCAAAGTCTGCTCTTCCTGGTACGATCCGCGGCGACTACGCTCACATGAGCTATGGCCACGCAGATGCCAACAAGATCGGAATTCCAAACCTCATCCATGCTTCAGGTGACCCAGATGAAGCCAAGCTCGAGATCGCTCACTGGTTCTCAGAAGCTGAACTCTATGACTACGCTACGGCGCATGAAGGGTTTACACAGACAAAGAAGAAATAAAGAGTGTAAGAAAAACCCGCATTTATGCGGGTTTTTCTTTTATATAGGAACTATTTACTTTTTACAAAAAGTTCAGTATAATTTAAAAAATTAAAAAATAACCCATGATAAGAATAGTGGAACCCCCGTTTTTTAACAGTGCCTGTCGGTGTTTCTTGCATAGCAATACAACACCCGTCCCTAGCTGTGTTGTTGATATGATGAACGTATTACTCTTGATTGTGGTTGAAAAAACAGGAGTACCTGCCGAGGATATAGTTGTTTCTTTAAAAGGGAAAACTCCAGTTAACCGTTCGCGTACCTTGTTGTATTTATTGTTTCAGTATTACATTATTTCTACTGGAAAGGCATCGAAATCAAATGTGGGGTCTACTATCGGTAGGAATCACGTTGTTTTTTGTCACGCAAATAATAAATACAAGAACAATAAAAACTTCCTTGCACGTGATTTTATGGAGCTTGTTGATATCGTAAGAGTTCGACATCCAAAGTGGAAAGAGGGCTATATTTGGTTTAACAAGGAAACACAGCAAAAGAGTTCACGTTTGGAAGATTGTTTTGTATTTAACCGCGAACAACTTGAAAAGCTTCTTCGCTTCAATGGTGTAGAAAAAGAAGTGGAATTCCCAGGATGGTCTTGGAATACATACTACGCCGAAGTGGTGGTCTCCCAATGATACTTTAAAAGCCCGGCACATTGTCGGGTTTTTTTATTGCATGTTTGAAAAGTAATTGAAATGTCAATGTTGAGAAAAGTATTTTGTTGTGTCGTAAGCGATATCCACAGTACACCTCTCCTTTTCATGCGTATACTTTAGGTAGGGTTATTTGAGAAAAGTACTTAGAACACCTTGTGTGAGGGATCGGTCGTCCGTTTGAGCCTTGGTTTACTCGGCGCGAACCCACGTAGCTTCACGCTATAGTACTCTTTCCGGATAATCCTAATAAAAAACTCTGCACTCGCAGGGTTTTTTAATTTGTTAGCTGAATATCCTCGCTTCGCCCCGAAACACCCCATGCTTTTTGGATTTTTCAAAAGCGCATATCTGGCGGCGCCACTCTTGTTCTCCGAAACTGCGCACATCATTGAAAAATCCAAAAAGCATGGGGTGTTTCGGGGCTTCGTGGTGCTTTCTACTTCTCCTTGCTACACTGTCTCTATGCTCACGTCTGGAAACAAACGCCTTGTCCGTCTCATGCTCGGTAATATCCTGGGTATTTTTGGCGTGAATACGCTTGCCATTTTCTTCTATTTCTACAGCGCGCTGTGGTGGTTTGATATGCCGATGCATTTTTGGGGTGGCGCGTGGTTGATGTTCGCAGTGCTTGCATCTCGGATCTGGGTTCGCCCTGAAGGGGGAGCTGGTGATCCAATGTTTGTCACGCGGCATACGTTCGTTATTGCTCTTCTTATCGTATTCGCAATCGGTGCTGCATGGGAAGGTTTTGAATATGTGGTGCAGTATTACACAGGAGCGGGTCTTGCGAACCCACTTGATTCGCTCTCTGATCTTGCATTCGATATGTCAGGAGCACTTTTCGCGTGGCTCTATCTTCAGAAAAAACGAATCATCGTTTGGAAGCGCGTCTAAGTTTGCTATACTTTAGCAACATGAAAGAAACAAAGAAACTCGCGATCACGTTCGCAAGCGGCGCAGGAACTGTCACCGGTGCCAACTTTCTTCTTGAAGGAGAAGGAAAGAAATTTCTCATCGACTGTGGTCTCGTGCAAAATTCCAAACTCGCCGACGAAGACAACTGGATTCCATTTTCATACGACCCAAAGACTATCGATATTCTTTTCATCACGCACGCACATATCGACCACATCGGCCGCATCCCCAAACTCATCCACGATGGTTTCCAGGGACGCATTATTTCCACTGATGCTACGAAAGACCTCGCACGTCCAATGCTCATGGACACAGTTAATATTCTTTCTCGCGACAAAGAACACGGCCTTGATGCCTACTACAACGAAGCGACCGTGGAAAAAGCACTCGCGCTCTGGGAAGGTTTCCCATATCACCAAGAAATCAATATCGACCATGGATTCCGTGTCACCCTGAAAGACGCCGGCCATATTCTCGGTTCAGCCATGGTGCATTTTGTATACAACGAAAAGACAATAGTCTTCACGGGCGACCTCGGCAATTCTCCGTCACCACTTCTTCGCGACACAGAAATGCTCGTTGGTGCCGACTACGTAATCATGGAAAGTGTGTATGGCGATCGCAATCACGAGAACCGCGACCAGCGCCGAAAGATTTTTGAATCCATCATCGAAGACAACTACAAGCGAAAAGGTACGCTCATCATTCCGACGTTCTCGCTCGAACGTACACAGGAAATGTTGTTTGAGATCAACGCACTTGTGGAAGGGAAGCGTATTCCTGAAATGCCGATCTATCTCGATTCGCCGCTTGCTATCAAACTCACGGGTGTCTACAGAAAGCACTCAGAAATGTACAACGAAGCCGCGCAGAAACTTCTTGCTGGAGGCGATGACATCTTCAACTTTCCTGGTCTTCGTATCACTCCCGACACCGAAGATTCAAAAGAAATTCTCCACGCTCCTGATCCCAAAATTATTATCGCAGGAAGTGGTATGAGCAACGGCGGCCGCATCATCCATCACGAACACAACTATCTTCCCAATCCCAACAACACACTTCTCCTCACTGGATACCAGTCGCAGGGAACGATGGGGCGAAAGATCGAAGATGGCGCGAAATTCGTGCGCATCTTTGGTGAAGATGTTGAAGTGAAAGCACACGTTGCGAAGATCAGCGGATATTCAGGTCACAAAGATTCCGACGGACTCATTAATTTCGTAGAAAATATTGCCAACAGCGTGAAGCGCGTTTTTGTGGTGATGGGCGAACCAAGGTCTTCACTCTTTCTCGTACAGCGCCTTCGCGATTATCTCGGTGTCGATGCCGTGGCTCCTATGCCGGGAGAGAGAATAGAGATAGAATGCTAATAAAAAATTGCCCGTTTCGGTGATCCGAACGGGCAGTTTGTTTTTTTGAAATAATCCTTACTTTTGCGCGAGCTCTTTTTGTAGTTCTGGTGCGACGCTTTCGTAATCTGCGCGCAGGTTTTTGAGTAGTTCAGGGATCGTATCCAGATTCGTGAGATTTTTAGAGTTCTGTTCTACAAGGAGAATCTTTTCTCCCATATTCCTAATACCAATCATGCTGGTACTCGTTTTTGCTTTATTTGCAACGGTACTCATTTCCAGCCACTTTTTCTCCAGTAGACAGCTCTCTAGGTTTGCTAAGTACGGCTCTATCTGTTGTAAAAAAAGACTGATGATATTATTTACCATCTGTTTGTTTCCCTGAAAGACTTGATTTAGATACGCCAGGTCGTATTTCTTTTCTGTTTCCATTGTGAATATTGTTTTCCTCTACCATACTCTTTTCCTATATTTTTGCAACAAACCTCTCTTTTCATAGAGGTTCTTGTGTTACAATCAGAACTAATGAGCGCAGCTGAATTCATTTGCTACAACGGGCCGATAGGGAATGGCGACAAGCACAACCACCTCAAAGTGAAGCTTGGTGTCTCTGGCGCGGCTGAGACGGGTCACTGCGGCCTTCATGCTCTCGACAGCGCAAAAGAGCTTGGGCGCGAGATCGTCCGTCAGGGAGGCATTCTTGTCACAGGTGCATCGACTGGTTTTCCGCTGTGGAGTGCGATGGGTGCGAAAGAAGAAAAAGGTCTCTCTATTGGCCTTTCTCCCGCCGTGAATGAACGCGAGCACACCGACGTGTACCGCCTTCCACTCGATTACATGGATCTCATCATCTACACTGGTTTTGGGTATCCTGGCCGCGACATTCTCTTCACACGAAGCTGCGATGCTATATTCATCGGCTGCGGCCGCATTGGTACCATCCACGAATTCACCATCGCTTTTGAAGACAACAAACCTATCGGCATTCTGCAAGGGGAATGGGATATGGACGAAACTATCAAAACCATCCTCGAACGCAGCCAGCGCCCCAACCCAAAGATCGTCTTCGATACCGACCCCAAGAAACTCGTACAGAAAGTGATGGAGCTCGTGAAAGCCGACAAAGTGGCCGAATACAAACTCGTAAAGCCAAGCGTGAATTTTACGACGAAGCCGGATGGAGCATAGATAAAACAGATAACAAAAAACCCGCCGAAGCGGGTTTTTTGTTACGAGACAGTCTTTACGATTCGTTCGAATGTTTCAGGGTTGTGCTCGGCGATTTCGGCGAGAACCTTGCGGTCAAGCGAGATGCTTTTCTTTTTGAGCGCATCGATGAATTTGCTGTATGAGAGACCAAATGCACGAGTGCCGGCATTGATCTTGGTCTGCCAGAGATTGCGCATATCGGTCTTCTTGTCCTTTCGGTGAGCGAATGCGTAGACTCCTGCGTGGCGGATCGCATCGCGAGCCATCGCTTCTTTGGTGCCGCGACCATGGCGGAAGCCTTTGGTCTGGGCGAGCGTATTCTTGCGACGCTTGTTTTTTATTGTTCCTCGTTTGACGCGTGTCATGGTAGTTTAAAAAATTAGTGAGTAGTAAACGGATTACGCATAGGGGATCATGCGGCTTCGGACCTTGTTCTTCATTGAGAAAGAAGTAGCCTTTCGTCCTGCGAGCTGCGTTGTGCGGCTCTGCTTGGCGTTGAAGTGGTTGAAACCCGGCTTGCGTGAAAGCATTTTGCCGTTTTTCGTGACCCGTATTCGCTTTGTGATCGACTTATTTGTTTTCATGGTGTTTTTCCTCTGATACTTTGTCGTCCTCCTTTTTCTTGGTATCGCGCTCGATGGTGATCGTGATTCCTTTTGGCGACTTCTTGTATGGTTCTGAAATCTTGTAATGTTCGGTAATAAGGTGAAGCACTCGTTCAAGACGTTCTTTGAGGAATTTCTCCTCCATGTATTTTGATCGTCCTGAAAGGTAGAGTTCAGCTTTGATTCGGTGTCCTTCTCGTAGCCACTCGGAAGCTTTCTTTGCCTTGAGTTCTAGATCGTGATCGCCCGTACCGATTTTAACCTGAATCGATTTTGTCTCGGTAGATTTCGCTCCGGCTTTCGCCTTCTGCTGTTTTTTCTTCTCGAGATAGAGGTATTTACCATACTCCATAATGCGGGCAATCGGGGGCTTCGCATTGGGGGAAATCTCGATAAGATCAAGACCTCTGCTCGCAGCACTTTCAAGGGCATCTTTGAAGGGAAGTACCCCAAGATTGGAGCCATCTTCATCGATCACTCGAAGCTCTGCTGCACGTATCTGGTTGTTTATTCTTTCTCTCAAAATGTGATTGACAACAGAACGCAACCTCACAGCCTAGGCCGAAAAGCCCGTATAAAGGAGGAGCATTACCGTGTAAGGAGATAATAGCCTATATTAGGTAAAGAGTCAATGCAGGCAGCGTGCTATCGCCAAGCCTCGATTTCCTTGGTATTGTTGGGTATATATGAATCTCGCAGAGAACCGAAAGGCACATTTTGAATATGAGATCATGGACGATTTCGAAGCGGGAATCGAGCTTTTGGGTTTTGAGGCGAAGGCGATCCGCGCCGGCAAGGCGAATGTCACCAATGCGTTCGTGATCGTGCGTGGGGGAGAAGCGTATGTTATCGGTATGACTATCGATCCGTACCAAGTGAAAAATACCCCGATCAGCTATGTGCCTGATCAAAACCGACGCCTCCTTCTTTCAAAAAAAGAAATCGCTGAAATCGGGAAACAGACCGACGGGCAGGGTTTGACCGCGATTGTGCTTTTGTTGTATAGTAAGGGTTCGCGAGTGAAAGCAAAAGTCGCTATCGTGCGTGGTAAGAAAAACCACGACAAACGCGAAAGCATCAAAAAGCGCGATCTCGATCGAGCTCAAAAACGCGGGTTTGATAACTAAATGGGGATGCAGGGCATCGACAAGTAACGTCGTTTCTCTCTGCGTGCCGAGGTCTTGGATCCTCGTGAATCTTCCAAGAACACACGATCTGCAAAAGAACTTTTTGCCGTGAAGTCACCCTACATGGGTAACTTCGCGTTCGCAGCTGCCTAAACCGCACCTGCGAGTGTACGCTCTCCCTTAATCCGAGTGGGAGAGTCCGTGCATTATAGTGCTCGGATGTAGAAAGGGAACTCGCCGCGATTCTCTTTCGAAACTAAGCGGCATTCCATCATGTGCTCTCGCACTGCTCTTATGCATGATGGAAAAACAGAGCAGCGCTACGCACGTAGACTGATTGAGACTCTTTATTTGCATGTGGGTTCGACTCCCACCATCTCCACAAAAATAAGAAGCGCCGTCAGGCGCGACTATATTTTTGTCGGATGCCGCACGTACTCGTGCGGCGCCACAAGAGGTTTAGAAATAAAAAAAGCGCACCTGGTTGGGTGTGCTTTTTATGTTTTTTAAAATCTCCTTAATTAATAAGACTGAAGAAGTAGTTTTCACTCACTTCTTGCCTCATTGTTGATACTTTTTTCTTCAGTTCTTCTTTGTAGACTGAAAGATAATTTGCCACCGCTGTGTCGCTTGTTCCAAGAATTTGGAGAGCGATAAGTGCAGCGTTTCCTGCTCCATCTAACGCAACAGTTGCGACCGGTACCCCAGAAGGCATTTGTAAAATTGAAAGAATTGAATCCCATCCATCAATTGAATTGCTTGATTTAACAGGTACACCGATGACTGGGAGTGTGGTCGATGCCGCAATCATCCCAGGTAAGTGTGCTGCTCCTCCAGCTCCAGCAATAATTACACGTACACCTTTATGTCGTGCGTGAAGCGCAAACATTTCCAGGTCGTGAGGAGTGCGGTGTGCTGATAGAATCCCAAGTTCAAACGGTATTCCTGCTTCGGCAAGAACATTTGCTGCGAGCTTCATTATGTTCAGGTCAGATTGTGACCCCATCACAATACTCACACGAGCGCCTTCAATCTGTGGACGAATTTTTACCAAGGAAGCACATACTTTTTCATAATACGCATCAGGTTTTTCTTCAATGACGAAGTTTCCTTTGTTCCCGGTAAGTTTTTCATACAGCTCAAGGTATCTTTCAGAAATACTTTGTGTAAACTCAGGAGTAAAAGCGGGCATGATATCTTCGGGTCTGCCTTGATATCCTTGTTCCATTAACCACTCACGCACAAACTCTTTCGAGAGGTGTCGAGGATCTTCACCTTTCGCAAAGCTTTGTTCGTATCCTTCTGTATACCAATATCGAGAGGAGTCCGGCGTATGAATTTCGTCAATCAAGTAGATTTCTCCACTTTCACTTTTACCAAATTCATACTTTGTGTCTACAAGAATAAGCTCGCGTTCTTTTGCCATCTGCTGACCTCTTTGGAAGAGCTCCGTAGCGATTCTTTCTAGGGTTGCTTTTTCATCCCGTGTTACCAACCCTCTTTTTATGAGTTCTTCCCATGAAATGTCTTCATCATGATCACCCTTTTCAGCCTTTGTCGTTGGGGTGATAAGTAATTCCGGAAAGATTTCATTTTTTTTGATATCTTTCGATATCTTGTACCCCCAAGGATTTGCTTTACCCACAGAAGTGTAGTTTCTGTAGAAGCTACCGGTGTTGTATGCACGAACAATGACTTCAAATGGAAAAGTTTCCAGCTTTCGCCAGATTGAAATGTGTGGTGCCGGTACATCGAGTAAACAGTTGGGACAAATGTCTTCTGTTGCCTTCATAAAGTACTGTGTTATCTGGTTCAGAACGGCTCCTTTGTGAGTAACTTCAAAAGGAAGCACTACGTCAAACGCGGATGTTTGATTTGTTGTTTCAGCGACAAGTACTTTTCCAACAGTACAGACTCTGCGGACTTTGCCTTCATAGACATTTGTTTGTCCAGGGTAGGGTTTTTGATTCATTGTGTTATTTATTTTTTAATTTAGTAAATATTTAATGTACACACTACCAAACCATTGACAGAAAGTCAAAAGTATTAAGTTATGACTTTTTTCATTTTTTTTCTATACTATATTTCATGAACCCAACCCTCGCTGTCTCCGGTTACCGCGGCATTTGGGGCGAAAGCCTCACGCCTGAAATCGCCAAGCAATTCGCTTCGGCATTTTGTCATTTCGTTTTGAAATCTGGCGGAAAGAAAGTCCTTATTGCGCGTGATGCGCGGGGAAGTGGAAAGGAAATCACCGAAGCTGTCATTCCAGTATTCCTTTCTGCCGGTATCGATGTTATCGAAACGGGCATTACACCAACACCAACCGTTTTGTTTTTGGTGCGCCAACAAAAGTTGGGTGGCGCTGTCATTGTGACAGCTTCGCATAACCCTATCGAATACAACGGCCTCAAATTCGTCACCGGTCGCGGACTTTTCACCAATGAAGCTGATGTTGAAGAAATGAAGTCTTCGATAGATGTACCTCTTCCTGAAAGTGTCACGCAGGGTGCGCACGTTGTTTCACTTGATCTTTGGAAACAGCATGTCGAGAAAATCGTTTCGCATGTCGATCAGGGTCTCATCGCGTCAAAGAAATTGAAAGTAGTGGTAGATGTGATCAATAGTGTCGGTGCTGTCGTTGATCCGCTTTTGTTTGAACTGCTCGGTGTGGAAGCGGTTATTTTAAACGGGACGCCTGATGGAAACTTTGCACATAAGCCCGAACCGCTTCCTGAAAACCTGGGCGAGCTTGGAGAAAAAGTTCGTGAGCTGAAGGCTGACATTGGCTTTGCGCAAGATCCAGATGGCGACCGCTTGGTGGTGGTGGATGAAACAGGCCGTGTGCTTTTCGAAGAACTCACACTTGCACTCGGACTTGTTACGGTTCTCCAAAAAACGCCGGGTGATATTGTTATCAATCTTTCTACCTCGTCAGTCAACCAAATGATTGCAGAAACATACGGTGGAAAAACATTTCGCTCGAAAGTGGGGGAATCAAATGTGATTGAAGAAATGTTGAAACGAAATGCAGTTGCTGGTGGGGAAGGCGGTGGTGGATTTATTTATCCGAAAATGAATGCAGCTCGTGATAGCATTGCGGGAATTGCTGTTATTCTTGAACTTCTCGCGCAAGAAGGAAAACCGCTTTCAGAAATTGTTGATACGCTTCCCAAAACTGTCATGAAAAAAGGAAAACTCCCGATCGGGGATGTGACGATGACTGCTGTATACGAAAAAATGAAAGAAGTGTTTCCAGATGGGGAAGAGAATACGCTTGATGGCCTTCGCCTTGATTTTCCCGACCGTGCATGGATCCATGTTCGTCCTTCGAACACAGAGCCGATTTTCAGGTACCATATCGAAGCGTTGGACGAAGCCCGCGCGCATGAGTTACTTGCCGCAGTCCGTGCACTGCTGTAGGTTCTTTGACACGGTATAGTTTTTGTGCTTTAATATAAAAAAGCCTTTAACTATATGAATAAGAAAGAACCAAACACCACAAAAAACAATGAGATTATTGCTCTGTGGAGAATTCATCATCCTGAAAAAAAAGACGACGTAGAAATAGTACGTCAAAAGTCTTTCCTCAACCTTCAACCTAAAAGTCGTAAGGGGTCTGCAATTAATAAGTCTCCTGAACTTGTCCAAAAAATAAAGAGTTTTGTGCAAGACGTGCTGGTTGCAAAAGGAGCGGTTATCCCAATGAAGAAAGTTATTTTTGGGCTTAATCAGGGATGTGTATTCCAGCTCGGTGAACTGAAGATTGATCCGATCCCACTTGAAAAGCGACGTAAAACCCCTTCAAAGCATCTTAGAAAAAAAGACAAAAAACAAGAAGTGGGGGAAAGAAAAGAAAAAGTAATTGTTGCACCACCAGAAGTAGTTCTGGTGCACGGTAAAAACTTTCTTCGAGCGCTTCGTGGCAAAAAGACCACTCGTCAGAAACGTGAAGATTTTGCTCTTGAAATTGCTCGTTTTCTTGTAAACATGCATATGACAGTATTTCCATCAAAGGAAGCTGAGCTGCTTTCTCGAAGAGGGTCCCCACTATTTCCTGTTTTTTCTAAAGAAGTAGTAGAGAGTTTGTATCCAATCATGAGTCAATTTGATGAATCAGAAGACGAAAAGTCTGAAGATGAAAAAGAGGCAACTATGGTTGTGTGCGAACAGATCGCACTCCTTGAAAAAAATAAAGGAATACGCATTGTTTTTACTGATGAAATTGCTCCATATCTTAAATCACTCGTTGCAAGTAAACTAACGTTTACCTGTATGAAAAATGAGAAAGATATAGCAGCATTCTTGCTATCATTATTGAAATAACAATAATGATAAAAAATAAAAAGCACCAGCGAGAGTTGGTGCTTTTATGTTTTTACATTTGCGACGATAGTCGCTCGCGAATGGAGCGTCGGACGCTCATATTCAAATAGGCTTTTTCCGTGATAAAAGTTTCAATCTCTATTCTTTTAAAAAAGGAAAACCACACGCCTTTTTTACATACTATGCCATCTGGCTTACCTTGTAAAAAACTTTTGAGGCCTTCGATGGTGAGTGTATCCAGTAATTGCTCTAGTCTCGAAAGTCGATGTGTTTCGAATACATATTTAGTATCTGTCATGAGGTGTATTTTTAAATTTCATTTTTTACGATAACGTATTTCCCGTATAAATACAACTCTTCCGAAACGTCAAATGTTCGTGTATACTACGCCCGTTATGTCACGAAACCAAATGATGAAAAACCCTTTGAATAAAAAGAAAAAAATGGGAAAAGAACCTGAGTTGAAGGCTCCGCGCGCGGGCAGTATGCTCCTTACCGCGGTTCTTATTCTTATGTCTATTACGGCGCTCTACTCGATCATTTTCGATAACGCCAAGAAAACAGAAACGATCAGCATTTCAGAACTCGCGCAGAAGATGAATGCTGGAGAAGTGGAAGCTATTTCAGTAGAAGGTTCAAAACTTGAAGCAACGCTTGTCGGAGGCACAGTTGTGAAATCAAAAAAAGAACTTGAAGCGTCACTTACTGAAACACTCACCAACTACGGCGTTCCTGCCGAAAAAATTGCTACCACCAAGATCGACGTGAAAAGCGAATCAGGTTTCGGCTATGTGCTCATGAACTTGCTTCCAATCCTTCTTCCTGTCGCGCTCGTGATCTATCTCGTCTGGGCGCTCTCTCGCCAAGTGAAAGGGCAGGGGATGCAGGCGTTTTCGTTTGGCCAGTCAAAGGCGCGCATCACAAACCCTGACGATGAAAAGAACAAAGTCACGTTTAAAGATGTGGCTGGCAACAAAGAAGCCAAACAGGAACTTTCTGAAATTGTCGACTTTCTGAAAAATCCGAAAAAATTCCTCGACATTGGTGCGCAGATTCCAAAGGGCGTGCTTCTTACAGGTGCTCCTGGTACCGGAAAGACGCTTCTTGCTCGCGCTGTTGCGGGTGAAGCGCATGTGCCATTTTTCCATCTCTCCGGTTCTGAATTCGTTGAAATGTTTGTCGGCGTCGGTGCATCGCGTGTCCGTGATCTTTTCATGATGGCGAAGAAAGCCGCGCCCGCGATTGTGTTCGTGGACGAAATTGACGCTGTTGGCCGCGTGCGCGGCACCGGCATCGGTGGCGGCAACGACGAGCGTGAACAAACCCTCAACCAGATCCTGGTGGAAATGGATGGCTTTGAACCCACAGAAAAAGTGATCGTCATGGCAGCGACCAACCGAAGCGATGTGCTCGACCCTGCGCTTCTTCGCCCAGGTCGTTTTGACCGTCGTGTAAAACTCGACCTTCCAGACCGCGCTGACCGCGAAGAAATCATGAGTATTCATTCAAAGAAAAAGCCGTTTGCGGAAGATGTGGATCTTAAAGTGATCGCCGCTCGCACTCCTGGATTCTCTGGCGCTGACCTCTACTCACTTATGAATGAAGGAGCTATTTCTGCCGCACGCGCTGACCGAAAAGAAATTCTTCAGATTGATCTGATTCAATCGATCGAAAAAGTGATGCTCGGTCCTGAACGCAAGAGTCATCTTATGGGGCCAAAAGAAAAAGAAATTACCGCCTACCATGAAGCAGGCCATGCACTTGTCGCGAGTGTGCTTCCAGATGCTGACCCTGTGCACAAGGTTTCTATTGTGTCTCGTGGGTCTGCTGGTGGATATACGCTCAAACTTCCGATCGAAGAGCGCAAACTACAATCCAAAAAAGAATTTCATGATGACATCGCCGTTTCTCTTGGCGGATACGTAGTGGAAGAAATGGTGTTTGGTGATGTTACCACTGGCCCTTCATCTGATCTTCAAGTGGCTACGAATCTCGCGCGCGCGATGGTGACGAGATGGGGGATGAGCGAAGCTATCGGTCCTATCGCATTTGAACAGAGCGGCGGAAAGTTTGGCGAAGAAGCGGATGAACTTTTCCGCGCTCCGGAGATAGCAAAACGCGTTGCTGATGAAGTGAAGAACATCATGGAAACCAACCGCGCTCGCGCCAAGAAGGTGGTGGAAGAACATCGTCCACTTCTCGACGCTATCGCCAAGAAGCTTATCGAAGTGGAAACACTCGAACAGGAAGAATTCGACAAGATCTTGGTGGCGCATGGAATCACGCCTAAGAAAAAGGAAGAACTTACGGCAACGAAATAACAATACGAAAAGGCTCCCCAACGGGAGCTTTTTCTGTTAGTATGAAAAAATCCACCCGTAGCTCAGTTGGTTAGAGCATCGAGCTTATACCTCGAGGGTCCTTGGTTCGAATCCAAGAGGGTGGACAATAAAAAAAGCGATAACCGTAGTTATCGCCTGGTTCATTCCACTTTGGAACCGTTTCTGGTTCCGGAGCTTTTTCTTTCTTTTTATCAGGTGCCTTTTCATACATCCTGAGAAAGTTTTTTACGACAGTGTACGCTGTATCCATAACTTTCAGCACATCACTCGATGAGAGAGGTGGTCCTTTTTCATTGAGATATTTGTACCCCATGGTCCCTGTGTGTTGTCCTGGGTCCCATGTGTACGTGATGTGAAGACCTGTGTCCTCGAAAAGTATCTGGAATGTCGTGTCATTCACCAGAAATCCAATATGCGATTCCTGGATCGAAATAAAAACATTTTCTCGCATTGTGGCTGTGCCAAAGCGTGCGACAGAGCGCATGTGGTTCACCGTTTTTGTTTTGGCGTTCCATTTTTCTGCTTCTGCCGGTAGTAATTTTTGTGAATGTACATGCATCGAAAAGATGATGCCAAACACTACAAAGGTCGATTTCATAGGGTAGTGTATTTTATAGGCATAGTACACTAAAACTAGCTTTTGTCAAGTGACATTGGTTTTTTATTCAAAATGAAGCTCCACATGCCTTCGTGAGATTTCTTGTTTGAGAAGGGGAAGCCGTGTTAGCTCGGGGTCTTTCAAGAGGAGTGCGCCGGCTTCGGTGCGGGCAGCTTCCACCATTTTGAGATTCTTGATGGCTTCCATTCCAAGGTCGGAAAGGCCCCACTGCTTGTCGCCGGAGAGCTCGCCAGAGCCGCGGAGAGCGAGGTCGAGCTCGGCGAGTTCGAAGCCGCTCTTTGCTGTTTTGAGTGCCTTCAAGCGGTCGAATGTTTTTCCGGATTTCACGTCAGCAAAGACGTAACAATAGGCCTGGTCTGAAGAGCGGATCACGCGGCCGCGAAGCTGATGAAGCTGGGCGAGACCAAAACGTTCACCGCCTTCGATGATGATGAGGGTTGCGTTGGGTACATTCACTCCCACCTCCACCACCGACGTAGCTACCAGAATATCAGTCTTCTTTTCAGAAAAATCCTTCATCGCTTCTTCTTTTTTTTCCTTTGTCATTTTGCTGTGAAGAATGCCGAATTCGTATTCAGGGAACACTTCTTTCTTGAGGCGCTTCGCTTCTTCCATGACCGAACGGAGTTGGAGTGCCATTTCTTTGTCCGGGTCTGGTTCATTGATACGCGGACAGATCACGTAGAGCTGTCTTCCTTTTTTCATTTCTTTTCGGATTGCTTCGTAGGTTTCTTTTCGCTTGTCACTGGTGACTATCTCGGTGATCACTGGTTTTCGTCCGAGCGGCATCGCATCGAGCAGTGAAAGATCGAGGTCACCGTAGATGGTGAGTGCGAGCGTGCGGGGGATGGGAGTCGCTGTCATGGAAAGGAGGTGAGGCGCATGGCCAACTTTACGCGCGAGTTTGGCACGCTGAGCAACCCCGAAGCGATGTTGCTCGTCGATCACCACAAGCGCAAGATCTTTGAATTCGACTTTTTTCTGGATGAGGGCGTGCGTGCCGACCACGATAGGGATTTCGCCATTTTTCACCCATTTCAAAAGCTGCGGACGAGAGATGTTCGTCCAGGGTTCCCGAGCTGATGCGACTTTTGTGGGAAACTTTCTACAACCACTTCCTGTCATAAGACCGATCTGGATGCCGGTGCCGCGGAAATATTCGATGAAGTTTTCGAAAAGCTGCGTCGCGAGGATTTCCGTGGGAGCCATGTAGGCTACTTGGAGCGCACCGAACGTTTGCTTCACCCCTTTCTTTTTATCAAGCGGTCTGTTTTTTACGATCGCATACGCGGCTGTGGCGGCGACGAGCGTTTTTCCGCTACCTACGTCTCCTTCAAGAAGGCGCGCCATCGGATGTTCTTTCTGCATATCTTCGAGAATAGTGTTGATAGCGCGAAGCTGCGCGTCTGTAGCGTCGAAGGGGAAATGCGAAAGGAATTCTTCAATAGCATCTTCATCGATGCCCACTTCGTATGCGGCCTGTTTTGAAAACTCCATTTTGTCTTGCAAGCGGCGAAGTTGGATTGAAAATACTTCTTCAAATGCGAAACGTTTGCGGGCGGCTGTGGCGTCGTCGCTTTTTCGTGGTGCATGAACCCACACGAGTGCAGTGTGAAGACTCGGAAGATTGTATTTTTTTAAAATAGATTCGGGAATATAGTCTTCGATCGAATCAAGGATTCCGCTTGCGAGTATTTTTTGTACATGATGAAATATCCACTTACTAGTGACTCCGCGCGTTTCGCGGTACACAGGATACATTGTGGCTTCGGGCGCATTTCCTCCAAAGAGCGTGTCGTGCGCATCTATCGGAAGCACGGCACCTTTTTCAAGTTCGGGATTGCCAAGATAGATGCCGTTTTTTCCTTCGCTCACGCGGCCGCTCATGAGAACCGCTTCGCCTTCGTGTACCATCTTGGCCATGTAGGCTTGGTTGAACCACACGACGGGGATCGATCCGCTTGGGTCGGTGAGTGTTGCTTCTCCCATGGGGATTTTGGATTTGAATCCTTTTTTGGTTTTGAGTTTCGAAAGTGTGCCGTAGAGGGTTACTGTTTCTCCAGGAACGACGTCGCGAATGAGTTTCACTGCACTTGCGTCGTTGTAGCGAGTGGGGAAGTAATAGAGTAAGTCGCGCACAGTCAGAAGACCAATGCGAGCGAGCGCTTTTTTCTGCGTGTCTTGTATTCTGAAAAGTTTTGCAAGCTGGTCTTCGAGATTCACGAGGGTATTGTACCGTGAATCTTTGCCTGTGAGTAGGCGGTATGTAAAAGGCCCGAACGCGAAGCGTTCGGGCCTTTTCTCCTATACTTTACTTCAACATTTCCTTTATCTTCTCCGAAAGCTCATCAAGCGTAAAGTTTGATTTGATCATAAAGTCGTTGGCACCAAGATCTTTTGCTTTTTTGATGTCTTCATCCTGCGCGAGGTTTGAAAATACAATGACCGGGATATCACGTGTTTTTAGATTTTCGCGGATTTTCTTGAGAACACCGTAGCCATCGGTTCCAGGAAGTACCAGGTCGAGAAGTACGAGGTCGGGCGCTGATTCGTCGATCGCTTTTGCAGCATCATCTCCATTGCCAACAGGGGTTACTTCGAATCCTTCTTTTGTAAGTTTGGTAGTTGAAAGACCCTGGAGAAAGGTGTCGTCTTCTACGATGAGTATTTTCTTTGCCATGTACCCAGTATACCAAAGCTAGCGAGAAAGGGGGAGTGTAAAGAAAAAGGCCGTTCCTTCATTGAGAGCACTCTCAAACCACATCTTTCCGCCGTGGCGTTCAATGATCGTTTTGGTAGTGAAAAGACCGAGCCCTGAACCCACAGAGTGAAGGTTTTTCGCGTTTGTTGCGCGGTAGAACTTTTCGAATATTTTTTCCTGTTCTTCTTTGGGAATACCAATACCCGTATCCTTCACTTTTATCTCAAGCATATCTTCTTCGGTGATTCTCACTGATATCACGACACGTCCGCCTTTTTCTGTGTATTTAATAGCATTCTCCACCAAGTTTTGGAGTGCGACGCGAATCTTTTCAAGATCGAATGAAACATCTTGTGGCTGGTTTTCCGGTTTGAGGAAAATAAGCTCCACGCCTTTTTTGTACGACTCGCTGGTGAAATCAAACAGAATTGAGTCGATAAGACTAATGATATTGTGCGGTTCGTAATTGAATTTGATAGTTGTCTCTTCGATGTGGTTGAGCGAGAGCATTTCGTTGATGAGTGAAAGCATGCGTTCATTTGAATCGAATGCTTTGTTCATAAAACCTTCCTGCTCGGGTGTCAGTTTTCCAAAATCGCCATCCATGAACATCTTCAAAATCCACTTGATGGCTGAAAGAGATGTGCGAAGCTGGTGAGCGGAGATGGAAATCCAGTCGCTCTTGGTGGCGTTGAGCTGGCGGAGCTGTGCGTTTTCTTTGGTGAGTGCTGCGATCTGTTCTTCTGGTGTCATAGTGAAATACTGTCGTGAATTATTTTTGTAAAAGAGTGCCAAGCCATACCTGCATGTCTACCACTTCTTTGCTTTGTGTGGTGATGATAGCTTCAGCGAATGTTTTCATTTCTGGTCGTTCAGTTTTTTCTTTGATAGAAGCGGCCATCTGGATGGCGCCATCGTGGTGGCCGATCATGCCAGAAACAAATGCTCGGTCGAGTTCTTTTCCTTTAAGGGTGGTAAGGTCGGGCATCATAGGTGTGTAGTGGTGAGTGTCTTCGTATTCATCATCGAACCACTCGGTGTACCACTGCTTCATTGTTTGGATTTCAGCACTTTGGGAGTCGATAATAGAGCGCGCCAGTTCTTTCACCTCAGGAGTTTCTCCGCGGGCAATCACTGCTTCTGCCGACACTACGGCTTCTTCATGATGGGGGATCATCATTTCAAGAAATGCGCGGTCGTTTTTTACTTCTGCATGGCTTGCGTGTCCACTGTGTTTTGAGTGATGAGTGTTTTGAGATATAAAATAGACACCACCAATAACCACAAGCGCGATACCGATACTGATTGCTGTTTTCTTCATGAGGGTAGTGTACCACGATCTACCTTAGGGTATTCCACATAACGTGGCTTGAAGCTATTTCACTTCTTTCACGATGTACGTCATATACGAGAGATGTTCATCAAGCACAAATTGCTTGTGTTCTTTTATATCGAAAAGTTTCGTATCTTTCACTTTTTCATAGAGAACACTGCCGATGATAAGGCTGTTGGGCTCGGCGAGTTTGTTCATTTTTGCACATGTGTTGACCGTGGTTCCGAAAAGGTCGTCCACTTCATTGTCTTGGTTTTCGATAATACTGACCGGACCGAAGCTTGAAGAGAGGCGGTAGTCGATACCAGGAAGACCTAGTTCGGAAAGTTTTGCGTTGATCTCCTTGTGAGCGCGAAGAATGTCCATTCCCACATGGAGTACTTGTTCATAGTCGGCAAGAACTCCGAAGTCTGTTTTGGGGAAGTAGTAGATAACGCCGTCGCCGACTGTTTTGATGATTGTTCCACCTCCTTTCACGATGATATCGGAAAGGGTGTTGAGGAATGTCATATACAGAAGGTCAGCTTCGCGGCCCGGAAGCTTGGCGACGATCGATGTTGAATTTACCACGTCGACAAAAGTGATAGCGTAATAGACGTGTAAATGCGAGAAATAAATGTGGTCTGATTGAGGGATCATAGTAGGAATAATAACACATTACTTTAATAGCGCGGAGGCAAAACATGGTTGCTGCGTTCGCTCATTTGCGGATGCCCTACGCTGCGCTCAGGACTCTCGCA
This sequence comes from uncultured Candidatus Saccharibacteria bacterium, assembly GCA_964390875.1. GTDB lineage: Bacteria > Patescibacteriota > Minisyncoccia > Phycocordibacterales > UBA9973 > CAYMIO01. The sequence goes on from CAYMIO010000003.1 coordinate 24,697, forward strand.
AAATATGGTCGCGTCTGCGACGCTCCCTATTTTGCGGAGGATGTGGGATTCGAACCCACGGACAGTTTTACCCGTCGACGGTTTAGTAAACCGTTGATTTAAACCACTCATCCAATCCTCCGTGATGTTATACCGTGTGGAAGCTTTGCGGCGCCGCACGAGTACGTGCGGCATCCTGCAAAAATAAAGTCGCGCCTGCGGCACTCCTTATTTTTGCGGAGACGGGGAGATTCGAACTCCCGAGGCCTTGCGGCCTGCCCCCTTAGCAAGGGGGTACGTTAGACCACTCTGACACGTCTCCGTATCCAACACGAATACAGTATCATAAAGCCAGTGGTTTTTCTAGCCTTGTTGCGCTCTCTTGAAAGCATGTTACGCTAGGAGTATCCATGTGGCCACAACACCACATGCGAGGCAGGTCAAATCTTGATCTGTAGTTTAATGATTACGTCACGATAGTCCGTGACATACAGGAGGTGGGTAAAGACTTGCTTCCTGTTTTTTATTGAGTATTCTTTAGTATACTAAGCGTATGAAAGCTATCGTTCTCTTTCTCACGCTCGCTGGGTTTGTCATCGGTCACGGATCGGTCACTGTCATCGACATGCATGGCTTCTTGGCTCGCAAGTCAAAATACTGGACAGAAGCCACTATCCGTACACATCGCGTGACAAAGCCACTCATTTGGATAGGTACCAGCCTGGTGCTCATCGGTTTCTTTTTTCTCGATCGTCTCGAAATGCTCTCACACTTCTCATCCGTCTTTGCATACGTACTCCTCGGCGTGATGATCATCAATGGATGCTTTCTCACCTTTATCATTTCTCCCGAACTTCTTCGTCGTGAAAAAGAGGGGATTGCACGCGAGATACTTCCACAGGTCATGCAGAAGAAGATCACCATTAGTTTTGTTGTTTCTTTTATTTCATGGTGGACACTCCTGGGAGTGCTCGCTGTTAATTTCGTGAGAGTGTAATTATGAAAAGTTATATGTACTTCAGTATTCCATTACGTATCTCAATCGGTAAGAGTAGGTGGTGGCCACACCTCGAATGACTTGTTGACTTCTGAAAGAGGAGTGGTATAGTTCTTTTGAATTAACAACTGTCTACAAAATGAAGCAAGTTCACAAACGTTTCCCCTTGCTTGTATTGGCAGAGTGGGCGTCCGCATCGTATTTAAATCCTGAATATAGCGATGACGGAATGAAAGATTTGATTATGTATTTGTGTGGTGTAAGCGAACCAATAAGTCCGCAAGAACTGGATTTACTCATGACGCTTCATCATCGGGCTATCACTAACAGTATCCTTCAAAAGTATCCTGGTTTGACAGATTTTTTAGCATCTCCTCTTCATTGGCAGAGCGCGTCTCTATCCGAGAAACTTGGATGGCTTGAAGAATTACAAAAAAAATATGGAGAAAAGGTTTCTCTTAAACCGCTGCGTATTATGGATTCTGTTGCAGCAAATTAAGATGTTTTTTAAAATTAAAAATCCCGACGAATGCCGGGATTTTTTTTGTAGTTAGTTTTTCCTAAGCCTTCCAGATGTTAGACTTCTTCTACTCTCTATGTCTACCCAACCCAACAACCCTCTCCACGGTCTCACCCTTGAATCCATTCTCACGGCTCTGGTGGAGCGCTATGGCTTCGCATCATGAAGAAGGAAATTAATCTTTCGGGGAAGTTGTTCGAAGAAGGGGAATCTGAATTTCAATTATCGTGTAGCGCTTCTTCCCGAGCATCTTGCCGACTACATCATCGTGCACGAACTCTGCCATCTCGGGCGCTTCGACCATTCGAAAGAGTTCTGGAAGTTGGTGGAAAGAGCAATCCCGGATCATGCACAAAGAAGGAAGGAGCTGAAAGCATTGCAGGCGAATAAATAGTATAGTGGTATGTATGAATACTGATAAATTACCTGAATTCAAGAATAGATTCCCGCTTCTTGAAGGCGTTATTGCAAGGTTGAATGAACATAATATCGACTGGCTTATCGGAGGCAGCGGCTGCTTGTTCCTGCTTGGTAATGATCGCTTGCCCGACGATGTAGATATTTATCTTAGAGCAGACCAGCATGATTTGGCTGATGAAATCTTCGGTATTGAATCATTTGTATATACTTCTCCTCAGGAAAATGTGCGCAATTCCAATCCCGAAGGAAGCCATTCGATGCAACTGACGAGTGGTTTGAAAATCACAGCCGATGGTGTCACATATGATCTTGGCCTTACAGAAGCTGTTTTTTCGCAAAGCATGAGATTTGAAAATCTGAAGCTTCTTCCTCCTGAAGATGTGCTCCTCATCAAAGCGCTTCTTCAAAGAGGCGAAGATGTCGGGAAGCATGATATCGAAGACATACGGAAATTTAAATCGATCTACAATCTAGATACTGAATATCTGCGTTCCCGGATTACGTATCTTGGTGCCGATGCGCGCGTTGACGGTGTTATATAAGAATATGAAACAGACCCCCAACGACATCTGGAAAAAGATCGGCCCCACGCTTCTTCGGAAATACAAGCGCGACAAGACGTTTCTTGATTATCGAAATCCATTCGAACTTCTCATCGCAGTGATTCTTTCTGCGCAAACAACTGATGATGGTGTGAACAAAGTGACACCTATCCTTTTCAAGAAATATCCTACGCCGAAAGCGCTTGCGGGAGCTCCGCTCGCTGATCTTGAAAAAATCCTCCATCCTGTTGGCTACTACCGCGCGAAAGCGAAATACATCAAGCGAACGGCAGAGATGGTGCAAAAAGAATTCAAAGGAAACGTACCGGCCGATGAGACAAAACTTCGCACTCTTCCGGGTGTCGGAAGAAAGACTGCTGTTGCTGTTCTTTCGAATGCATTCAAAATGAACATCGGTATTCCGGTGGACACGCATGTGATCCGCTTCGTGAAGCGTTTCGGTCTTTCGCGCGCCACCAATCCCGACAAAATAGAAAAAGAACTTCTTGAAATCATTCCCAAAAAAGACTGGCATCGCGCGGGCTATGCTATTAAAGAATATGGAAGGAAAGAAGGCCGCGCTCAAAAGTATAAAGATGCGGAAGATCCGCTCATGATAGCGCTTAAAAAGTAGTATGAACAAATACGCGCACTCGGAGTATTTTTGTAGTAGAATAGAATCATTATGAACAAAACAGCACTTTCAATACTTATTGTTGTCGCCGTGGCGGTAGCAGGATATTTTATTTATAATTCAAATAACACACAGAGTGGTGAAGAAAGCCATGTTGCTGGTCACCACGAAAGCGTCGAGTCAGAGAATCACGCTGAAGAAAGTGGTAAAAAAATGGCATTCGCTCAGTTTATAAAGCAGGGCGGAAGTTATGAATGTACCGTGAATCAGTATGTGGAGAATATAGAGTCGAAAGGCCACGTCTTCATCGATGGGGGACGCATTCGCAGTGAATACTCGGTAGATTACCAAGGCACCAGCATGGAAGGATCGGTGATTATCAAAGATGGGTTTGCATATACATGGAGCAGTATGATGCCGATGGGGATCAAAGTGCCGGTAAAGAATGATGAAGTGAACGTAGATGCTGGAGCAAAAGGAACCTACAACTGGAACGCAGATCAGATTGGTGATTATGAATGTAATGCATGGAAGGTTGATGAATCGAAATTCACACTTCCTGCAGGTATTAATTTCCAAGAATTGCCATCAGCGTAATTAATTGAACGAGTCATCTATGGATAATAAAAAGAACATGCCTCTTTGGACTGCTGTGCTGATCGTTGTTCTCTTTGTGGGAATCTCGATCTACGGCAGTGTGAAGGTCGCGCAGAACAGTGCAGTCTCGGGCGATATGCAGATTACGAATTTCGAGGAATGTGCGGCAGCAGGGAATGCGATCATGGAAAGCTACCCTGAGCAGTGCAGGACGAGCGATGGAAGGACGTTTGTGCGGCAGATAGAACAGCAGCCGATGCCTCCTTCGTACGAAGAACCGGAAACGCCGATTGTGGAGCAGCCAGGAAAACCTGTTTCGTTAGGTGGATGTTATGTCGGCGGATGCAGTGGGCAACTATGTTCGGATCAGAAAGATATGGCGTCGACCTGTGAATACACGGAAGCCTATGCGTGTTACAAAACGGCAACCTGCGAACGCCAGCCAAGTGGTGAATGTGGATGGACTCCGAGTGCGTCGCTTGTTGCATGTCTTGGGAATGCAAACTAGCAATCGAGTGGTATAATTCTCACTAATTAAAAGGTAATAATATTTTTATGGCAAAAGGAATGTCACAGAGGAAGGAGAAGAAGAAGCCGAAGAAAGAGAAGGCGAAATAGCACAGAAGAAAAGCCGCTTTAGCGGCTTTTCTTCTGTGCTATACTAGAAGCCTTACTCCTTTAATTTTTCTTTATATTCCTATGTCATTCGCAGCAATTTTATTTCTTCTCGGACGCCTTATTTTTGGTGGCTACTTTATCATGAACGCGATTACTCACTTTCGTCACAACGCAATGCTTACGGGTTACGCAAAATCAAAAGGCGTACCGATGGCATCGTTTGGGGTGTTTCTAACAGGAGTACTTCTTCTTCTCGGCGGTCTTGGTGTCGTAGCAGGATTTTTCATGATCCCTGGAATGTGGCTTCTCGTCGCTTTCCTTCTTCCTACAACTCTCTACATGCATGCATACTGGAAGATCCAGGACCAGACAGCTCGCATGAACGAACGCATCAGCTTCATGAAGAACATTGCCCTTATCGGCGCGCTTCTCATGATGATAGCGATGGCGTACATGGGATTCTAATTTGAATAAACAAAAAACCTCCGCTTGGCGGAGGTTTTTTGTTTGCGGTGAAAAGATAAAGAAAATCTAAAGACGTTTCCACAATAGTGGTTTTCATGAGCATATCCATTGATATACTTTTTTCATGAAAACAATTGCGCCGTATGTACTTTCAGAGACTGAACTTTTAATGGAAGACGGAGACGTTTTTTCAAAGCAGTATGTTCTGAAAATTCGCGACATGCCCGAGAGCGACAAACCTCGCGAGAAGATGATTCACTCAGGTCCGGGCGCGCTTTCTGTCGCTGAACTTGTGGCTGTTATTCTCAACACTGGAACCAAAAAAGAAGATGTTATGTCTATGGCTTCGAGAATAGTTCGCGACTACGGTGAGCGCACGCTTGTGGGTCACACCAACCCGCACGTACTTGCGAAGAATCTCGATATTCCCATCGTGAAAGCAACTCAGATTGTGGCTTGTGCGGAGCTTGGTCGGCGCTTTTTCAAAAAACAGGATTTCGGCCTTACTGTCATACGCAATGCAAAAGACGCGTTCGATTACCTTCGCGACATGCGGACTCTCCCCAAAGAACATCTTCGTGGTATTTATCTCAATACGCATCATCGCGTGATCCACGATGAGATCATTTCGATGGGAACCGTGAATGCCAATCTTATACACGCACGTGAGGTCTTGCGCCCGGCTATCGAATACGGCGCAGCGGCTTTCATTCTCGCGCACAATCATCCTTCAGGCGTTGCTACTCCATCTGCCGCCGATGTCGAAGTGACCAAACGCATCGCTGAAGCAGGTAAGATTATCGGCATCCCACTTCTTGATCATGTCGTGATCACAAAGAATACTTTTATTAGCATTGATATTCCGTATGAAGACTAATTCTTACAAACGCTATGTTCGCCTCCACGACGAGGCTGTGCTCTGTATTGATGGGTCGGCGACTGTCTCATTTATCCGCGATCTTTCTTCGGCAAAAAAAGAAGATCTCGAGCAGCATTTCAACGACCTCTACTATCTTTTTCTGTCTCAGTATGCGGCGATAACCAAAACTCCTTCAATAACTACTGAAGATGAAGACAGATATATCCATCTTTTGAAAGAGCTTTTCAAAGTGAAGCGCGCTATTGGAGAGCAGTAGTTATTTAAAAAGACTGAGGTACAATATGAGGTATGGATACACAAAACCCTCATGCACGGCGAAATGGTCTTGTAACTGCAGTCGTAATTCTTGCTCTTTTTGTTGCAGGACTTATCTTTTTTCTCAATAGAGATGTTGCGGAGGCGCCGGCCGAAACGTCTACTGAAAATAATGACGTCGTTTCGGCCGGCGTGAAAGACACACGCAAGACTATTGAAAGTGAAAGTGCGCTTGCTTCCGTCGATATCTCATACCCTGAAATTTCAGGCCTCACAGACCCTTCTGCCGAAGCGCGTATCAATGCAGCGATCTATACCGAAGCGCAGTCTATCGTCGATGCTTTTCTAGGACGAGTGGATTCTCCTCTTCCTGATATGGCTGATAGCAATACTCTTTCTGGAGATTACGAAATTATTCCCATCGCGAGGGGTATGATCTCGGTTCTTGTGAGTGTGTCAGAATATGCATCTGGTATGGCGCATCCGAACCCATACATTCTGAGTCTTGTATTTAATATACAAACAGGAGAAAAAGTCGCGCTTCCTGATCTGTTTCGTCCGGGAAGTGAGTACTTGCGTGTGCTTTCACTCGAGTCACGACCACTCATAGAAAAACAATTGGGTGATATGTATGACGCGCAGTGGGCAGAAGAGGGTACGATACCCTTGGCTGAAAATTTCTCAATTTTTTATCCTACCGAAGATGCACTGCACCTGATCTTCAACCCATACCAGGTGGCTCCGTATTCTATGGGGATTACTGAGATTGCTCTGCCGTACACTGTTCTTGGAAGTGTCTTGAAGTAACGCATCGTTCCCGTATGTTTCTGTGTGGTATACTAAAGTGCCAATTATTTAGCAGTTATTTTGTAAACATATGCATATGATGAAAAAACACGGCTGCGCAGGATGGGGACTTCTCATTCTTCGCGTGGTTCTCGGTCTTGCGTTCTTCATGCACGGTCTTGATAAAGTGCAGGGGATCGAAGGCGTTATTGGATTTTTCGGAAGTATAGGACTTCCTGCTTTCGTGGCATGGGCTGTTGCTATTGGTGAAATACTCGCGGGCGCACTTCTTGTGCTTGGTATCTTCACACGTATTGCTGGGTACATGGTTGCCGTTATCATGTTTTTTGCGCTCATCCTCGTGAAGATGAAAATGCAAAATGGTGTAATGGCTATGGAGCTCGAGCTTATCTTCCTTGCGGCAGGTCTTGCTATCGCTTGGGTTGGTCCTGGACGTTTTTCTCTTGGCCACCGTATTGGTATGGCTATGCGAAACAAAGACGTGTGCGATAACTGTCACGCATGTTCAAACGGAGGATGTAATTCTCACGAAGAAAAATAAACATTTCTTTTACGATCAAAAAAACCGCATCTGCGGTTTTTTTGATATGATGCAGAGCATGGCAGTGGTAAAAACAAAAGAAGAGCTTGGATATATCGCACAGGCATGTCGGGTGACGGACATCCTCTTTAGAGAGATTGTTTCTGAGCTTTCAAAAGGAATGTACTCTACAGAACGTGAACTTATGCGCGCTATTCATCAGAAGATACAGAAAAGAGGACTTCGCCGCGCATTTCCTGCTATCGTCACATCGGGGTCTCACGCAGGTAATGATATTCATCCAAAACCCACCTCCTCGCCACTTTCAGGATTTACGATTATAGACTTTGGTGTTCGTGTGGAGGGATACTGTTCAGATATGACGCGCACCGTGTATTTTGGAAAACCATCAGCGAAAGAAAAAATGCTGTACGAAAAAATACTCCGCGCAGAGATGTTGGGTATTTCGAAAGTGAAAGATAGGGCATCATGCGCCGCAGCTGACAGTGCTGTTCGGAGCTCTCTTGGTGTCTATCGTCAGTATTTCATCCACACGCTTGGGCATGGAGTGGGGAAGCGTATTCATGAGAAGCCGCATATTTATTTCAAAGCGGAAGGATATTTTTTTCAGAAGAATAGTGTCGTTACAATAGAGCCAGGTATTTATATACAAGATACGCTCGGTATTCGTATTGAAGACACGCTCCGTGTGGAAAAGAATGGAGCCACAGTGCTTACGAAATCACCGAAAAAGCTTCTTGTTTTTCCTTCACGTGCGTAAATGCTATACTATGTTTGCTATGGTAAAACTTTTTAAGACACGCGACGCGATCGCCTTTGGATGGGACAAAACGAATGACCATCTCAAGTTTTTTATTCCATTCGTTGCTGTGCTCATTGTGCTTGTTATTGGGCTCAATATGCTTGTCGGTTCACTGCAGGGGTCACGAGGAGCTTACACGCTGCTCAATGTTGTTGGTACGGTTATCGATGTTATCGTAACGCTTGGGCTTATCAAACTCTCTCTTGATGTTGCAAAGGGAGGAGTTCCTTCTGTAAAAGCAGTGTTTTCACAGACTCATCACTTCTTTAGATACTTCTTTGCGTCACTTCTCTACGCACTCGTGGTGTTCGGTGGTCTTCTTTTGCTTGTTGTGCCAGGTGTTATCTGGGCTATTCGTTTTCGATACTTCGGATACGCTATTGTAGAGAAAGACATGGGTATTCTTCCTTCATTGAAAGAAAGCTATCGTTTGACAAAAGGTCACACATGGAATCTTTTCGTTTTTGCGCTCGCACTGTTTGCTATTAACGTGCTCGGTTTTATTCCGCTCGGTCTTGGACTTCTGGTGACTATTCCTATTTCAATGATTGCTGTTGCGTATGTCTGGCACAAGCTTTCCACTCAAGTGAAAGGCGAAACGATAGAAGTGCAGCCTGAAGAACTTCCTATCGCAAAAGAAGAAGCGGCAACTCCGGCAACCGCCTAGCTGTCTATGGGATCAATTTTCCTTGTCGTCATAGGTCTTACGTTGTTTGAAACGATTTCAAGCATTGACAACGCCATCATCAACGCGGAGGTTTTGACGACGATGGGTCAGAAAGCGCGACGGTGGTTCCTTACGTGGGGAATGTTCATCGCCGTCTTTTTGGTGCGCGGTCTTCTGCCGTGGATTATTGTCTATGCATTCAATCCTGCGCTTGGTATTTTTGGCTCTCTTACTGCCACGTTCTCCAACGACCCGAGTGTCGTTGCTTCTATTGAAAAGTCCGCTCCGCTTCTTCTTGTTGCCGGTGGTATGTTCCTTATTCTTCTCTTTTTCCACTGGCTGTTTGTTGAAGAAAAACATTACGGTCTTCCACGTACTGAGAAATTCTTCATGAGGCAGGGTGTGTGGTTTTATGCGGTAGCTTCGATCATTGTACTTTTGATCTCGTGGTATTCGCTCAAGCAAGAACCGATGATGGCCTTCGCGGCACTTCTTGGTTCAACGGCATTTTTCATCACGCACGGTTTTAAATCGAATGCTGAAAAAGTGGAAAAGGAAATGCTCGATGGCTCTATCAAACGTAGTGATCTTTCGAAACTTTTCTATCTTGAAGTGATCGATGCTATTTTCTCGATAGACTCTGTGCTTGGATCGTTTGCGTTTACGATGTCGGTGCCGCTCATTATTCTTGGTAATGGTCTTGGTGCTGTTTTGGTTCGTCAGTTTACGATGGGGAATATTAAGCGCATCAAGAAGTATGTGTATCTTAAGAATGGCGCGATGTATTCGGTGCTCTGTCTTGGGGTGATCATGACACTACATGCGTTTCATATTGATGTTCCGGAGTATGTTTCTCCGGTGGTGACTATCATTGTGATTGGGTACTTCCTCTATAAATCTCACAAAAAGGTAAAAGCTGACGAAGCGGCAGGAATTGTTGCTGCGTAATAAGAACGAGCGCTTCGCCCCGGCCCCATTTCAAAACCTCTCAGCGCGCGTTCGGTATTTTTCAGTTGAACGTGCTTAAGCATATTCGCCCCGCATCGCCCTGCCTCCTCGGGAGCCGTCAAAACTCGCGCACGGATTCTTTACAGGTCGTGCGCTTCGGACAGTTGTCGTCTCCCTCGAAGGCAGGGCGATGCGGGGCTTTGTGGTAACCTGCCCCCATCTTCCGACCTGTGCTAAACTACTGAAATGCTAAAAGCTGCCGCGAAATTCAAAGGGAAAAAGGTGACCGTCATGGGGCTGGGGCTTCTGGGGAAGGGTCTTGGTGATGCGCTTTTTTTGGCGAAGGCGGGGGCGGATGTTGTGGTGACTGATCTTAAGACTGAAGAGCAGCTGAAGAGTTCGGTGGCTCAGCTCAAGAAATTTAAGAATGTTCGTTTTGTGCTTGGAAAGCATGATCTTACTGATTTTGAAAAAAGGGATTTTATCGTGAAGGCGCAGGGTGTGCCGCTCGATTCTCCGTACATTGCACATGCTCGCGCAAAGAAGATTCCGATTCGCATGGACGATGAGCTGTTTCTTTCTCTTGCTCCGAAGGGAATTACGGTTGTCGGTATTACGGGTACTCGTGGCAAGACGACGACAGCAACACTTGTTCATCATATGTTAAAGAAAGCTCGGAAGCGTGTTCATTTGGCGGGCAACATCCAAGGCGTGGCGACACTCGCACTTTTGCCGAAAGTTAAAAAAGGGGACATCGTGGTGCTCGAGCTTTCTTCATGGCAGCTCCAAGGTTTTCATGATGCGAAGTATTCTCCGCACATTGCTGTTTTCACCAATTTCATGGACGACCACATGAATTACTACAAGACCCGCAAAGAATATTTTTTCGACAAAGCGGCTATTTTTGCATATCAAAAAAAGAATGATGTGCTTGTGGTGGGTAAGACTATTGCTCCAAGTATTCCGAAAGTTCATAAAGGAAAGAAAATTGTTGCGGATCTCAAAGTTATTCCAAACTCGTGGCAGCTTCCGATTCCCGGCGAGCACAATAAAGAAAATATTGCGATCGCGGTGGAAGTGGCGAAGATTCTGAAAATTCCTACAGCAATGATTAAAAAAGGTGTTGAAAGTTTCGAGGCTGTGCATGGTCGGCTTGAATTTTTGCGTCTGTATAAAGATGTTGCTATCTACAACGACAACAGCTCATCGACTCCTGAATCCACCATCGTCGCTCTTCGCGCGCTCGGCGATGAATCGAAAAAGAACATCGTGCTCATCATGGGTGGAGCGGATAAGGGTATTTCACAGGAGCCGCTTCTTCGCGAGATTCCTAAATACTGCAAGGCTGTGGTTCTTCTTGCGGGTAGTGGCACAGACAAGCTCATCATCAAAGATATGCCCGTGCTCTTCACCTACGCCGAAACGCTCACCGACGCCGTCCTTCTCGCCAAAGGCTTTGCGCATCGCGGCGACATCATTCTTTTCTCTCCCGCATTTGCATCGTTTGGGATGTTTGTGAATGTGTATGATAGAGGGGATAAGTTTGTGAAGGAAATTAAGAAACTTAAATAATATGGAACTTGACCTCAAAACAATCAAAAAAGTCTTCTTCATCGGTATCGGCGGGATCGGTATTTCGGCGCTCGCGAAGTTTGCGAAGTCGCGGGGGATGGAGGTTTCGGGATTGAACGATGAAGAAACGGGTGCGACACTCGATGCGCTCAAAGCGGAAGGAATTTCTGTTATGTTTCTTGATGGTTTTGTTCTTCCTGATGCTGACCTCTATGTCTATAGCGACGCATGGCTCTACCGCGGTCCGGAAATCATCGAAGCGGCAAAGAAGACAGGCAAGACCGTGACCAGTTATTTCGGCGCGCTTGGCATATTTTCAAAAGAATACAAAGTGATAGCTATCGCCGGCGTGCACGGAAAAACCACAACGACAGCGATGACAGGTGAAATGCTCATGGGAGCTGGGCTTGATCCTACGATCGTCGTGGGTTCTTTTGTAAAAAAGTTTGGCAGCAATTTTTATCAAGGAAAAAGCGAATGGCTCGTGGTGGAAGCCGACGAATACATGCGGCACTTTCTTCACTTCACTCCGTTCATTACCGTCATCACCAACATCGAAGCCGACCACCTCGACTACTACAAAGACCTCGCCGATGTGCAAAGTGCATTTAAAGAGCTCGTTGCGCAGACGGATATCAGTGGCTACGTGATCTGCGATACAAAAGACCCCAATCTTGCGCCGGTGATTCTCGGCTGCAAGGCACAGGTGGTGGATTACCGCGTGTTGGTGGATTCGCTGCCGCGGCTTTCTGTTCCCGGTGAGCACAACAGACTCGACGCCGCGGCAGCAAAAGCAGTCGGTATGGCGCTGGGTATTGAAGACGAAAAAATAAATAGCGCGCTCGCAGATTTTGAAGGCACATGGCGCCGTTTGGAAAAAAGAGGAATAACAGAAGCCGGGACACTGGTGTACGATGACTACGCGCATCATCCCACCGAAGCGCGCGCCAGTCTTTCGGCTCTCCGTGAGCTGTATCCTCGCGGAGAAAAAAGAATCACCGTGCTTTTCCAGCCGCATCTCTATTCGCGCACTAAAGCCCTTTTCTCTGATTTCATTTCAGCATTTGATGATGCCGACAACGTACTTTTCCTCCCGATCTATTTCGCTCGTGAAGAACCCGATCCTGAAATTTCTTCAGAGAAACTTGCCGATGCGGTGCGCCTGCATCGCGGAGAAGCCGTCGCATTTCCAGATTTTGAAACAGCAGAAGCACACTTACGAAAAATGAATTTAAATGAAAAAGATATTTTGGTGACGATGGGCGCGGGGGAAGCGTATAAGATTGGAGATAATCTTTTGAACAAATAGCATGAACACCTTCGAAGAACTCTACTCCAAACTAAATCCCGGACAAAAGAATGCCGTCGACTCTATCGATGGGCCGGTGATGGTGGTTGCCGGTCCTGGTACGGGAAAGACCCAAGTGCTCGCGCTTCGCATTGCGAATATTCTTTCGAAGACGGATACGCCGCCGGATGGGATCTTGTGTCTCACATTTACCAACTCGGGAGCGAGCGCTATGCGCGAGCGACTTCGAAGGTATATCGGTCCGACAGCATCCCGCGTGGAAATCTCCACGTTTCATTCTTTCGGCATGAAGATGATCGAAGAATTCTATACCGAGCTCGGATACACCGAGCGGCCGGTCCTCATCGACGATGCGCAGGCCGTAGCTCTTTCCGACGCCATCCTTCAAGAGCACGATTGGCAGCATCTTCGAACACGCGCAAGCAAAGCATTATATTTCCGCGACATCAAATCGCTCATTTCACTTCTCAAACGTGAACGCATGAGCCCTGAACTGTTTCTTTTTGAAATCCACGCAGATATCGCGCGTATACAAAACGACCCTGCAAGCATTTCTTCTCGCGGTGCAAGTAAAGGGGAAATGAAACAAGATGCGCTTAAGAAAATTGAAAGTTTGAAACGCACGGAAGAGATTGTGAAATTCTACGAACTCTATGAAGCTGCAAAGAAAGATCAGAATCTTCTCGACTACGATGATGTACTTGAAGAACTCGTGAGACTGGTGGAAGTTTCGGAAGACGCAGCAGCAACGATTCGCGAACGGTATCTCTATGTGCTCGTCGACGAACATCAAGACTCAAGCGGTGTGCAGAATGAATTTCTTTCGAAAGTATGGGGTGAAGTTGAACGACCCAATATTTTCGTCGTGGGCGATGACCGCCAGCTTATCTACGGATTCGGCGGCGCATCACTTTCATATTTTGAAGGATTCAAGACAATGTTTGAAGGCGTACAATTAATTACCCTTACCGAAAACTATCGTTCCACACAAACTATCCTCGATGCTGCCGAAGCGCTTCTTAAAAGTTCTCTTGCCGAAGCACCTCTTGTTGCCAACAGAAAAGATGCGCATCCACTTCGCATCGTCGAAGCCGACTATCCGCGCGACGAAATCATCCGCGCAGGATTATTTTTCAAAGAAAAAATAGCCGAAGGTACTGATATCAATGACTGTGCTATCCTGCTTCCCAAAAATGCGCAGGTGAAAAATGCTGCGCGCGTGCTTCGCGATCTTGGCCTTCGTGTTTCTTCGCCCGATGCGCTCAAGCTTTTCGAGCTTCCTGAAACACAGACGCTTCTTTCTATACTCGAAGCGATTGCCCAACCAATGGCGCCATACAGAATTGCACCGCTTTTGCTTGATCCCATTTCAACCATTCCGCCGCTTGCTGCGCATCGCTATCTTTCTTCGCACGATTCGCGAAAGCTTTCCCTCCACGCACTCCTTCAAGAAAAAGAAACACTCTCGCTCTACCCTGAAGACGATGCGGTACTTTTTTTCGCGCGCCGGCTTGCAGAGTGGCTCGCAATTTCTACAAGCTCTGACGTGTACTCGCTCATTCAAAAAGTGGGCGATGAACTCCTGCTTCAGAGTGCAAAAGATCACGACGAGCTCACCCGCCGTGCGGAGATCATTCGCAGCCTCTTGCATCTTGCGCTCTCGAAGGCGGAGCGCTCGCCAAGGCTCGCGCTCCCTGAATTCCTCTCTTTCATCCGCCGCCTCGAAGAATACGGCACCGATGTTCCTCTCGCCGTCTTCGGCCGCGATGAAGGTATAAAAGTCATGACACTCCATTCTTCAAAAGGTCTTGAATTCGATGCGGTGTGGATCGCGCACATGGACGAGCGCAACATTATGAGCGGTATGCGAAGCGCCTTCACGCTTCCTGAAAGCGTCGAAGCGAAAGTGGAAGAAAAAGACGAAGCGGTGGTGAAGCGGCAGATCTATGTGGCTATTACTCGTGCAAAGCGTTTTTGTGTCATCTCATACGCTGCGCACGGATACACCGGCGGCTCGCAAGAGCTCGCTCGCGTCGTCGCTGACCTTCCTGAAACTATGTTCACGCGCGAGACTGCTGCTGATACCGAATCCATCATTACCAAAAGCGGCGTGGCTCTCTATGCTGTCTCTACACCCGAAGAAACTATCTCTGTTACCAAGACCGCGCTTGCAAAACTCGTGGCTGAAGAATACGCAAAGCGAAAACTCGCAGTGACCCACCTCAACAATTTCTTCGACTGTCCATGGAAATGGTACTTCAGAAATCTCCTCAGTTTGCCTGAGCCGGAATCGGTGAGTTTGCAATTCGGAAATCTCATCCACTCGTCGATCGAGCGCATCTTGAAAGCAGGGAAGAAGCCGAGCGTGAAGGATGTGGAAGCGATGATTGATGAAAAAATGGCGAAGCTCGTTGGTCTCGACGTTGCTGAAGAACGCCGAATGAAATCGCAGGCGCTTTCGATTCTTTCATTCTGGATTGAAAAACGCCTTCCTGAAATTTCTGTCGATCGTGAAAGTGAAAAAGCGCTTTCGTACCGCGATCCGGATTTTGACCATTTGCTCATCACCGGAAAAATAGACCTCACCGAAAGCATCGGCTCACAAAAAGTGCGCGTGACCGACTTTAAGACAGGTTCGATAAAAAAGAAAACTGATATTGAAAAAGAAAACGAAGACGGAAAGCTCTCAGACTATCTTCGTCAGCTCGCGATGTATTCGTACCTTATCGATCGCACCACGAAGGGCGATGTGTATGTTGCCGAGTCGCAACTCGAATTCGTAGAAGCGAAAGCCGATGACAAAAACAGAATCTATTCCACTGAAGTCACGAAAGAAATGATCGATTCGCTTCGAAAAGATATTATGGAATTCGACCACTCGCTTTCAAGCGGGGAATGGGTCACACGGGAGTGCCATTTCAAAGCGTGGAAAACGGGAGATGTGTGCGAATATTGTGTGCTGGCGAAGATTTACGAATAAAAATAAAAATCCCAGAGAAATTCTGGGATTTTTATTTTTGTAACTAATCATGTGTTTCTTCTGTGTCTTCGTCAGGAAGGAATAGATCGTCTAAATCGGAAACGCTTCCTTTGTATCTACTTGGAATGCGCAGTGCGTCATCGTTGTAGTAATAATACGTGTCTTGAATATCGCCGGGGAGTCTTGTTTTGAAACCTATTAATTCTCGCTTATAACTATTTGCTTTGTAATACACGGGGGTGTATTTGGGGTTGAGAATCGGTGGTTTGTAGATTACTTCTTGGGTTGGTTTTTTAAAAACAGGAACTAGTGGAGAGTTTGTTTTATCAGGATTATTGGGAAAAGCATCTGCATCATACAACATATTGTCTACAGGCTTTATGCCTTTGTATGAGGGCATACTTTCTATTTGATCTTCTTGGGGTATTTCACTGTCGTAGGGAATCGTATATTTGAAATCTTCTTCATATGGTTTCCAGGATAAAAATCGTCCAGTCATATCGTATGCTTCCAAGCTATCTCTGTATGCCTTAAGGCGCGGGTCGCTTTCGTCATGAACGATGATAGGTTTATACTTTTTCTCTATTGTTTTCGCGCTATCTGCCTCAGCCGTCATTTCTATTTTCTTCGACGGATCTGCCGCCGGCTCCTGCGCTTCTCCTTCCAAAGAAGCTGCTCCCAGCATTCCCGCCAAAGCAACTGTCTTCATTGTGTTCTCTGCCTTTTGTTTGAATGATTCTATTCCCATGTAGCTAGTGTAAGGTTTATTCTTAATTACTTTGGCCCATTTTCAATAAAGCCCACAACAAACCCTACCACAAGAAGCAGGAGTGCGAGAAGTGTAATGAGCCGGGTTTTCATAGCTGCATTCTACCATAAGACCTACCAGCCGTCTTTTCCCTTGACGGTGCCTATAAAGGGGAGATACACTTAAGCTATTATTATAAAAAGATATTCTCATGACCCCAGAAGAAATGAAGGTGTTAGCCGATAAACTTAATGACGGAACCTCAACCCAAGAAGAAGAGCTCGCTCTCTTGCAAGAGCTCAATAAGGGCATAGATGAACTTAAGTCGTTTGTAAAAATGGTCGCATCAGAAAATAGTACAGCAGAAGATAAATAATATGTCTGAAAAATACTCATTCCCACAAACACCAGCGGCTGAACCTGAAAAAGAACTTACCGCAGAAGAAAAACAAGAAGCTTTTGATAAGGAGATAGAAAAGGAGGCCGAGAAGTTGGAAGTCTCAATAGAAGAACTCACGCAAGAGATCAATAAACTCGGTGGTCCTGAAAAGTTTAAAGAAACGATGGAAAGTCGTAGATTCCATATTTCTTCCAATGCCCAGCTTGCGGGTGTAGATGTCTATAAAGGGTATGTTGTTACCGAACCTGAATTGGTTACAGACTCTATCCCACCAGACTCACATACATTGGGCGAGAGAATAAGTATGTTGCGTTATAATGAAGCGAGACATCTTGAATCAGTCAAAAAAACAAATGTGATAAGTGCGGTAACTCTTTCTGCTCTTGCGGTAACTCTCGATCGCATTGGGAATTATACAGATGTTGGTTCAGGTTTTCGTGAGATGATGGAAAAAGTATCGGAAGGTGAAAGTGGTGTAAATGATTATTTTTACCCAGGGGTTGCGGCGGTGGCTGTAGGTTTTGCACTATTTAATATCGTCCGTGCCATTAAAATGAAAATTGCCGCGAATAAAGAGAGACGAGAACTCGATAAGCATTTTCTTAAAATGAAAATGACAGGAGTTGGTTCAGGTAAGTAGGTTACCTTTCCATGTATTGTTTTAGTGCTTTATCAGAATCCGCCTTCCCAAAGAAGGCGGATTTCGTTATAGTACCCCTATGCAGATTCATATAGACACAAAAGAACAAGACGCACTCTTAGCGGAGCTAAAGGGCAGGGAAGACATCGAAGCGCTTCGCATGAAGCGGTATTTGGGAATGCCCGACCTTACCCGCACAGAGGGAAGTCCACTCAACGACATCATCGAGCGAGTAAAAAAAGTTCCATCACTTGCAGGGTTTGACGTCATTGAGATTCCAGAAATAGTGCCTGCGTCGGTTACCTTCGACCTTTTTGATTTTCCACAAGATCACCCAGCGCGTTCTACATCCGACACCTATTACGTAGATGAACAGAATATCCTCCGCACACACAACACAGTGTCGTGGTACTACTATTTCCATCACGAAGAAGTAAAAGAAAAAATTGCACGTGGTGAAAAACTCGGCGTTCTGTGCTACGGAAAGGTATATCGAAAAGATGAAATTGATCGCCGTCACATGAACGTCTTTCATCAGATCGACGGTTGGCACATTATTCCAAACAGTGAAGGCCAGCTTCCGCTCGATGAACTCAAGCGTGTGCTTTCAGAAATTGTCACCAACGTGTTTGGTGCTGAAACCGAATATCGTTTTCTTGATGACACATTTCCATACACGGATCCATCAACGCAAATCGAAGTGAAAGTAAATGGTGAATGGGTTGAGATCTTGGGTGCGGGTATGATAAAGCCATCGGTGCTTGAAAAAATGGGAGTGACCGGCTACAACGGCTGGGCGTTCGGTTTTGGACTTGAACGCCTCGCCATCCTTTCTATGTCGCTTCCTGATATTCGCTTGCTCTGGTCAGATGATGAGCGCGTGAAAAAACAGCTCGTGCTCGGACAGACATTTAAAGAAGTGAGTAAATTTCCTCCTGTTGTGCGCGATATTTCGTTTGTCGTAGACACGGCTACCTTTGCGCCAAATAATTACTTCGACCTCGTACGTGATGTGATAGGGGATCTCGCTGAAGAAATGGCACTCGTTGATGAATATGAAAACGCCGCAAAGTTCGGCGAAGGTAAAAAAAGTTATGCGTATCGCGTGACCTATCGCTCACTCGACCATACGCTGACGGACGAAGAAGTAAATGCGCTCCATAAAGAACTGGAAGAAAAAACGAAGGAAGTATTTAATGCAACCGTGAGATAAAAACGATGTTGGGTGTGAAATTAGGTAAAAGAAAAGGTCAGAAATGAGTTCTGACCAGTTTGAGCTAGAACCGTTCTAGCTATCTATTGTTTCTCATCACCAAGGATCTTTGAAATCAGGCACAGTTTTTAGGAAACGTTCATTTGATGAAATACAAATAATGCTGCATTTTTTATTGGTTTTTTCCAAAAAGTATTTCCCAAATTCAGTGAGAAAAAAAATTTTAGCAGGAGGAGAGGCGTCGCCGTCCCATCTTTCTGAGATATCTATAATTCCATTTTCAGTGAAAGCAGTAACTTCCTGCTTGTAGTCCTTGAAGTATGTTGAATGTTCTTTTGCTTTAGTGCAACACCCACCTTCTAGATGTAGTGACTTTTCTTTCTCGAAGATTTTCAAAAGAGCTTCTTCTCTTTCTGTGAGATGGTAAGTGATTTTCATGTGTAAATTTTTTTCTATAGTACATTTTATTTCTGTGTATGTCAAGTTTTCCTGACTAGGAGTATTACTCCTTTTTTGTTAAAATATCTACACAGCGAACACGCTCATTTTTTATTTTCTATGGCAAAACACGATACAAATACAGACAAAAAGAATTACGGAGCCGAGGAAATCTCGGTTCTTGAGGGTCTTGAACCGGTACGAAAGCGCCCCGGCATGTACATCGGTGGCACAGGTTCCGAAGGACTCCACCACCTCATCTGGGAAATCTTCGACAACTCACGCGACGAAGCGATGGCTGGATACTGCGACACTATCGAAGTCGTGCTTCTTCCAGGAAATAGGATTCGCGTTGCCGACAACGGTCGCGGTATTCCTGTCGACATCCATCCAAAAACAAAAGTATCTGCACTTGAAACAGTCATGACTACGCTTCATGCTGGAGGTAAATTCGGTGGTGATGGGTACAAAGTTTCCGGCGGTCTTCACGGTGTGGGCGCGTCTGTTGTGAACGCTCTTTCAGTTTACACTCGCGCAGAAGTGCATCGCGATGGGGGAAAGCACATGCAGGAATATTCGCAGGGAAAGAAAAAAGCTGCCGTGAAAAAAATCGGTACATCAAAACTACGCGGTACGATCATCACTTTTGAGCCGGATGTAGAAATTTTCAAAGAAGTGAAATTTTCATGGGACACTGTCGTGAACCATTTCCGCAGTCAGGCATATCTCGTGAAAGGACTTTCTATCAAGGTCTATGACGCACGCGGCTATGAAGGAAAAATAAATGTTGACGATGAATACTGGTTCTCAGATCTTGGACTTGAAGTTCCTTCATACGGATTTTATTTCGACGGTGGTCTCGTGTCTCTTGTTTCGTACTACAACAAACTTCAGAAGCCAGTCCAAGACACTATTTTCTATGTCGAGAAAGAGCAAGACGAAGTCGGGATTGAAATTGCGCTCCAGTACGTAGATGATATTTCTACCAAGATCGTTGGTTTTGCCAACAACATTTACAACCCCGAAGGTGGCACGCACATTACTGGTTTCAAGATGGCGCTCACTCGTCTTCTTAATACATACGGAAAGAAAAATAATTTTATAAAAGAAGCTGATGGGGGATTCACTGGCGACGACGTACTTGAAGGTCTCACTGCTGTTGTGTCTGTGAAGCTTCGCGAA
Source organism: uncultured Candidatus Saccharibacteria bacterium (assembly GCA_964390875.1). Taxonomy (GTDB): domain Bacteria; phylum Patescibacteriota; class Minisyncoccia; order Phycocordibacterales; family UBA9973; genus CAYMIO01. The sequence continues at coordinate 44,851 of CAYMIO010000003.1, forward strand.
ATTCAGTTTGAAGGACAAACAAAAGGAAAACTCGGTTCGCCCGAAGCACAAGGCGCAGTCGCGACGGTGTTTGGTGAAGCGTTCGAAAACTTCCTTGAAGAACATCCTGACGAAGCAAAAGCAATTGTCGGTAAAGCTATCCTTGCAGTGCGCGCGCGAAAAGCCGCGAAAGCTGCAAAGGACTCTGTGCTTCGAAAAGGCGCGCTTGAAGGAATGACGCTTCCCGGCAAACTCGCCGACTGCCAGAGCAAGAGCGCTGAAGAAGGCGAACTCTTCATTGTGGAAGGAGATTCCGCTGGAGGTACCGCAAAGACAGGTCGCGATCGCCGCACGCAGGCTATCCTTCCACTTCGCGGAAAAATCTTGAACATCGAACGTGCACGTCTTGACCGTATGCTTGCATCTGAACAGATCAAAAATCTTGTCGTGGCGCTTGGCACCGCGATCGGCGACACTTTTGATATTGAAAAACTTCGCTATCACAAAATCATCATCGCAACCGACGCCGACGTCGACGGAGCGCACATCCGCACGCTTATTCTCACGCTTCTCTATCGATACTTCCGCCCGCTTATCGATGGGGGATTCATCTACATCGCTCAGCCACCTCTCTATAAAATAAAGAAAGGAAAAGAAGTCTTCTACGCCTATTCTGATGAAGAAAAAGCTGCGGTGATGGGTGTTGATGCAAGCGCTAACATCATGGACTTTGCTGAAGAAAGTGAAGAACCAGCCGAAGAAATTGAAATCGAAGTGAAAGACGAAAAAGGCCGCGTCGCGAAGATGCACGTCCAGCGATACAAGGGTCTTGGAGAAATGAATGCCGAAGAACTCTGGGAAACAACCATGGATCCTTCACGCCGTGTTCTCAAGCAGGTGAGCATCGAAGATGCTGCCGACGCCGACAAAGTATTCGACATGCTCATGGGAAGCGAAGTTGCTCCACGAAAATCCTTCATTCAGACGCACGCCAAGACCGCCGACATCGACATCTAGTTCAAAAAAGTAAGTTATCCCCACAAAGCCCCATCCGGGGCTTTTGTTTGACACATTGTTGCTATAATACAGTAGTTACTAACAGCTAATTTTATATACACATGAAAGATGTACATCGGGATCTCATGAACCAGAGCGACTCGTATGCCAGTTGGCATAAAGACCCACGCCACAAGTGGGTGCACTGGCTTCTCTTATTGGTTGTCGTGTTTGGAAGTATTTTTGCGTTCACTCGTGCGCTTGAAGGACTCAAGTTTGCTGAGATGAACGATGGGAATACAGTGGTTGCCGCTGCGTTTGCAAGTATGGCTACCAATAAACAGATTAACGACACTCGTCGATTTAGCGAACAGCTTATCGACCTCAACGAACAGCGTTTTTCCGCAAGCGGTAATACTAACGTTGATGTTCAGATGCGCAACATCGCGCTTCAGCGTCAGCAAAACATCCGCGACCTTTTGAAAAAAGGGAAGGTGGATGAAGTGCGTTCGCTCGCATTGTCTCAAGATCAGCGGAGTGACTTGCCGCCGTCTGTCCAGTCGTTTGTTGAAAAAACTCAGACAATAGAAGGAACGTATTCTCACATTCATGGTGACAACATGGATGCTGGTACTGAAACTCACTTTTTTTCTATCAATGCAAACAACAACGACTATCAGCTCTACTACAGTAACGACAAAGACCGACCAGCTATCTCTACTGGCAGTACAGTAAGTGTTGAGGGTATCGTGTTTGCTGATGAAGATATCGTTGTTGATAACGAAGCGGATAACACCGATGTAGATGTGGAATTCATGGCTGATACCGATGGTGCAACGCAGCATAAAAAAATAGCTGTTATTGCGTTTAACTTCCAAAATCAACCAACTCAGCAGCCGTTTACGCTTGCTGACATGAAAACAGCGATATTTACTGCTCCTGATTCAGCAAATCAATTTTTCTATGACAACTCGTATGGTGAATGGGACCTTGTAGGACACGTCAATACCGATGGTGATGTGTTCGGTTGGTATACTATTCCACTCAATTCAGGAACTGGATGTGAGACATTCGACAACGTAAACTGGGCGAACCTTGCCGATGCACAGGCCGCAGCCGCTGGTGTTGACCTTAGCCCGTACCTCAAGAAGGTTTATGTTTTCCCAAAACAATCTCAGTGTAGCTGGAATGGTTTAGCTCTCGTGGGAGGTGCTCGTTCATGGCTCAATGTGATATCGCTCTCGCAAATGAAAACAGTGGGTACTCATGAGCTTGGACACAATTTCAACCTCTACCACGCCGATTCCTTGAATTGCACGAACGGTAGTGGTCTTCGAGTTCCGTACAGTGATGTGTCAGGAAACTGCATTGAACAGTCGTATGGTGACCCGTTTGATGTGATGGGCTTCTCGACAGGATTCAAACATTTCAATGTGTATCACAAAGCACAAAGCATGGCTGGTTCAACCAATTTCCTTCCTGAGGCCAACATGCAAATGCTTACTCCAAGTATTGGGCATGGTACGTTTACTCTTAAACCTCATACCACAGAGCTTTCTGGAACACAGATGCTTCGCATCGACAAGAATGCATCGTACGATTATTACCTCGAATTCCGTCAGCCAACGACTCAGTTTGGAAATTACACAAGTTATCAAGATGGTATTAATGGTGTAACGATTCATCTTGCTCGCAATACGACATTTGCTGACGAAAGTTTCTTGCTTGATATGTCACCGCTCACCAATACGTTCAATGATGCACCTCTTTCTGTTGGTGAAGTGTACACTGACCCAACAATTAACTTGCGTATTGAGACACTTTCAGTTGGTCCTGATGGAGCACAAGTATTCGTGAGTTTCGATGGAACAACCAGTGATGGGGGAAACACTAGCGGTACTTGTGAACATACAAATCCTGATCTCAATGTGACAGCGCTGGGTACAAACAATGGAGCGAATGGCACAACACGTACATATACTGTTGTTACTTCAAATACTGACACCCTTTCATGTGGACCAGGTGCATTTACTATTACAGCCGTCGCACCAACGGGGTGGGTTGTTACACCAGCAACAACCTCGATCAATATCGGTTCACAAGCAGCACATACGCAGACTGTTACCGTAACTCCTCCTACTTCTGTTGTACCTGGTAATTACACAGTAACGTTTACCGCGACTAACACCACTACTGGTATGATGGCGACTCAAAATATGTCACATCTTATTCAGGGAACGGCAACAACAGCCCCTGCTATCTCTCTTAGTTCGCCGTATGATGGTGATGTTCGTCAGGCTACACAGAATTTGTTTATCTCAAGTGGACTCTCTCCTAATATTGGTAGTAACACCGAAACACGTTTGTATCTTGATGGTGTTCTTGTGAAGACGTGTACTAATACAACTCCGTGTGATCATACAGTGACTGCCTCAAATGTTTCTTCGGGGGTACATACTGTTTCTGCGAATGTGACCTATACACCAACAGGAGCTGTTTCTACCGACACACACACCTTTACACAACTTGGAAATACTCCTCCGCCAGTGAGCGCTCCACAGATTACGCTTACTTCACCACTTGAAGGGGCGAGTGTCTCTGGTAACGTTACACTTTCAAGTAGTGTCGCTACGTCAGCTTCAAATGCATCCAACATTCTGAGTAAGCTCTACCTTGATGGAGTGCTTCAGAAAACATGTACAGGAGGTTTGACGTGTTCTATCACGCTTACGAGTGTCAGTACGGGAACCCACGTTGCTTCAGCAACAGCCGGACTCATTTCTGACACAAGCGCTGGTCTTACTACCGATGTGAACACCTTCACCAAAACGACAGACACTCCACCACCAGCAACAGTCCCACAAGTTTCTATCCCTGTTCCTTCTGGTTCAAACTACACCTTCACGTCTGACCTTGTGATAGTGACAGGACTCACACCTTCAACACCTGAAAATGTTCAGACAAAGATTTTCGTTGATGGTGCTCTCAAGCAGACATGTACAGGAACCTCAAGCTGCTTGGTGACTATCTTGAGCTCTCAGATTTCACTTGGTGCGCATACTGTTTCTGCAACTGCGACGAACACAGTGAATGGAGCAGTTTCTAATGCTTCAAAAACAGTTACTAAGATCGAAAACACACCTCCTCCTGCATCGGTACCAGCAGTCAGTGTGGTTGCTCCAGCAAGCGGAACGTCTCTCTCAGGTGACCTTTCTGTCACCACATCGCTTAGCCCAAATACTCCTGCTGGAGTGCAGATCCAGGTGAAGCTTGATGGTGTTGTAAAGAACACATGTAATAATGTTGCAAATTGCGCAACAACGATCCCTGCCGCAACTATTTCAGATGGAACTCATACAGTGACTGCGGTTGCTACATTGAATGGAAGTTCTTCAACTGATAGCAATACGTTTACAAAGACAACAACGCCTCCGCCTCCACCAGGAGGAAGTGCGCCACAGGTTACTCTGACTGCACCTCTCTCTGGCGCAACGATAGCTGCTGCAAGCAACACGACCATCACCGCAACGCTTCCAGCAGGACAAGGAGCAAATACTCAGACGAAAATCTACTTGGATGGAATGCTCAAGCACACCTGTTCTCCTAATCTGACAACATGTTCAACCTATATCCTTCCAACCCAGGTAAGTGCGGGTACACACACTGCATCGGCAACCACGACGTATACTCCAACCGGTCAGAGTACAACCGATTCCAAGACCTTTACGAAGCTTGCGCCGCCACCTCCAGCTGAAGGCGGAGTCTCATCGGGAATCGCTCCTAACTACATCACTATTACCACACCAGCGAACAACTCAGTCATTACGAGCGGTGCGCTGACAGTAACAGCAAGTACTTCAGCTGAAGCGATTGCTGCTGGTAAGAAAATATTGATCAGTATGAACACAACCGGAGGTGCCTCATGGCAACTTGCACTCTGCTCAACGAGTCCTTGTGTGGCGACAGCAAGTTACAGTAGTGTGCTCTTCACTCCTGGAGTACATACGGTATCTGCAAAGTTGATGAATCCGCTTGCAAATGGTGGCTTCACTCCTCTTGCAACGACAACGATTACGGTTACGAAGCAATAGGAAAATACAATCAAAAAGAGCGGCGCCTGCGGCGCCGCTCTTTTTGATTGTGCACTAACCCTTACACCTCCAACGTTCGTTCTTTTACACCTTTCACAAGAATCGCAATCAGTTCTTCTTCAGAAAGATTCATCTTCGTGCCATCACGTTTTTCGATCGTTAGCGATCCGCTCTCGATTTCTTTGTCTCCAAGAACGATCACAAACGGTGCTCGTGTAGACTTTGCTGCGTGAATACGCTTACCAAGACTATCTCCACTTTCAAAATATTCTGTACGGATGTTTTCATGTTTAAGTGCCGCTTCAAGTGCGCGAGCTTTTTCTTCATGTCCTTCTTTCACAGGGATCACTGCGACTTGTACTGGAGAAAGCCAGAGAGGGAAGTTGCCAGCGAAGTGTTCGATCATGATACCCATGAAGCGTTCGGTCGATCCGAGCATTGCGCGGTGGATCACCACAGGACGAGTCTTTTTACCGTCACTCGCCACGTAGTCGAGCTCAAAACGCTCAGGAAGGTTGAAGTCGAGCTGGATGGTAGAGAGTTGCCACTCTCGGCCAATGGCATCTTTAAACATAAAGTCGAGCTTTGGGCCGTAGAAGGCAGCTTCATCCTCAGCTTCTTGATAGTTCCAGCCCGTCTCTTTCACGATTTCGCGGAGCGCATTTTCAGCTGTGTTCCATACCTCGTCAGAGCCGAGGTACTTGCTGGTGTCTTTCGAATCGCGAAGCGAAATACGAACATAGAAATCAGTGAATCCAAACGCGCCATAGACTTCGCCGATCATGTCGAGCATAAGTTTGATCTCGCTGTGGATCTTGGTTGGTTCGCAGAAGACATGGCAATCATCTTGAGTGAGAGCGCGTACTCGAGTGAGTCCAGAAAGCTCACCTGACTTTTCGTAGCGATAGTTGGTGGTTGTCGATGTGTAGCGCACAGGAAGATCACGGTACGAATGTGGGAGTGAGCGATAGAGCATCATGAAGTGGGGACAGTTCATTGGCTTCAAGTAGTAGTCATCACCGTCGATCGTCATAGGGCTGTACATCGCATCGTATTTGTCCAGGTGTCCCGAAATCTTGTAGAGTTCACCTTTGGTGATGTGAGGAATCCAAATAGGCACGAACCCACGTTTTTCCTGCACTTCTTGTATGAAGTTCTCTATCGTGCGACGAAGGATCGCGCCTTTTGGATAGAAAAGGGGAAGACCTGGGCCTATCTCATCGATGATAGTAAAAAGTTCCAGTTCTTTTCCAAGCTTTCGGTGGTCGCGTTTTTTTGCCTCTTCAAGTTGAGTCTCGTATGTTTCAAGCGCATCTTTTGATTCAAACGCAAGGCCGTACACGCGTGTCAGCATTTTGTTTTTCTCGTCACCGCGCCAGTAGGCACCAGCTACGCGGTCGAGCTTGAATGATCCTTCAGGAATATCCTTCGCAGGATTTTCAGCGTGTCCTCCACGGCACAGGTCGGTGAAAGTTCCTGCTGTATAGAAGGTAAGACCTGCATCCTTGTGTTCATTGATAAGTTCCATTTTGTATTCATTGCCACTGTATACTTCGAGCGCTTCTTCAGTAGAAACATCTTTCTTTTCAAACGAAGTCCACGAAGGAAGAAGCTCTTTCATCTTGTTTTCAATGGTGACAAGGTCGGCGTCGGTGATTTTTCCCGCAACGTCGATATCGTAGTAGAAGCCCGTGTCGATAGCAGGCCCGAGAGTGAGTTTTGAGCCCGGGTAGAGCTCTAAAACAGCCGCACCAAGGAGGTGGGCAAGCGTATGGCGGTTTTCCTTCAATTGTTCTTCAGTCATAAGGAGAATGCTAACACAAGAATGCGCGTATAAAAAGGAGGAGGGGATCCCCCGCGCGGCAGGTGCCGGTCTGTGTGCTGAAGTGATCCGCGCA
>CAYMIO010000004.1:0-47802 GCA_964390875.1 uncultured Candidatus Saccharibacteria bacterium
CTATTTCGCTCCTGGGGTTATCCAACAACTACCTCCCCTTCCATTCCAAATGCGTCACCTTTCCGTCGCGCGCGTATAGCAATTTGTCTTCACCTTTCACGAGCGCTATCTTTGCCGGATTACCGAGAAGACAGTGGTTGCCAGAGAGGGCTTCCTGGTAGGCGCCGGTGTCGAGGATTGCGATATAGAGTGTGCCGTTCTTCGCAATTTTTGGAAGATCAAGATCATCCACGCGGTATTCATCGTCGGAGTCACACGAGCTTCCTGCGAGCCACACAGGCGTCAGAGGGGTCTTTGCACCATTCACAGGGATGATGTGCCATGTCTGGCCGATAGACCACGTGTCGGGCAAATCGTTGATAAAACTACCATCAATGATATACCACTTCTTGTTGATCTTCGCTTTCGGAATATCTTTTTCAAAAATCACTTTATAGATAAGACACTGACTCGGTGCGACCGCAAACTGACCCCATTCCACTACGATATCCGGATGAAGGTCGGGTTGACGAGGAAATGCATTTTTCAAAATTTTCACCACACCGTCAGCGATGTCGTAGTGATCGTACACTTTTTTGTTTTTTGTATACGGCACTGTAAAGCCGCCACCGATATCAAATATCGAAAGTGCAGGCTGCGTTTCCCGAAGTTTTTTGTAGACATTCGCTCCGTGCGCGATAGCGGCAAGAAGGCTGCGGCCGGTAGAAACCTGACTACCCACATGGAAATGGAAAAGTGTCATGTTTTTTCGTGTTGGAAGAGCGTAGGCTTCTTCTTCAGAAAGACCGAAGCGATTGAGCTCTTTGTTCCAGTGGCTATCCACCATGATATCAAGGTCCACACGAATGCCGAGTTCTCCAGGATACCAATCAAAGAGCGTGAATTCTGCTTTGTTTTCGATGATAGGCACGATAGACATTCCTTCATTGAAAAAATGAAGGATAGCTTTTCGATACGCTTCGCTTTTCGGACCGTTACACAGGACGCGAAGATTTTTACGAGTCTTTCCCTTTTTCCAAAGTCCGCCAATACGCACAAGTTCATTTGCTGAAGTCACTTCAATATGCGCGCCACCTTTCAACACGGCTTCCACTGCTTCGCGCGTCTGGTTGGATTTCATGGGAAAATGATACGTGAAAGCACCAGAATATTTTTTCTGTTTGATCGCACGCTCAAATGCTTCATACACACTCTCCACGCGTGAAGTCACGACACTCGGAAGAAAAACACGGAGTGGTGAATCGTATTTTTTTGCAAGTTCGTGGAGGTTGTAGGTGTATCCACCATCGCGCACTTCGAGTTCACCATGTGCGTTGTAGCCATAGACGCCGGTGTTGTATTCAGGGCGGCCAAGCTTCCAGTATTCGTCGTAACGATTTTTTGATTTAGACATCTCTATAGGCCCTCATCTTTAAGAAGAGTAATATATTCTTTTGCCTTTCGAGAAAGCTTTGTTGGCATTTTCATTTTGATAGTGACAAGCAAGTCACCACGTTTGCCTCGCTGGTTTGGCACGCCCTTTTCGCGCACACGAAGCACTTGATTGGGCGGAGTGCCTTCGGGAATCTTGAGCGTGAGTATGCCGTCGATCGTCTCGACTTTTCGTTCGGTTCCAAGAAGAAGGTCTGTGACAGAAACTTCGAGATTCATGGTGAGATTCTGCGCTTCGCGGCGAAAGATCTTGTGCGGCTCAACATTGATCTTGATATACAAATCGCCAGCAGGTCCCCCTTTCACTGCTTCTCCCATTCCTGAAAGACGGATCATTTCACCGTTGTCCATTCCAGCGGGAATGCGTACAGAAATTTCTTCCTGCGCTACACGTACTCCCGCACCGTGACACAGTGCACATTTTTCTTTTGGTACTTCACCATTTCCGTGACAGGTATCACACACACGAGTGGTCGAGAATGTACCCATGAATGAACGCTTGGTCTCATGCACCTGACCTTTTCCGTTGCAGCTCTTGCAGGTTTCTGTGCCGCTGCCTTTTTTCGCACCGCTTCCTGTGCAGTCAGCGCACATTGATTGCTTGGTGATGAGCACTTTGCGCTCGACGCCAAACATCGCTTCTACAAATGAGATAGACATTTCGGTAGAAATATCACGGCCGCGAGTCTGGCGCTGTGCTCTTCCGCCACCGAAGAATTCTGAGAAGATATCTCCAAGATCACCAAAGTCGGCTCCCTGCTGGAAACCGGAGAAGTCGAAGCCGCCGAACCCTTGCTGTCCGCCACCGAAGCCCTGAGGGCCTTCTGAGCCAAACTGGTCGTATTGGGTGCGTTTTTTATCGTCCATGAGGGTCTGGTACGCTTCGTTGGCTTCCTTGAACTTGCTGTCATCTCCGCCATTCTTGTCTGGATGGAGCTTATGAGCCAGCTTGTGGAACGCCTTCTTTATTTCATCCTTCGAAGCACCTTTCGAAACTCCGAGAACGTCGTAATAGTCCTTCTTTGCCATGGGACAAAATGTAACATATATGGCGGGATATGTTAAGAAAAACAGGTTACAAATTTAAAAGACCAACTTAATCCGTTGGTCTTTTTTTTGTGCCCCCAGCACGAATCGAACGTACATCTATTCCTTAGGACGGAACTGTTCTATCCATTGAACTATGGGGGCAATACAAAAAGCATCCGAGGATGCTTTTTGTATCGTATATGTAATTGGATTATGCGGCAAGGATTTCGGCAACTTTCGGCTGGTCGAACCCCACGAAGACGTAATTGTCGATAGTAATAACAGGCACTGCCATCTGGCCGGTGAGCTCGAGCATTTCTGCGCGTTTCTCAGCGTCGGAAGCGACATTGTATTCTTCATACGCGATACTGTTCTCCTTGAAATACTCCTTCGCCAACTGGCAGAAGTGGCATGTCGGGGTGGTGTAAATTGCAACTTTTTTCATATGGTTCCAGTATAGCACACCAGTCAAGCCTCGTCTTATTGAAGAAAAAAACCCGAATTGCTTCGGGTTTTTTATTATTAAGAGAATCACATCATTGCAAAAATTCCGTTTGAGGAACGTAGGCCATGAATATCGGCTGATTCTTGTAGTTGATGTGCGCAACCAAACCAAGATCAATACACAGAGTATTGGGATCAATTTCTGACTTTCCATGTCCTCCTAAAGAGGCAACAACGGTAGAAGATTCCGCTCGCGCATATATACCCTTCTCAGATAATGAGAACCGAGCACTCACGGTGGCTTCTTTAACACACGCAATAGGATACCCATCTTCCAGAAAATACATATCCTGAAGGTGTCCAGATGTCTCCTCTTTACAATCAACACATGGCGCATAGAGCGTACCAGATGACTGAGGATCATGCATAATGGGTACTGTTTTTAATGAAACCAGTTTTCCATAATGATGATCGCTCCGCAAAAACCATTGCCACGCTTCAAACGCATCCAGATTATAAAAAAATACTGAAAAATCAGATCCGAGTTTTACTTTCGCAGCAACAGGCTTACCTTCTCGGTTCCTTCCAATAATCACATTACTGAGCGAAAATCCTTTTATAGTGCGATTTGTGTCTCTACGTGAAAACAAGGGTGGAATATCATAATGAACCGTATTCGCTTCATTGTGCAACTCCCACACCTTATTGAACGTGAAGAGTACCGAAACAGAAAAGTCGAGGGAGGTGGATAATTTCTTAGCCGGCACCCAGGTTTCTTGTTCACTTTTTTGTCTAAACGCTATGAACGCTTCTCGTGGAGTAGTTTCCCGAACTAATACTTCAAGACTCAATCCATCGATTTCAGGAAGCTTATACAACAGATTATTTTTGGTGAATACCGAAATGAGTTCAGTTTGAAATGCTGAGCCAACCCGCGGTTTCATAGAAATATCAGCACGTCGTAACTGAGAAATGAACGAAACAATCTCGTGTAGAGTTTGAAGATCGTTCAAAAACGGGTAAAGAATTGGTTTGATTACCATGATCGTAGGTGTTATTTAGTTTTGGAAATTGTAATTTAACTAAGCGTACAACCCGAGGGGCTGTAAGTCAAATGGCACTAATTCCCCTCTTCTTTCTTTTCATCCACGATAATCACCACACCTTCCCCTTCTTCCACAACAGGGTACTTGCTACGGAGCATTGCTTCAGCGCCTTCGGGGGTTTTGAGCGTTTCTATTTCAGTGGTGAGACGCGCTTCTTTGTCTTTGAGTTCTTGGAGCTCGGCTTCGGCGGCTTTTTTGTTGCGCACCGCGTCGCGACTTTTGGCATACATGGAAATAGCGTTGCTTCCAAGGATGAGCGCGAGCACGATAAGGATACCAAGCGTTAGTTTGGAACGCCATGCGGGATGTGAACGGTTGCGCTTGTTTGGATTCATCATGTTTGGTATGCTCACTTCAAGGGAAATTGCCGAGGCGCGAGCCTTAGAGCTTCTCTCATACTAGGCCATAACACTGAAGTTCGCAAATGCTTTTCAATCAAAAAAATCGCAACAGAATGAAAATCTTCTGGTACATCGTCTCAGTACTCGTTATTTTGAGCATGATCCTCCTCTACATGCCAGGCGTGTTCCAGAGATAAATAACCAATAAAAAGGGCGGCACCTCAGGAAAGATTTCAAAGTTCAAACGTTAGACTTCTCTCGAAGTTAGGACTTGAAATCTTGGATGAGGTGCCGCCCTTTTTATTGGTTATTTATCACTCTTCATCATTTTCAAAAAAACATCATGCGGGATATTTACCTTTCCGCGATCACGCATTTTCTTCTTTCCCTTTTTCTGCTTTTCAAGAAGTTTCATTTTTCGAGTGATATCGCCGCCATAGAGATAGCCCGTCACATCTTTTCGAAACGCTTTCAGTGTTTTTGACGAAAGAATTCTTCCAAGCGCGAATCCTTGGATTTTGGTTTCGAACATTTGGCGTGGAAGATACTCGTGAAGTTTTTCAACAGCATCTTCAGCTTCTTCAAGAGCGCGGCGCTTTGATACCACGCGCGTGAATGCAGGAATAGCTTCGTCAGCCACAAGAATATCGAGTCGTGTCACATCAGCTTCACGCAGTTCACCGAGTTCGTATGAAATAGATGCGTAGCCGCTCGTGACACTTTTAAGTTCATCGAAGAAATTGCGCATCATTTCGCGAAGCGGCATTTTGAGAATCACTTGTGTGCGACCTTCACCAAAGTTTAGCGTGTCGCCTATTTCCCCTTCGTGGTTGTAGAAAAGAGGCATCAGGCCAGTGAGATATTCTGTCGGCGTAATGATCTTGATAGCCGCCCACGGTTCCACCACTTTCAGAATCTCTCCGTCGTTTGGAAAAAGATGCGGCGAGTACACCACTTCTTCTTTTCCTCCGCGCTTCGTCACGTAGTAGGTAATCGAAGGCGTCGTCACCACGAGTTCAAGATTAAATTCACGGCGAAGGCGTTCGGTCACGATTTCAAGATGAAGCATCCCCAAAAGACCTAGGCGATATCCGCGACCGAGCGAGCCAGACGTTTCTTCTTCGTATGTGAGCGATGAGTCGGAAAGTTTGAGACGCTGAAGTGCAAGACGCAGTTCAGGAAAGTCGTCCGCACTTTCGGGATAGACGGATGCCCATACGACAGACTTTGGCTGCATGTACCCAGGAAGAGCTGGAAGTGGACGCTTTGCTCCGGTGATAGTATCACCCACACTCGCCACACCCGGGCGCTTTACACCGGTCACGATGTAACCGATTTCGCCTTCTTGAAGTTTCGGTGCAGGAGTTTCGCTCGGACTGAACGTTCCCACTTCGAGCGCCTGGAATGTTTCGTTGGAAATAGCAAAACGGAGATCGTCGTGGCGAGCAGCACTGCCGTCAAAGATGCGGGCGTAGATAACCACACCTTTATGGTCGTCGTATTTAAAATCAAACACAAGTGCCGAAAGACCATCTTTGTTTCCCGGAGCAGGAGGCGGCACGCGCTTCACCAATTCTTTCAGAAGCTCGTCCACACCTTCGCCTGTTTTTCCGGAAACGCCAAGCACGGTGTCGGGGTCGATATCAAGAAGCGCGGCAATTTCGAGTTTGGTGTCATCCACGCGAGCAAGCGGCGAATCTATTTTCGAAACCACAGGAATGATCGTGAGTCCTTGCGCGCGAGCCATTTCAAGCGTGGTGAGCGTCTGCGCCTGCACACCCTGCGTGGAATCCACAAGAAGGATAGAACCTTCCACGGCTTTAAGAGCACGCGACACTTCGTATGAAAAGTCGATATGGCCAGGAGTATCGATGAGGTTCAAAACGTAGTTCTGATTCCCCTCTTTGTAATCCATGCGCACTGGCTGCATCTTGATAGTGATCCCGCGTTCGCGTTCAAGCTCCATCGAGTCGAGCACCTGGTCGCGCATTTTTCGCTTTTCGATAGTGCCCGTCAACTCCAAAAGACGGTCGGCCAACGTGGACTTGCCGTGGTCGATGTGGGCGATTATTGAAAAATTGCGGATATGCTTGGTGCTCATATAAGACAATCAGATACTAGCATACAACGCTTATTATTCAACGACTTAAATATGCGTCTCTTCATGCGCTGCGCCTGGTTCTTTGTGGCCTTCGATTTCCCTTTTGAGGGTTTTCTTGAGGAATTCGCCGAGCTCTTCACTCCTCAGCACATACAACGCGCCGAGCATCATCACTGCACCACCAAGACCTGCGAGAAACCCTTGCGCGAGCACTTGGTTGAACGTCTGAAGTGGACCAAGCGGTGTGAATGTGAGAAGAACACCATATGCGGCAACACCACCCGCAAGCGACGCGAGTGCTGTTTTCATGAAGCTTTTCGCGATGCGACGAAGAATTCCTTTTCCAAAATCCTTTCGGAATTGGCGACACATGAGCACCAGCGAAATAACATGACCTCCTGTGTACGCGAGCGCCAGCGCCATCACAGCTCCACTTTCTTCAGGCACATTGAATGGACGAGTGAGTATGTGTCTGAATTCAGGCGACATAGAATAGAGGCGAAGGAAAATAAACGTGAGCGCTATCGTTCCAAGAAGCGCAGAAAGGCTAATCCAAAAAGGTTTTCGTGTTTGCCCTGCCGCATAGTATGCGCGGATGAAAAGAAGGAGGAGGCAGTACGCGGTGATCGAAATGGAAAGAATAGCGAGTGTGGCGGCAAGCACTTTGGTGTCCGTCCACGAAAGGTTGACCGTACCGTACACCACACGCACGATATGCGCGCGAAGCACGATAAAGAGAATTGAAAACGGAAGCGACCAGAAAATAATGTGCCGCGCAACGTTCTGCAGAATCTCAAGGAATTTTCCTGTGTCTGAACTTTTCCATGAATCAACAAGTGTTGGAAACGCAGCCACGGCAAACGAAAGACCGATAAGTCCGACAGGAAATGTTTCAAGATTGATAGCAAACGTGAAGAGCGAAATCGAACCTTCCGAAAGCGTCGACGCAATCGAAGTCATGAAAAACACCGTGACAGCCGCGAGTGTGAGCGTGACCGTGCGTGGAAAAGAAGTCTTTGCAACATCCCATATTTCTTTCCAATCTATCTTTCGCAAAAGACGCGGCGCGTAGCCAAGTGAAAGTGCGGTGAGAAGATGAATGAAAAGATGCAGGAGCGCGCCGAGCACGACTCCCCACGCAAGACCTATGGTGCCAAAAAGCGGATAGAAGAAAACGATGCCGGCGATGAGGCCAAGGTTGTAGAGCACCGGCGCAATAGCAAACACAAAAAACTTTCTGTGATACTGCGTAATAGAAGCAAACAGATTTTGAAATCCAAGAAGAAGCGGCGAAAGCAGCATAATGCGCGACATCGTCACGAGCTGATCCAATCCTTCAGGTGGAAAACCAGGAGCCACGAACTTTACCAAAAACGGCATCAGAATAAATGCGAGAATCACCACGATCACCATCACTGCCGAAAATGCGGAAATGAGATTCGAAAGAAAACGCCTGCCGTCGCTGGTACCACCTTCGGAAAGACGGTTTTTCAAAAAAGGCATGATAGCAGTGACAGCGACAAGCGACGCGATGGTAGCGTAGATAAGGTCAGGAATGCGGAACGCTGCATAATAGACGTCGAGCGGAAGCGACGGACCAAGATACGAAACGAGCGCGCGGTCGCGGATGAGTCCGAGGAATTGCGAAATGAAAGAAAAGATGATCAGAATAAGCGCGGCCTGGTGGACACTTTCAGATTTCTTTTGGATAGCGGAGAGTATTTTCCCGACCATATTACACGACGATGTTCACAAGACGCCCTTTCACATAAATAATTCTTTTCGGCTCGCTGGTGAGATATTTCTCCACGCTCGGAAGCATTTTTGCCATAGCGAGAACATCGGCTTCAAGCGCATCCACGGCCACCGTCATCTCGCCACGCACTTTTCCATTTACCTGCACAGCGATAGTGACTTCACTTTCAACAAGCAGCTTTGGATTCCATTTTGGCCAACCGGAAACGTGGATACTTTTCTTTTCGCCAAAGCTTCTCCACAATTCTTCGGTAACATGCGGCGCGAATGGAGCGAGGATCTGGAGAAATAGTTTGAAATCCGAAAGCGCAATAACTTCTGCGTTTTCGAGCTCGTTGACAGAGATCATCATCGCGGAAATGGCAGTGTTGTAATTGAAACCGGCAATATCATCACTTACTTTTTTGATAGCTTTATGAATTGCCTTCAGCGCTTTTTCGTCTGTCTTCGCATTCTTCTTTTCAGAAACGCGTGACGCAAGACGCCACACTTTTTCGATGAAGCGACGTGAACCGATAATGCCTTCGGTCGACCACGGAAGATGTGAATCAAACGGACCAAGGAACATCTCGAACACGCGAAGCGAATCCGCGCCGTATGTTTTTACGACATCATCAGGATTGACCACGTTGCCCCAGCGCTTACTCATTTTTCTTCCATCAGCGCCACCGATCATGCCTTGGTTTCGAAGTGATTTGAACGGTTCGTCTGTTGGTGCGATACCGATATCAAAGAGGAATTTATTCCAGAAACGAGAATACAGAAGGTGCCCGGTCGCATGTTCTGCGCCACCGACATACATATCTACACTCTTCCAGTATTTCATTTCAGTTTCAGACGCGAGTGCTTTTTTGTTTTTCGGATCCATATATCGAAGGAAATACCACGAGCTTCCCGCCCAACCCGGCATCGTGTTGGTTTCATATCCCGCTTTCGTCCAACTCGAAACGCTCGCAAGTGGAGATTCGCCCGTACCACTTGGTTCATAGCTTTTTACATTAGGAAGTGTGAGAGGAAGTTTTTTCTCGAGAACCATTTCAATCGTTCCATCCTTTTTATGCACAAGCGGAATCGGTTCACCCCAATACCTTTGACGTGCAAACACTGCATCGCGAAGTTTATACTTTGTGACGATTTTTCCGCCGACGAATTCAGTGATTTTTTTGCGGGCTTCTTCGGAAGAGAGGCCATTAAAATTCTGAGAGTTGAACAAAATACCAGAACCAGAAAAAAACCGTTTATCGTAACCAAGTTTTAGGTAATATTCATCGGCAAGGGGTTTGACAGGTTGAACTACATCACGCATAGGTAAGTGATGTTTAAGAGCAAACTCAAAATCCCTTTCATCATGCGCCGGCACCGCCATCACTGCACCCGTGCCGTATCCGGCAAGCACGTAATCGGCGATGAATACGGGTACTTCTTCTCCATTCGCAGGGTTCGTTGCAGTAATTCCTTTCAGCTGTACGCCTGTTTTTTCTTTCGTCGCATCAGTGCGCTCTTCTTCGTTTTTCTTTTTGCTGCGCGTAATGTATTCGTACACATCATCCCAGTTTTGAATGTGGGTAATCATTTTTTCAACGAGCGGATGTTCGGGAGCAAGCACAACATACGTCACACCGAAAAGCGTGTCGGCGCGGGTTGTGAATACTGAAATCTTCTGTCCCATTGAAAGCGCGAACTCGATTTCCGATCCTTCTGATTTTCCAATCCAATTCTTCTGGATCTCTTTTATATGATCGCTCCAATCAAGATCCGTCAGTCCTTCGATCAAACGGTCGGCGTAGGCAGTGATGCGCATAAACCATTGGCGCATCGATTTCTTTTCCACCGGAAAACCGCCACGTTCAGAAACGGGACCGTTTGGACCATCCACGATTTCATCATTCGCAAGCACCGTGCCAAGCTCTGGGCACCAATTCACTTCACTGTAGCCTTCGTATGCCAATCGGTATTTCATCAGCACGTCATGCTTTTCTTTTTCCGAAAATGCTTTCCATTCTTGTTTTGAAAATGTTTGCACTGTTGCATCACACGCAGCAGCAACATTTGCATTTCCATTCTTCGCAAATACTTTTTCAAGATCTTCGATCGGCCTCGCTTTATTTTTTTCTGTATCAAACCATGAGCCGTAGAGCTTCAAGAAAATCCACTGTGTCCAACGGTAGTATTCAGGATCAGTCGTATTTACTTTTCGAGACCAGTCGTACGAAAGGCCCATAATCGAAAGTTGTTTCTCGAACGTTGCAACATTTTTTTCAACTGCTTTCCGTGGGTGGATTTTATTCGCAATCGCAAACTGCTCAGCTGGAAGACCAAAGGCGTCGTAGCCCATCGGATGAAGCACATTGAATCCTTCCATTCTTTTTTGGCGGGCAAAGACATCACTGCCGATATACCCACGCGGATGACCCACATGAAGGCCGGCACCCGAAGGATACGGAAACATGTCGAGCACGTAATACGGCTTCAGCTTTTTAGCCTTTGCTTTCAACGCAGAAAGAGTCTGGTATGTTTTTTGTGTATCCCATTCTTTCTGCCATTTCTTCTCGATCTGAAGATGATTATACCCAGGCGCCTGTTTCATAGATAAAGATAACTATAACAAAAAAACCTCGAAAATCCGAGGTTTTTTAAAGTTGTTATTTCGCTGTTACCTAACTGATTTTTCGTATGGTGGATAGATATCCGGATCGATCGTACGAGAGAAGCACGTGCGTCCGGCTTCGTGATCCCAGGATTCGTTCATGCCACCGCCAGGATACGGCATCGAGCTCACGCTGTCTTCCATAGCTCCACCCATCATTGGTCTGACACCGCCACCGTTACTGTATTCACGCCATCCTTCAGGCATTGGAAGTGAAAAGTCAGCGCAGAGTTCAAAACTCATCTCGCCTGTCTTTTTGTATTCGTAGATTTTTCCTTCAGCGAATTCTGGCTCGACAGGGATCATAAAGCTTGAGATCGGATTTGAAAGTTCTGCGAGGGTCTCAGGAAGCGCTTCTTTCTGCTGCCAGAAATTAATCACCTGCCACTGGATCGATTGCAAATCCTGCACACGACGATCGTCGAAGCGCCACATGCGCTGTTCTTTTGGACTACCGATGACGCAGAAGCTCCACACAACAAGAGCAATGACGATAGCTGCGCCTTTGAGCGCGAGCACAGTGCCCATGTTGAAATAGCGGCCATTCAATATTTTCTTTTCTTTGAGTTCGTTCAAATAATAGATTCCCACCATACTGCCGATGAGTGCTGTGCCAAGTACTTTCCACACGAAGCGAATGGTGATTTCTCCGGAAACGAAATACCGTACGAGAGTCACGAGATCAACGACGATCACGATACTAGCAAGGAAAAGCACGAGGTAGATCATCCACTTGCGGATCACTTCGTCGATTGTGCCAAGCTTGCTGTTTGAAAGTTTTTTCCAAATGTGCGAAAGAACGAGGTAGATGGGAAAGACGATGATAAGTGTCGCCATTGCACCACGAATGGTTTCGTAATTGTATGAATTGTATCCGTACTCATACATTGCATTCAGCGCATCGGGATATGCGTTGTTGAGAGTCTCGAAGAAAAGAATGAGGAGTGAAGAGACGCTCGTGATAAGAGTAACTAGTGCACCAAGAGATACAAAAAAGAATTTCGGTGAAAGTTTTCCAGTTTCGTGTGTCATATGTATGGAGTATATCAATAAAGTGCTGTATAATAAAGCCTTCATTATGGACCGACTTCGCCGCCAAAAACAGAAAATCGATATCATGTCTGAAGGTGTTTCCCGCTGGATAGGCTCTTCGACTTCCCTTGTACTTCACACGGCGCTCTTTGTGATAGCCTTCATTCTTCCTTTTTTTGGTGTGCGCTTTGAAACGGTACTTTTGGTGATGACAACCATCGTCTCGCTTGAAGCTATCTACCTTTCGATCTTCATCCAAATGTCAGTCAACCGCCAAGCAAAAGAACTCGAGCTCGTGTCTGAAGATATTGAAGAAATCCAAGAAGATGTGGAAGAGATCCAACAAGACGTTGAGGGAATCGAAAAAGATGTGGATGAAATCCAGAAAGATGTCGATGAGATTCAAGAAGACGTTGAAGAAATTCAGGAAGATGTGGAAGAGATTGAAAAAGATGTGGATGAAATGAGTGAGGATGTTGAGGAATACGAAGAAGATGAAAAACGCCGCGATGCTGTGCTCGTGGAAAAAATAGAAGTCACGCTCATGGAACTTGCTAAAGAAGTGCAGAAATTGAAATCAGAACGAAATACGCTGATAAAAAAAGGAACGAAGAGTAAAAAATAGCCCGCGGGCTATTTTTTGTTTTGGAACTTCTTTGGAATCTTCACGCTTCCCTGCCTCAGTATTTCAAAACCATTTTCTGTGAGACGCACGATAGTAGAGGCTTTTCCTTTTATTTTTCCTCCATCAACATACATAACTTTTTCTCCCAAATACTTCCGCGCTTCTTCAATACTTTCAGCAGGAGGAAGACCTTCGGGATTTGCCGAGGGAGCCACAAGAGGGCCGGTTTTTTTTATAAGTGCGCGGAGCTTCGCAACATCCGGCAAACGAAACGCGAGCGAATTCGTGCCGCGATGCAAATATTCAAACTTCTTTCCTTTCACTGGAAGAATCACCGTCACTTTTCCCGGCCACACTTCTTTTAATACTTTCTTAGCAGCAGCATCTACTGAAACATCAAAAAGCTCAAGTTCTGAAATATTCGAAATGAGAATAATGAGCGGCTTTTTTTCATTCCGGCCTTTGAGCGTATAGATAGAAGAAACAGCACGCTTTGAAAGAGCAAGACCGATGAGGCCGTACAAGGTGTCGGTGGGAATAACGGCGAGATTTCCTTTTTGAAGACTGGCAATAAGCTCTTTTTGCATTGGAACATGGTAACGCAAAAACATGATATTAGCCACTAGCTAGAATTGTTCTAGTTTATTCTATTCTTGTGAGCTATAGCTAATTTGAAAAAGTGTGGTACTCTATAAAAAAGGTTGTTCTACTTCCTTAATTAGTAGATATGGCGAGAATGAAGCAACTCGCTCAATGCTTACGAAAAAAATTATTCCAGCATCGCATGTTGCGGTAAAATCCTTTTAAAAATGAAAAGTTTAAATGTTCTTGGGCAAGATGTTCTAAAAAGAGTATTTCCAGAAATTGTTAAGTCTGGTTTTAAAAGCAAAACTACGTTCTTTAGCCACACTATAGACATTAATCGCAGGGTGGAAAACCTTTATTCGAATTTTTTCACAAAATTTGAGAATGAAAATGTTGAGTTAAAACCACTTGCTTTTGGTCTAAAATTTGAAGTTTGGGGTATGGAACTTGGGAGAGTTACTATTCCTCTACAGATAACAGGGAGAGCTCAGTCCTCAAATAACAAAAATTTAAAAAAAGACTTAATAGAGCTAATCTGTAAATGTGATCGAATAAAGCAAACAGGTTTTGCCCCGACCCATTTAGTTGTAATAATCACAACCCGAGGTAAGGAATGGGAACAGACACATTATGAAATTTATTATCTTGAGAAGTGGCAATCTGATCTTATTGCAAGCAATTCATCTAGATAATTTAAAAGGCTTTACTGGTGCTACTAGTAAAGCCTTTTTCTTTTTCCTAGATCTTAAACTCAATCACATCTCCATCCTTCACCACATATTCCTTCCCTTCTGTTCGAAGTAGTCCTTTCGCTCGCGCATCTGCGTATGAGCCTGCATCGATAAGCGTTTTCCAATTGATGACTTCGGCGCGAATGAATTTGTTTTGAAAGTCGGTGTGGATTGCGGCAGCGGCAACAGGAGCGGTGGAACCAACTTTCACTGTCCATGCGCGCGTTTCGTCGGGACCCGTTGTGAAATAACTCATGAGACCGAGAAGTTCGTAGCCAGTGCGTATAAGATCGGTGATGCCGTCATTTTCTCCGCCAAGCTCTTTTCGGAACATTTCTTTTTCTTCGCCGTGAAAATCCTTGAGTTCGTCTTCGATCTTCGCGTCGATGATAGTCCACTTGGAACCGGTGCTTTCAATGAACGACGTGATTTCTTTGAAATATTCCGGTCGTTCTTCGTCGAGCGATTTCACTCCGGCGCGTTTGTTGAGGCCATAGAGCACAGGTTTGATGGTGAGGAAATTCATCTGCTTCGCTTTCGCGAATTCTTTTTCATCGAATGCGATAGAGTTCACCATCTTTTCAGCTTCGAGTGTTGCGATCACTTTCGTGAGAATTTCATCTTCGAAGATTGCTTCTTTATCCCCGCGCTTCACATCACGCTGAAGGTTGCCGCGGCGCTTGAGCGCCATTTCAAGATCGGAAATAATGAGCTCAAGGTTGATCACTTTGATATCGCGGAGTGGGTCGATCTCACCATACACGTGCATGATCTCTTTTCCACCCTCCATCTTCAAAGGAAAGATACGCACCATGTGAAGAATAGCGTCCACTTCACGAATGTGCGCGAGAAATTGATTGCCAAGTCCTTCGCCTTTAGATGCGCCGGCCACAAGACCGGCGATGTCGACGAATTCGATAGCGCCTGGAATTGTTTTTTCAGACTTTGAAAATTCAGTGAGAGCGGCCAAGCGTGCGTCGGGAACGCCGACGATTCCGACAGCCGGATCAATCGTACAAAACGGATAGTTTTCAGCCGGCACGCCTTTTTTGGTAAGCGCGTTGAAAAGCGTGGATTTTCCCACGTTTGGAAGTCCTACGATGCCGATAGCTAGTGAAGACATTGATATCTGTTACTGGAATATAACCATACACTTGTAATTCATCGTTCGTTCCGACCACTCAATCTATGATGCCACTTACTATGACCTTTTTTGCGCTAAAATTCAAGTCTTTGAGCATTTGCACAGCTTTTTGAGCAAATACTTCTATCTCGCTATCTGGAGGCAATATCGCCCCGCCTGCTTGCTTACTCTCCTCTTGAGATTTCACCAACTGTTTATTAAACAGAGCAATCTTATCTTTGAGAGGAAGCGTATAGTCTTTAAGTTTATCTATAGAAAACGCTCCTGCTCCATACGCCTTTGCGTACCGATCCTCTTGTTCTTTCAGCTTGGCGATTTCCTTTTTAGTTTCCTCAATATTTACTGTAGACGTTCTGGTTCCATTATTCTGTTCATTCAGCCAACGCTTTGCTTGTTTCAGTATAAGTTCCGGTGAACTCATCAAGTCCATAACTTTCTGCAATGTAAGACATCAAAAGTAGGAGGGCTGTTGTATAAGCAAAAATTTTTGTATGGAGTGTATCATCAAATTTTTCTTTTGATCCATCCCTTTTATAAATCACTCCGTCAATCCAATATTGATTTTCTTTTACATAAAGGAAAATATATGGCGTCTGGCGCTTAATGGAATCACGAAGAGATCTTATTTCATCAAACAATTTTGTTTTTAATAGATGATCTCTAAACTTTCCCTGAATCTCTGGATAATTACCTTTCTCCACCTTTTTAAGAAAATCGCTGAAACTATTATCTTGTACATCGTATTCATCTTTCAGAAAATGAAGAAGATAGTCATATATACTTCTCACCAAAAACATATAGCTTTCAAAAAGACCTGCGAGTAATTCCATTTCTACGGTATGTTCTTCGGACACGATATATTCTTCTGCTTTTTTATATAAAATATCTCCTATAAGCCCGGTCCGAAATAATCGAAAGTAAAGCTGCTTTGACTTCCTGTCATCTTTTTTTTGTAAAACTTCATATACAAAGTAATTTAAAAATACAGCATGAAAAGCATACGATGAGGGTTTCTGAAAATCTATGATAAATTTATTTTTGGGTATTTTCATACAGGATAGGAAGCTTTTAACACACCAAGTGTATTAATTTAATCTTCATACTGTCTCAGACGTCCTGGATTTGCTCTATTCTCATTGTGGTCAGTGATTTCTTTAACAATATTCGGATCGTCCATGAAATCATAAAATACTTTACCCGCCTCGCTAAGCCCTGAAAAAATTAAATCATTGCTTCCACCGCCCCCGATTCCACTAGTACTTGTGTCGTGAGAAACAATAAGCCCATAATTATTCAGAAACCTTAAAAGGGCAGAAAATTTTCTCTTTTTTATATCCCAATCTTTCAAGCGCATAATGACCTGCATGGTATTCATTTCGATATTTCTACTTTCTATTGCTTCTCGTTCGTGTTCTGAATTAGAAAGTGCTACAGATTCATCATGCCAATCTTGAATGATAGTTGGAAGAAGCATAAAAAGACGGAATTCGTCACCAGTTATTTGCTCAAGAATATTTAGAAGTTTTGTGTGATAGTCAAACTCTGGATGTTTTCCTTGAGCAACAGCAATAAGGTACCTTCTTAAAAGTGCTCTCTTCTCTTCAGATGTCTCTTTCATATGTCTATCAAGAGTTTCAAGAAACAAGCCCTTAAACTTATTACTTTCTATAATTTCTGGAATAAAAGAATCTTTCTCATCTTCAAGACTAATGGCAAGCTCTTTCATTCTTGTCTTGCCAAAGTCTGCCCACGCACCAAAAATACCTTTTCCTGTATAAAACAGGACAGCCCAAATAGGGTTGATGGCATAGAGCGCAGTTACAACAGTAAAAGCAATATCAGGGACATATTCACCTAATGCTTTCAGTGCTTCAGACGGTGTTATTTCTTGCTGTACTGATGATTTTTTCATTTTATTACACCTCTGCTACTCACATGGAAATCCTTATCCGAAAAACTGGACAAGAGTAGCAAATATAACTACTAAGCAGAGGATCAGAAGAAATCCTTTTAATGTAGAAAATAATCTTTGAGATGTACCCTGGTTCATATCCAATTTCCCTGTAATCATAGAAAAGGCTGACGCAACTTTTTTATTCTTATCGTTAACCAGTAAAAGAATTGCAAGGATGAGTGCTACCACCCCTAATATTATTTGTAAAATCATATTATCTTCTTAGATTACCACCTCAGTCTATTTTTCATTTCCAATAACTTTTCTGAGATCTGTAAATATTGTTCTTTACCTGATAAACAGTCCTCCCCAAAAGAACTTTTGAAGATAGATTCAATTTTATTGGCCAAGGAGACCCTGTCTGATTCAGTCCTCAGTGCTTCGACTATTTGTCCAACCTGGTTATCATACTCATCATCTGGCGCACCCCCATCAACCAATCCTACTGGATCGTTGTTGTTGATGATTTCTTGGACATTTTTAAAAATAATTTTACGTAATTCCATTCTTTATTTAACGTAATACTAAAACTGAAAGGAATAACTCCTTGAGCCATGAAATTGGATGGAATATGTCGAGGTGTGTTCACTCCATGCCGATCGAAAGTCCCATACTATTTCTGCATGAGCTTCTGAAGCTCGCTCTTGTATTTCATCATCACTTTCATGCCGGCCATTTGCTCGTTCATACCGCCTTTCACATGCGCTTCAGTTTCCTTAGCGATTTTCTTGAAGAGCTCGGGATCTTTTTCCATAATACCGAGGATCATTTCGATCTGATCTTCAGGTACGCCCTTGGCCTTCATCATTTTCTTCATTAAAAAGTTTTTGATACCCATAGGCGCCACTATACCATATATTGGAAATTGGGGAATGCTGTATTTTTTGTATACTTATTACATGACACGAGCCGAAAAACTCCGCGCTATCCATGAAAAGTGGAACGAGGCAGTAGATATCGAACTAAAAAAGACAGCCACGCGGTATGTGCCGGGCGACGGAAATCCTGATGCAAAAATAGTGTTCATTGGTGAAGCGCCGGGAAAGTCTGAAGATGCGCAAGGAATTCCCTTCGTCGGCGCTGCGGGAAAGTTCTTGAAGGAAATGCTGGCATCAATAGGCATGAAGCGCGAAGATGTGTACATAACCAATATCGTAAAATATCGCCCACCCGACAACCGCGATCCCCTTCCTGAAGAAAAAGAAGCGTGCGCGCCGTGGCTCTACGAAGAACTCACGTTCATCCAACCGAAACTGATTGTGTTTCTCGGACGTCATTCGATGAATACTTTTTTCCCTGAATTGAAAATCGGTGATGCGCATGGAACCCTCATCCAGAAAAAAGTTCCACACATAGACACCGAATACTTTCTTCCACTCTATCACCCTGCCGCAGCACTCTATAACGGAGGAATGAGAAAAACACTCTTGGAAGATTTTCAGAAAATTCCGCTGGCTATCAGAAAGATCGGGTAGCCACTAAAGGCAGCGAAGTCCGCACACCCCTTCGAGGACCTACGGAGCGCGACTGGCGCGAGTTGGAGCAATTTTTCAGCAGAAAAATATGCGTGTCCGAGAAGGGGTGTGCGGGCGGAGCGAACGATGGTATTAATTCTATTTTTCAAGCTTGCAGACAGCGGGTTCTTCAACAGGTCCAATTTTCCTATAGCGCCATCCTTCAAAAAAGAGGCTGAAAAGTTTTCGCACAGTAAGAATTCCTGAGAAAAAGCGGAAGTCGATAGCGTGACGAACAAGATAAGCGAACCTTCCGTACAATCGAAACTTTCCAATAACCAGTGCCGCCCAGTCATCACCAACAGGGATCACATACCCCACTTTCTTTGGCGCATATGCGCGCACTTTCTTTCCAAGAATCTCCGAAGCAACAGTATCCGCAAGATAACTACCGTCATAAATCGCCGTCTGCGCAAGTCCTGAGTATGGAGTAGCCGCAAGATCCCCGGCAACGTACACATCGCTGTGTCCAAGAGCGCGCATGTATTCATCTACGACAACACGTTTTTTTTCAGAAAATTGCAATCCTTCTGTGCTTGCAACCAGTTGATTGATCTGCGTGCCGGCTGTCCAGATGACTGTTTTAGTCTGAAGTGACATATCTTTCATATAGACCGACTCCACTTCTTCTTTAACAAGACGGCGATTCAAAAATATATTAACGCCGAGTATTCGCAATCGACGAAGTATCCGTTCAGAGACCTCAGGAGGAAGTGCAGGCACAAGCCGAGGATTAGATTCGATAAGATCAATCGTGACGAGTGACGGATCAACACCCGTTTCTTTCGCAAGTTTCCGCATAAACGCAGTGAGGTCACCCGCCACTTCAACTCCCGATGGCCCACCACCAACCACCACCACGTGAAAATGGCTCGTAAGTTCGTTTTGATTGGGATGCATGTGTGTCTTAAAAAGATTGTAGATGTGATTTTTAAGACGAAGCGCTTCTTTGGTTGATTTAAATCCAAGCGACATACTGTCGAGTCCCGGCAAATTGAAATACGTCGTTTCACTTCCAAGCGCAAGCACAAGTGTGGTATACGGCATCTCTCCGTATTTTTCAGAAGTCACTACTTTTTTTGTAAGATCAATACTGGTCACTGTGTCCACAACGATATCAACACCATAGGGCACAATGTCTTCAAGCGGCACACACACTTCGATAGGAGACGCACCTGTCACCACGCGATAGAGCGCCGGATAATATTCAAAATATGATTTATTTGAAACAAGCGTTATATGGGTATTGGGGAGACCTTTTTTTGCAAGATCGATAGCGGCACGCGTGCCAGCAAATCCTCCGCCAATAATAAGAACCTGATTTAATGATCCATGAGATAGCATGTGTGTAGTGTACCACATGGGTTCTTTGGCTTGGAAATACAGGGGTTTCTAGGCTATACTAAAGGGCGAATTAATTGTAAGAAACACCCCCTCTAATCGTCTTATTTTATGGAAGTGGATCCTCGCCATCATGAAAAGCCTTTCCTTGAAGCCTACGACGCCTTTGGTGACGCTATTTTCCGCTACTGCCTTTTCCAAACCTCACGGCGTGATGTTGCCCTCGACCTCACCCAGGACACCTTCATGAAAGCCTGGGAATACGTGGAAGCCGGCAATACCGTAGACAACATGCGAGCCTTCCTCTACCGGATCGCAGGAAACCTCGTTATCGACTACCGCCGAAAGAAAAAGTCCGACTCCCTCGACAGTATGATGGAATCAGGCTTCGATGTCGGATTCGATGAACGAGGCCAGATAGAGCGATTGCTCGACGGAAAACAAGTCCTTGCGCTCGTGAACACAATCCCTGAAATGTATAAAGATGTGCTGATCATGAGATACGTCGACGACTTATCTGTGAAAGAAATAGCCGACATCACAGGAGAGACAGAGAACAACATTTCCGTACGAATCCACAGAGGTCTTGATAAAATGAAAAACCTCTTGGAATCAAAACAAGACACCACACACTAATATGAAAAACTTCGAAGAACAACTTAAAAGAGGTCGCGAGATCAAAATGAGCCCTGATGAAAAAGGGATGATTCGATTTGCACTCATTCAAAAGGTCAGCGCCGCCAAGAAAAAAGCCGAGTCCCCTACTCCGGTATTTTCACCATACGTTCGCAATCTTAAGGTTGTCATGAGTGCTGTTCGTTCTCCATTTCATTTTCCCCATGCGCTTAAAGCACTCGCTGTGATACTCATTGTCGGTATTGGCGGAGGCACCACTCTTTCATACGCATCTGAAAAAACACTTCCTGGTGACACACTCTACACATTCAAGGTAAACGTTTCTGAACCAATACGCGGAGTACTTGCTGTGACAAGTGAAGAAAAAGCAAACCATCACGCACAACTCATCGTGAACAGAGTAGAAGAAGCAAAAGAACTCAAAGAAACAGGCAACCTCACTCCTGAAAAAACAGAAATCGTAAAAAATCTCATCGAAAAAGAATCAGAAACATTTGTAGCCGCCGCAGTAGAGCTCCAAGCTGAAGGAAAAGATGAAGAAGTGGCAGAAACAACATCAGTCATTCTTGCGAGCCTCACTGACTACGAAAACACCGTTGCTCCAGAAGTAGCCGCAGAAGAACCGGTAGCGCCTGAAGTCACAGAAGAAGCAACACCTACCGAAGACACAGCTCTCACAGAAGAAACAACTCTCATGAAAGCAGCAGATGCTCCGCTCTCAACAATGAGCCTCCCTGCGCTTCTTGAAACCACACCAGAAGTACCCGCAACCACAGAAACACTCCCTGCTGAAGAACCAGTAAAAGCTGCAACGGACGCTGAAGTAAGCGCTGCAAGTGAAATCATTCTTGATTCAACATTTCTCAATCTGAAGGCAACACTTGAAGAAACGATTGCAAACCCTGCTCCTGAGGTGAAAGGTGTTGAAACTGAAGTAGAAGATCCTATTGGTTTTGAAGAGAGTGTCCCCGTTACTGCTACCACAACCGAAACAATACTAGTTCCAGAAACACCGACAACACTCCCTACGAAAGAAACCTCTGATATGTTACTGGATCAAAAAACACCGCTCCCTCAAAACACACTGTTTAAATTCAAACGATAAAAACCCCTGACGGGGTTTTTATCTTATATATCATCTTCAATTCGATCGTCATCAGCAACCTCTTCTTTTGTACGAAACTTTCGGGCACTCACCAGTGCGCCGCCACCAAGGATAATGATACCGACCAGCGCAAGAATATGCGTGCGATTCTTTTGTTCTTTGGGTGGTTCTTCTGGAAGTGGGGTGTCGGTGGGAGGAGGTGATGGTTCGGGTGAAGATGGAGAGGCCGCGCGCGCCGGAAGAGATGTGGGTGCGCGCGCAACTGGTGCATCGGCGCGCGCGGGATACACAGCCACCACTTCCCTACTTGCATTACGAAGAACTACCATATCCTGAGAAGGTATCTGCATTCCACTCATATTCACACCAAGCACAAAACGTTTCTTTGGAAAAAGTACCGTGTGTTTTGGAAAAGTAAATGAACCACGAGACGACTCAAGCATAAAACCTCCAATATCTCGCTCTTCTGTACTTTCATTTACAAACGTCACACTTCCGCTTTCATCAACAGAGTCTATGACGAGGCTTGGCGAAGCAATGGTGATCGTTTTCCTCATCGCTTTTTCAGGATCACCATTCACATGATTCTTTTTGTAAAACTCGAGGGTGACAACGTATTCACCTGGGTGCGCATACGCATGAAAGATCGGATCATCAGAATCCATTTCTTGCCACGACCCATCGCCAAAGTACCACAGGAAACGTCCCGTTTTATACCCTTCACCGTACGCATTCTTCACAACCGCACCCATCTTTACATAGTTGCCCGCAACAGCCGTCTTTGGAATCTGCGAGAGGTCGATACTAAACTTTTTGCGAAGTTCCGCTATCTTTTGCTTTTCAGTAGCGTCCGACTCTGCTGTTTCTGAAGACGAAATAGTATCCTCTTCGTCATCACTTTCGTTCTGATTCGCGTCAGCTTCTTCATCACTTCCTGGAGGAGATGACGACAGTGTACCAGGAAGCCCTGGACTTGGCTCACTTTCAACCCAATCCCCATCTATCTTCTGAATACTCCATCCATTCCCCGCGCCACCACTTTCTGTAACATACGAAAATGTTGCGAGCACCACTCCGCTTCCACTCACAACAGAAAGACTATCGCCAGTATTAGCAAGGCTCATAACCGTGTCCACTACTGTTCCAGCAAAACCTGGATGTTCACTCAGAAACGTTGCTGCATTTGAAGCGATAACCATGTATTCACCCTGAGGAAGAACCATATTCCCCTGACCGCCGTTCTCAGGCGGAGGGTTAAGCACATGGTTCGCACCATCATTGAATTTATACCCAGACAGATCAAGCGAAGTATCGCCATCGTTGTAAACTTCGACCCATTCACGCCCTTCGTCGGTACCGGAAAGATCGTACATTACTTCCGTAAAAGTGAGAGCAGACGCACATGATGGAATAAAAAATAAGGCCGCTAAAACAAATGTGTGTTTCATCGGCCTTATTCTAGCGAATCTACTCTAAAATTTTCCTCAAGATATCTTCAGGAACTTCTTTTTTCCTACCCCCACTACGAGCGACAGCTTCCGCTGCTTCATCGTCTTTCTTTTTCTTTTCTTCGGCTTCCTTTTGAGCTTCTTGTGCAATTCTCACTTCTTCATCGGCAACCTGTTTTGCATACGCCGCTTCTTTTTCTTTTGTGATCTTTTCCGCTTCCTGCGCAAGACGTTCTTTCTCTTTTTTCAAAATCTCTTCCTGCTCTTTTTGAAGACGTTCTTTATCTGCTTTGTTTTTTTCTTCAGCTTCACGCAATTTCTTTTGCGTTTCTTCTCTGATACGGTTACGCTCTTCTTCGGCTTTCTTCATTTCGATCTCAAGTGCCTTTGCCTTCTCTTCCGCTTCCTTCATTCTTTTTTCTGCTTCTTCTTTTTCTTTCTTCAAATGCTCGGCTTCAACGGAATCTTCTTTTTTCATTTCTGTAATGAGCTCTGTTTTTGAAAGTCCACGGGGTTCTTCGGGGAGAGGTTTGGGGATAACGGCTGCGGGAACAGTCGCAGGAAAAATCTGCGAAGCAGATTTTTCCTGCGACTGAACACTTTCACCTTTTGGTGCATTCCCTCCCATCGCTTTTGCAATAGCATCACGAAGCGCAGAGACGCTTTCTTCTTTTGCGTCTTTAAGCGGCGCCGGTTTGGCGGGAGTGGATGGTTTCTCTACGATATTCGGCGCCGCTTTTTTCAGCAAAGAAAGAGACATCGACGGCGCTTCTTCTTTTTTCACAGGAGTGACAGCAGGAGCTGGAACTGGATTTTTCTGTACAGAAACAGAAGAAGGAGCAGGGTCCGAACGTTTTGCCGGTAGCGCCCCATCAAGCGCTTTCGCTATCATATTCGAAAGGCCACTTGGGCGAGATTCCACACGCACAGGCTTCGGCATCTCAGGCTTCTTGAACGCAGTCATCGGAGGACGAGGTGTTTCTTTTGCACGATCATCCCTCTGTGGCGGAGGTGTAAATTTTGACCCTTGTGGATGAGGTTTCGCTTTTCCACCAAATTCAATTCCCATAGCCGCAAGCGCATCGTAGCTCACGTTGTCATCTTTTTCGCGAGGAGCACGAAAACCCTGAGCAGGTATCACTTCCCCGTTCTTTATCTTGAGCAAGTCATCTTTACAGTAGATAGGCAACCCTGGTTTTGGTTCAAATGGCACAAAAATAGTCTTTCCACACTCAGAACATTCTGCTTTAAATTTTCCTTCAGAACGATTCTCGTCACCAGCATTTCTTTGACGACTTTCATCTCCTGGAAGTGAACTACTCCATTTATTGATATCATCTTCCACTTGTTCTCGACTTCGAGCATAATTTTTTCGAGAAGCATCAACAATCGCTTCGGCAACATTCGCGCCATGGTTAATCACAATAGGAGGAAGTGTCTTGGCTGAAAACGGACGCGAAGTAATACCATCCACCATGAGTTTCAAATAGATATGATAGTTGGGAAGACTCACCATATCTTCAGGCGTGAATTCTGGCTCATATTCTTTCTCAAGAAAGTCCGCATCGGCCGCTCCTACGCGGAATGTAATCATCGTTCCGACGTTACCAAACACCGCATCGCGAACCTGGCTACCGCTTTCTGTTTCAAGCTGGCCAATGTATTGGTGAGCAATGGTAAGATTCAAACGATACTTTCGAGCTTCAGAGAGAATAGAAGCAAACGAGTCGGTCACGAAGTTTTGGAATTCGTCCACGTAGAGATAGAAGTCTTTACGGTCCTGTTCGGGAATACGCACACGTTCCATGGCCGAAAGCTGGATTTTCGTGATGATCATACCTCCAAGCAACGCTGAGTTGTCTTCACCGATACGACCCTTCGAAACGTTCACAAGGAAAATCTTTCCTTCATTCATGATATTAAAAATATCAATCGTGGAATGTGACTGTCCCACAACGTTACGAATGATAGACGCAGAAAGGAACTGACCCACTTTGTTCTGAATCGGCGCAATCGCTTCGTTACGAAACTGATCTCGCCATGCTTCGTATTCGTGAATCCAGAAGGCTTTAATAACCGGATCTTTCAGGTTGTTGATGATAGCCTGGCGATAATCTTTGTCCACAAGAAGACGCGGAATACCAAGAAGCGTCGAGCCTGGCGTATCAAGCAGCGCGAGGATGGCATTGTTCAAGATGTATTCCATTCGAGAAGACCATGCGTTCGCCCAGATCTTGGTGAAGATACCCATGAGTCCGGATGCCACAAGGTGCTTGTATTTGGGGTCGTCGAGGTCAAAAACGTTGAAACCCACAGGATAGTCGGTGTCGGCCGGATTGAAGTATACGACGTCGTTGGCGCGCTCAGGCGGTACAGAATGAAGAATTTCTTCTACGAGCTCACCGTGCGGGTCGACAACACAGACACCTTCTCCGTTACGGATGTTTTGAATGATCATGTTCGAAAGGAGCACCGATTTACCGGTACCCGACTTTCCAAGAACATACATGTGCTGACGACGATCTTTTCGTTTGATGCCGAAGATCTGATCTTGACCGCGAAAGTTGGTCTTGGCCATGTATGTGAGATCTTTATTTAAAGGAAATTCATCCGACATATATAAGACAGTATACCAGACTCAGCAAGAATATATAAAATAAAAACACCCCGGATAGGTCGGGGTGTTTTTTACTGCAGAGTGCAGTGTGTTTTGAAAAGTGGCTTCGACAAGAATTACATTCCTGCTTCCATGCTCTTCTTTCCTCCCATGAGAACAACTACTGTAGAGATTCCCACAACGAGGTAGATAATAGCTTCAAGCATTGGCATACCGCCAAGAAGAAGATTAACCACGTTGAGGTTCATTCCAAGAAGCATGCCGAGTCCGGCGAGTCCCCAGTTGAGACCTCCGACTACCAAAAGTAGCCCCGCAAGCTTTCCCATTCCAGAACCTCCTTTTCCTCTATATACCATAAAGTACTCACTACCTAACATTTATAAATAATCGACGTACCCTTCTAGTATATCAAACTATTAGCCAGAAAAGGGATTTTATGCAACTTCTTGTTGATAACATTCTACGCAATAAACTGTCTCTGGGCGACTTGGAGAGTATGCAGTTGTAATTCCTTTTCCACATTTGCCGCAATTTCGCTCGTATAATTCTGGAGGGCTCACACGCGCCATGCGTGCCATATGCCGACAATCCGCGCATCTATCCGGTATCGGAAAACCAAACCTTCGAAGAAGCGCGAGTTCCGCCACCACCACCCTATACGCCTTCCCGCATTCCACGCACCCCAAAATCTCTTTCATAATATCATCTGAAATTTCAGAAATACTTTCCGGAACATCTTCCCATGCTACCGTCGGCGCATGCGCACTTTCTTTCGGCTCTGCGTACTTGAAACCCAAAGCTTCTATTTCACTTTTATCTTTCGGCCAAAATTGCGCGGCGTGTGATTCATTGTATGCGAAAAAAGAAAGATCATACGGCAAGAATTCTCCGTACGGAAACACGCGACCTTTCGAATCCACATACGGATTCTTTTTCATATCTTCGATAATCTGCGCTTTCAGAACTTCATAATCTTCCTTCGAATATTGCTTGTTCAAAATACAATACTGTCCTTTTCGAAGATTCACACAACCGAAGCAATTGCTGGACGACACCGCATACATCGAATACTCGACGTCGTTACAGTTCGCCCACGCACCTGCGCAGTATTTGACATTGGCACAGTTTTCACCCACCGTGATAGCGTCGACGATCCGCTCGGAGTTCATTCCCCATTCGGTAAGGTCGTAGGCATCACGAGTCGGTTTGAGTGTCAGATTCTGACAGTACGCTCCATCTTCAAGACCTATTACTTGGTAACAATTTCGTGCATTTTTACATTCATACATATAGTCACCAGTTGAGTTCACGTTCTGGTTTCCATAAAACGCACGGCGTGGGAACGACATAAAAAACTCATCTGCTTTCTCTCGCATCGCTCTCACACCTTCGCGAGTATCAAGTCGAATCTCCTTTAAAAACGAATCGAATGCTTCTTTGGAAACAGGTTGGTTAAAAATGTGATAACTTTTGTTGCGAAGACCATAGCACCCGATGACATTCAAACAGCCATTACAATCTTTTGAAAAATAGGTTTCTACACACGAACTACAATTGTCAGAAAAAAAGATTTTTGTACCGCTTGAATCAACTGAACCATACACCATTTCAGAATTATTAATCAGATACGAATCCATTGTATCTTTGCAGTGATTGATCGTTGAACCATACAATACATTTTCGCAAAAATCCGCATTGAAAATGAGATAGCAGTCTTTGCATGCACCAGCATGATTGACATAATCGCTTCTAACCAAAGACGAGTAACCAACGATAAGATTCATGCATGGCACGCGATTACGAAGCTCTTTCATTTGTTCAAAAAATGGTCGCGATGGATCATAGTCCATTCCGTATTCTTTTGCATCCCAGCTATCTCCCCACCAACACGGCGAACAATACACCGGCTGCTTCCCTTCCGGAGAAAAAATAGTCACCATCGAAACGCCGCATTTGTCGCAATTCCTCTTATAGAGAGTGCGTTCATTGCGGAACATCAGCCGTCGCTCAAAACGACACCGCGGACACGTCAGCGGAGCCGGCACATTCATCTTCGAATAAAAGTCCGCGTCATCGGGAGTTACTTCGAAATCAGTTTTACAGTTTTGGCAGTTGCGAGTTTCCATTAATTAACTTCTTGTTGATAGCAGCTTTCGCAGTACACAATCTCAGGTCGGCCGGGGGCGTAGGCTGTCTGAATCGGTGCAGGGCAAGGAGAATCACCATGAACATGCATTGTTTCATTTACATATTTGCTATTTTTAGCAGTTTTTCCAAGACAAGCGCATTCCCTCTGGTACAGCTTGCTAGTATTTCTCTGCGAAATGCGCTTCTTGTGCCGACAATCGACACAGTAGCGAGGCAACGGAAGTTTGTTCGTCTGCAGAAATTGTAACTCCACAGGAATAATTCTATATGCTTTTTTACACTCGGCGCACGTAATCAGTTCTTTCAGGATAGAATCACTAGCGTCTTTTATATCATCCGGAAGATCCTGCGCAGCAACAGTCGTCACATATTCAGTCTTCGGCGTTTCATACCATTTTCCCCCATACGCGAGTATTTCTTCTTTAGAAAGCGGAAAATGTTCGGAGCAAATCGTGTCGTTATATGCAAAAGGAGAAAATTCGGGTGGAAAAAACTCTCCATACGTGTACGTTCTGCCTTGAGCATCTATGTATGGCATTTCATCCATGTGCTTCCGTATTTCTTCTCTAAGCTTTAAAAACTCTTCTTTCGTATACCGTTTATTGAGAATAACATATTCGCCGCTGGTCACTCCAACTGAACCGAACACATGATTCGCTTTCTTTCCGCAGAACATGCTGTATTCAAAATCAATTCCTCCATCCCAGCATTCCCACGCAAAACGGACTTGTGAAGAATTCCACCCACACACAGAACCTTCATATATGAGTGAACTATTCATTCCTCCTACAAGAATATCCATGGAATCTTTACATGGCGGCACCTGACAATACTGAGAGTACGCCATGTCCTCACCTTCGCGCACCAAATAGCCATTACGAACATTTTTAGAATGCGTTACATATTCTCCGGTTGATCCGACATTCTTTATCCCTTGCGCATACTTTACCGGAAAGGCCTTCCAAAATACTCGTGCTTTTTTCTCCATCTCAACAATTGATGACCACTGTGATAAACCGAGTGAAGCAATTTTTTCTTCGTATGCCTCTTTTGAAAGCGGCTCATTGAAAAAATAGTAGGATTTATTTCGTAAATTGACACAGCCGAAACAATTGGTGCAACCTTGGCAATTTTTTGAGAACCACACTGACACACAATCTTCACACTGTGAGGAAAAATGTGTTGCATAACATTTTGTCAGCCAAAATGACTCGTAACATCGTTCCGACGACTGCACATGGGAATTATCAAAGCAATTTTTTGAAGTATCAACCGCGTTGCCGTACGAAGAATCTTCTGTGGCATTGGAGTTAAAGAGCAAATAACAGTCTTTCAGGTTGGCGGCATTCGCAGAGTATTCACTTCGCACCATATTCACGGTATTGGTACGTGGACGCGGAACTTTCTGGCTTAGTTCAAAAAGTTGTGCAAGGAACGGACGAGAGGGGTCAAAATCCATACCGAATGAAAACGGGTCCCAATTATCACTTACCCAATATGCATCGTTGTACACCGGGAAACCAGCTTCTGGAGGGTATAAAGAAAATATGACATCCCCTGTTGCCGCATCAATATTCCTAAACAACTTTCTTTCGTTGCGAAAAAGCGCTCGCCGTTGAAACCTACACATTGGGCACCATGTTGGTGGTGGAACGTTTATTTTTTCGTAGAATAAAAAGTCATCCGGAGTGATCGGAAAATCCTGTTTACAATTTTGGCAGTTTTTGGTTTCCATTAAGGGCGTATCTACTCGCAAAAAAAAAAGATTGCTTATAGGTAACCTCAGTGTACCACCCAAAAACAAGACAGCAAACTACCCTTTAAATCAAAGGCTCCGCAGCTTTTTCTTCCGGCTTCGCATCTTCTTTTTTGCCGGTGATGGCTGCTTTTTCAGCAGCACTTCGGACGATGGTAGATTCTTCTTCTTCGATAAGACGTTTTGCATCAGCTACCGGAAGCGCAAACCGCCTTCGTGATGAGGCGATGATACGTTCACGATAAGAAGGATGGGTTGCAGGAAGGACGCGAAGTGTTTCAGCGGAGAATGGGTCGTAGCTTTCTCCATCAATCGTCATTTTTATATAAAACTCACTCACACCAAGGTTGATCATGTCTTTCACATCAAACACTGGCGCAAATTCAGGCTTGAGCTTCACGGCGTCGTCACCACCCACGCGGAACGAAATGATTGATCCCACGTTACCAAGCACAGCCGCTTCCACTTTCACAGGAATCTGTCCGACGTACTGGTGCGCCATGGTAAGGTTGAGTCCGTACTTACGCGCCTCGGAAAGAATATTTTCAAATGTATCTGTCACGATGTTTTGGAACTCGTCGACATACAGGTAGAAGTCGTTACGATCTTTGGCTTCCATCTTCGCGCGCGACATACCAGCTTGCTTGATCTTGGTGAGGAACATACTTCCGAAGAAGCTTGAGTTTTCTTCACCAATTTTACCTTTTGAAAGATTGATGAGAATGATCTTGCTCTTATTCATGAGATCTTCAAGATCGATCTTGTTTTCTTTTTGTCCGAAAATATTGCGAAGCATCGGGTCAGAAAGAAACTGACCGAGTTTGTTCACGAGCGGGATGATAGCGTCAGTGTCGAATTTTTCAGACCAGTCGGCGAATTCGATTGCCCAGAAGCGTTTTACCATGTCATCTTCGATGTATTCAACCACTTTTTGACGATAATTACGGTCGGTCAGCATCGAGATCATACCGCGCATGGTGGCGTATGGATAGTCGAGAAGCGCGAGCACGGTAAAGCGGAACACGTGCTCAAGACGCGGTGTCCAGTTGGCGCCGAATTGTTTCTTGAGCACTTCGATCAAACCTTGCGTGAGTTGGTGCTTAAATGATGGATCAACGTTTGAAAGTGGATTGAAGGAAACCGGATATTCATAATCTGACGGATCAATAATACACACATCTTCGATGCGTTCTTCTGGAATGAAGGCAAGGATGTCGTCGATAAATTCGCCGTGCGGATCGATGATGCAGCAGCCGTAGCCATGCGCGATATCCTGGCGCACCATGAGCTCTTGGAGTTTTGATTTTCCAACGCCTGATTTTCCAATGATGTAGAGATGACGCCTGCGATCTACGCGTTTGATACCGAAAATGAATTTCTTCTCTTCAAGCGCAGCCACGTAATTGGTACGTCCAATGAAAGAAACCTCTTTTGGATCGAGCTGGCCGTACATCGGAAGCTCCGGCGGCGGCGGAGCATATTTGATGATTTGAATACGATTGGGGCGAGGCATGACTGGAAAAAGTATATCACACTACACTTGTGGAATCCTCTTTCTGCGAATACGCAGAACAACAGCGAACGCAAAATTTGCAAAAACCCAGGTGAGAGGAAATAAAACCGTGACTACATTCCACTGCTGAAGAGCAAAAATACCTAATCCATGACGAAAACCAGTGAATTCCCAAATAAAAGGAGATTCACTCCACGGTTTATTCCACGATTTACGAACTGTTGGCAAGAATCCCAAAACCTCAGTCAGAGTAAGAAGTATAATAGACAAAACAGGCTGATTGGCAATGCGCCATAAAGCCAACGCAAGAAGCGCCAATATCAAAAAACAGATATCCGACTTAGTAATCGTTTTTTCTCCATATTTAAACGAGAGAAGAAAAATGATTCCGCAAATCAGAGTAACAGCAAATGTCACCCATGAACCAACCCCTGCACCTTCTGAAACCTGTAGTGCCCAAATAATGGCACTCGTTATTGTCCAAATCAACCACGTAAAAACGTGCGGTGTCGTCTTTCTTTTAACGACATCAAGAACATAGATGCCGTAACCAATAAAAGATAAAACCACAACCACTATGCTTATAATGGTCTTATGCTGCAGGGTAAGAATATCCATGCACTAATTATACACATAAACAAAGGTATAGAAAAAAAAAAGCGTCAACTGAACGTCGACGCTTTTTATCATTAATACGGCTTTACCGTGCAAGTCCATCTTTGAGTGTCCTGTCTGTATTCACATACATAGTAGTGGCGGTAATCCATATCAGTACCAACCTCACCACATAAGACAAACAAAGAATACACTACTTGATTTGAGTCAAAAGCAGAAGATGTTATATCCCGAGGTGTCACATTCAGATCTTTCAAAAATGCTTCCACTATTTCTTTTGCCTTAACCGGACCCTTGCCCGCTTTTTTGTTAAGGAGCCGACGTAACCGACGGGCATTTTGCCTATCTGTACTAACACAAAATAGAGCAAAATATAAAGCAAGAAAAAATAATCCCAGAATACAACAGATAAGTATTATTTTAAAAAAGTCCATGGTGTTATATTTTTTGCCAGTATACTCTTAGAAATCAGTTTGGCAACAAAAAACCGCCGAAGCGGTTTTTTCTATTTTTTCTATTGGAAGCTACATACACGTTATCGAAGCCACTCCATCCCCCGCTCTCATTTTCATGATTGCCACGCCTTGTGTCTGACGTCCGAGTGTTGGCACTGCTTCAAGAGCCGTGCGGATCACCTGCCCTTTCTTCGACATGGCAATGAGTTCGCTTTCGATCGTGATCACTTTTGCAACGATGAGCGTACCAGTTTTTGCAGTGACTTTCGCTGTTTTAATGCCACTTCCTCCGCGCTTTTGCACTTTGTATTCTTTGAGTTTCGTTTTCTTTCCAAGACCATTTGCGCTCATCACAAGCACCATTGCCGTGTCGCGCGTATCTTTCGATACCATATCGACACCCACGAGAATGTCGCCCTTTCCGAGTTTCATCGCGCGCACACCTCCTGCGGTACGTCCCATTTCACGAATATCACTTTCTTTAAATCGGATAGCCTGACCTTTTTCTGTAGCAAGCATGACTTCATCTCCCTTTTCCACAAGAAGTGCCGCCTTGAGCGCATCTTTCGCATCAAGCTTGATAGCGATGAGTCCGCTTCGGCGTACATCTTTGAAATGCGCGTACGACATTTTCTTCGCAACACCATTTTCAGTGACAAGCATAAGGTATTGTTCTTTTCCCTTCTGCTCTTTCATCACAGGAAGAATAGACATCACGCGCTCGCCGTCTTGGAGTGAGAGGAAGTTCATGATCGACTTTCCTTTCGTCGCACGTTTTCCTTCTGGAATATCGTACATTTTGATCTGGTATGCCTTTCCAAGGTTCGTGAAGAACAGGAGATCACTGTGTGTGTTCGTTGTAAGAAGCATGTTCACGAAATCTTCTTCTTTCGTTTCAAGGTCAATAACACCCACGCCTCCACGTTTCTGACTGCGGTATTCACCTGGGTCCGTACGCTTCACATAGCCAC
The DNA here is from genome assembly GCA_964390875.1 of uncultured Candidatus Saccharibacteria bacterium. Taxonomy (GTDB): domain Bacteria; phylum Patescibacteriota; class Minisyncoccia; order Phycocordibacterales; family UBA9973; genus CAYMIO01. Next base: position 33,045 of record CAYMIO010000004.1, read on the forward strand.
CGGCTGTGAATACGAGCACCGATTCCTTTTCGGGAATAAGGTCTTCATCAGAAAGCGCTTTAACGCCGCCTTTCACCACACACGTGCGACGTTCGTCTCCGTACTTTTCTTTTATTTCTTTAAGTTCATCTGCAATAACACCAAGAATTTTCTTTGGACTTGCAAGAAGTGCTTTGAGTTCCGCGATGAGCGCCTGCTTTTCTTTGAGTTCCTGCTCAACAGCCTTTCGTTCGAGACCGGCAAGCTTCTGAAGACGCATTTCCAAAATAGCGATTGTCTGGAGTTCAGAGAATTTGAACTCTTTCATAAGGTTGAGTTTCGCAACAGCCGCGTCTTTCGATTCGCGGATGACAGTGATCACGCGGTCGATATGGTCGAGCGCCTTTTTAAGACCGAGCAAAATGTGCTCACGGTCTTCCGCTTTCTTAAGATCAAATTCTGTGCGGCGACGAACGACGATCTGACGATGCGCGATGAATTCAGTGAGGATAGATTTGAGTGAAAGCGTCTGAGGCACACCGTCGACAAGCGCAACGATGTTGAAATGAAATGCCGTTTCAAGCTGCGTATGTTTATACAAATAGTTCAAGACTTTCTGAGGATGCACGCCGCCCTTGAGGTCGATAGCAATGCGGATGTCTTTTGCTGATTCATCGCGAAGACCTTTGATGCCTTCGAGTTTCTTTTCCGAAACGAGTGCTGCGATAGATTCGATGAGGCTTGATTTGTTGACGCGATACGGGATCGACGTGATGATGACCTGCGCCTGGCCAGCTTTGTTCTCCACTATTTCAGCTTCACCGCGAGTCACGACTCCGCCGCGACCTGTCGCATACGCATGCTTCATTTCTGCCGCGCCGTAGACGATGCCGCCTGTTGGGAAATCGGGTCCTTTGATGTGTTCGAGAAGATCTTCAGTGGTCGCTTGGCTGTCGTCGATAAGGTGAAGTGTGGCATCCACCACTTCAGAAAGGTTGTGCGGAGGAATGTTTGTCGCCATACCCACAGCAATACCGAGCGTTCCATTCAAAAGAAGCGCAGGAACGACAGCAGGAAGGACGATCGGTTCTTTTCGGGTCGCGTCGTAGTTGGGACGGAAATCAACGGTATCTTTTTCAAGATCGCGAAGAAGCTCGGTCGAAACACGAGACATTTTTGCTTCGGTATAACGCATGGCAGCTGGGCCGTCGCCGTCGATCGAGCCGAAGTTACCTTGACCCAGAATAAGCGGGTATCGGTATGAAAAATCCTGTGCCATTCCCACCATCGCGTCGTACACGGATACATCGCCGTGCGGGTGATATTTACCGAGCACATCACCGACTACGAGCGCAGACTTGCGCGTTTTTGCAGATGCTGAAAGGCCAAGCTCATGCATCGAGTAGAGAATGCGACGATGCACCGGCTTGAGACCATCGCGGACATCAGGAAGCGCACGGGTCGTGATAACCGACATCGCATAGCTGATGTACGATTCTTTCATTTCTCGAACGATTGAAATAGGGACCACGTTTGCGCGTGGTTCCTCGGGAGTCTGTTCAATTACTTTTGGTGTCTTTGCCATATATTATTTTCCCTGTGAGCTTTTCCAGCCTTGCGACGCATCAGCATAAATCTCAACGACGTTGTCTTTCAATATAGCAAACGGAGATGCGACTTTCTCGGTACGTGCGACGTCTTTCTTTTCACTAGTGGTCAGCGTAGAAATCCACACCACAAAGATAAGTGCTGTAAACGAAGTTACGATGAACATACCGATCTGGCGACGTTCATGGTGTGGGCGTTTATTGATTACATTGATTGTTTTTTCTATGCGATTCATATGAAAACTCTTAGTAGCTCAGTATAACAACTTCACCTTCTTTTGACTCGACTTCTTTTCTTTTTATTGTCAGCTTCTCGATCGGCTCAGGGTTTTGTCCTGCTTCTTTCAAAAATGCTTTCAATTCTTTTTCATCATAATCCATGGGAATGATGATGTGCGGCTCAAGCGACACTGCCATTTTGTATGCTTTCGCAGGATCCATCACGCCACCAATCGGAAGAAGAACGATGTCAGGAGAGTCGATCGAGAGATCTGAAACTTTGGTGTCGGGAGAAATTGCGCCGAGCGTTGCCACGGTGATGCCTTCAAGTGAAAGCGAGTAGACGGTATTCATAAAATCCTTTCCTCCGATCTGAGTCGGAGCTTCAGCGCCGCGAATACCGATCCCCTTCACTTCATATTCACCTGCACCAGAAACAACAAATGGCTCAGTGTCGCCGTAGGTCACCGTTTCTACTCCATTATAGTCTGGATGACGCGTGGTCACGAGCACGAGCTCTGAGCCGAACTTAGAAACCTTTCCATCCCATTTAGACTCTTTAGAAATAGGGTTTACAGCCACAACGGTGTCTCCCTGCTGGATCTTGAAGAATTGCTTGCCGAGGTATGTGAGAATCATAGACCAGGAGATTATATCAGAAAAGAAGGGTGAATGGAAGGAAATCAAGAGCCGGAAGCGCTGATACTCTAACCAATAAAAAACGCGATTGTGTTTACAATCGCGTTATGGGAGTTGGTACCTCCCGAAAAACTTTTTCTTTCTTTGGCATAAAAGAGAACGGTAGTACTGCTGATGTTCCCTTTTTATTCTCAGGCATGACTTCTATATACATAAAAGAGCCTTTTGTTGCACATCGTTCTTTGCAAAACCCACCATCAAACCATCTGCGCACCGAATGTTCAGCGCTTCTTACATACATGAACGTGTCTTGTATTCGAACAAAACGTTCCACATCTTTCAGAAGATCACGTGACGCCGATGTTTCGGTGTTGAAGGAGTCACACAAATAGCTCAGAATTCTCCACGGAGCATACACTCCAGGCGAAGCGGGCATTGAATCGAGCGAGAGAGCTACCTTTTTCCAATCGATAGTGTCTTCTGCGCATATGCGAGTAAACAACATATGGAATGACTGAATACTCTCAACATCAAGAAGTGTTTGCGTGTCTTTGACTACACGGGAAAGCACTCCTGATGCATGCCACTGAAGAAACGTTTCTTCTTCAACAACCACCGTATCGTTCACTACGGGTACACGAGTACCCAAAAAATACTCCTGCAGTTGTAGTGGTGGAACGCGAACAGAAAGAGAATCACATACTGGTTTCAAAAGAAGATACTCGCGCGTATATGCAAACACGCATAACTGACGAAGTGTTATCATTTTTTCAACCAATAACGAATCGCTTCCATAAGGAACCTTTCCACTCAAGTGAAGACTTTTTACGTGCGCGATAGAGTCGCCGTACGACTGAAGCAACACATCTGTCGCTTTCAATTGCATCACTCTTTGATAGAGAGAACGAACATTCCATGCGCTATCGAGCTCATGTGCGATCGATGAAATTCTTGAAGAAGGTTGTGCACACAACACTACTCCAAGAAAAAGTGCAACCAACGTTGCAAAAATAGATTTTTTCATGTGAATAGTTTTGTGTATGTAAAATAACTGTCTTTCATAGTATACATACAAAAGTACATAGTGTCAATGTTTTACCATGAAAGACTCCCACAGTATTTCTTGCATTTCCCTTCTATATATTGTACTATCCTCCCATACCTTATTTATCAGCACTGCACTCGAATTTATCCTTTTGGAGAGACATCCCGAAAGAGCCGAGTGCACAGAGGTACATCCAGCCGCTGATTTGACGCGGCATTTTTTATTTCATTATGACAAAAGCAGACATAGTTGAAGAGAAGGAAATCATGAGCCCACTCAAGGCGCTCTATGAAAAGAGCCCGGCTCCCCTTGAAGGAGACCAACTCATCGAAGGCCCGGTTATCGATATCGGAAAGTCTTCGGTATACATCGACCTTCGTCCATACGGCGTTGGTGTGATCTACGGACGCGAATACATGATCGCAAAAGATATCATCAAAAAGGTGAACATCGGCGACCTTGTAAAAGCCAAGATCATCGATCGTGAAAACGAAGACGGATACATTGAGCTCTCCCTCAAGGAAGCAAAACAAGCAATGATCTGGAGCGATGCCGACAAAGCTATCAAGGCAAAGCAGGTTATGGAACTTCCTATCAAAGATGCCAACAAAGGTGGTCTTATCCTCGAATGGCAGGGTATCGCCGGCTTCCTTCCCGCTTCACAGCTCAAACCCGAACACTACCCTCGTGTTGAAGATTCTGACAAGGATAAAATCTTGAAAGAACTGAAGAAACTCATCGGTAAGAAACTTTCAGTGGTTATCATCACTGCTCTTCCAAAAGAAGGAAAACTTATCTTCTCTGAAAAAGAAAACAATCCTGAAGAACGCCGCGAAATCGTTTCAAAGTACACCGTTGGTGACGAAGTGGCTTGCACAATCGCAGGTATCGTTGATTTCGGAATCTTCCTCAAACTTGAAGAAGGTCTCGAAGGTCTCGTACACATTTCTGAAATCGACTGGGGTCTCGTAGATGACCCACGTCAGCGCTTCAAGATCGGCGATCCTATCCAAGCAAAGATCATTGAGATCAAAGACGGTAAGATTTCCCTTTCTATCAAGCAGCTTCGTGAGAACCCATGGAATGAATACGAAGGCAAGCTCAAGAAGGGCGACATCGTGAAAGGCGCAGTTATCAAGCACAACAAACACGGTGCACTCGTCTCGATCAAAGAAGGTGTTGCAGGTCTTGTCCACAACTCGACTCTCGGCGGCGAACTCAAACTCCGCGAGAAACTCGAACTCGGCAAAATCTACACGTTCCAGGTCACCCTCTTCGAACCAAAGGAACAGCGCATGACGCTCGTTCATGTAGAAGACAAGAAATAGTCTTACTTAAAAAAACACCCCAGAAATGGGGTGTTTTTTTAAGTTTTGACAAAATCAATAAGGTGTACTAGTATAAAAAACGATACACTAAACATTCACAATATAAACACCCATCACATTTATGGTACCTATTTTATTGTTATCGTGCCTTAGCTTAGGCGTTATCATCCTATTTATTTACCATAGGAATCAATCCAATAAAAACAAAAAAATAGTAAACCACAAGGAATACTACAAACAGAGGTACTCAAAAAAGCCTCAAAAAGTTTTAAAGGCAGAAAAAGAAGACGTTGGGGATATATACCAATAATCCCCCGGAGCCACATTCGTGTGGCTCTTTTTTTTAATTGAACGCGTTCATCGCTGCTTCGAGGCCTTTTTCTATGATCGTCTCGATGATCTCTTTCACGCGAGGTGCGAGTGATTCTATTTTTTCAAAATCGGATTTGTTGAAATTTTTGAGCACGAAGTCGTGCTGCGCGCCGGCCGTAGGCCGGCGCGTGTTCCCTTCCGCATCCACCGGCGACACTCCAATACGAAGCCTGATGAACGCAGCCGTGCCGAGTGAATCTTGAATCGATGTAATACCATTGTGTCCACCCGCGCCACGGTCAAAAGAAATACGCACGCTTCCAATCGGCAAATCAATATCATCATGAAGCACAATCACGTTTTCTGGTTTCAATTTTTCTTTCTTCACCATGTACGCCACAGAATTTCCAGAAAGATTCATAAAGGTGAGCGGCTTGATGTATTCCACCGCATCACCTCCCGCCTGCCCTGCCACCAGCATTGCCTGAGCGCCAGCATTTCGCATCCACTTCGCGTCATCCACAATGCGGTCTATCAAGATCCATCCCGCGTTGTGCTTCGTCTTTTCATATTCTTCTCCGGGGTTGCCGAGTGCTGCTACTAAAAACATGTTGTGGATTGTATCATATTGACATAAATTTAGTAACAACACGAAGTATCGCTTTGTGTCAATATGCCACGCGTACTATAATCACGAGCATATGGATCACAAAGAGTACACACCCGAGCCGGTCAATCCAACACCTCCGTCTCCCAAACATACGAAAGCGCAAGAACTGTGGGAGATTATCAAATTCGCGCTCGTTGCACTGGTGATCGTCGTCCCGATCCGTGCCTACATTGCAAAACCATTCATCGTTGAGGGCGCATCTATGGTGCCCACATTCGAGGATCGCAATTACCTCATCGTCGATGAAATCTCATACCGCATCACAGATCCAAAACGCGGAGAAGTTGTCATCTTCCATCCACCACAGAACGAGAAAGTATATTACATCAAGCGCGTCATCGGACTTCCTGGAGAAACAGTCGTTATTGAAAAAGGAAAAGTTAATATCAAAAACGCAGAGCATCCGGAAGGATTCACACTCACAGAACCATACGTTTCAGAGCTTGGCACAACCACTCTCACTCGCGAGCTCGGCCCCACCGATTACTTCGTGATGGGAGACAATCGTCCGTACAGTTCCGATTCTCGATATTTTGGGGTACTCCCCCGTGACCATATCCGTGGACGAGCATTTCTTCGTCTCTATCCTGTAAAAGATATAGCCGCATTCCCCGGAGAACACACCTATTAGTATTTCAGCTTATCAGCATCTAAAAAATAGTTATGGCAGACAGCAAATCAAAGAAAATAGCAGTAGCCGCAAAAGCACCATTTAGCACACCAAAGGGTATGCGCGACATCGAAGGAGAAACCTACTACCAATTCCAAGGGTTCTTCGAAAAAGCCCAAGAAGTAGCCGCATACTATGGTTTCAAACCAATCGAAACTCCTGTACTCGAACAAGAAGATGTATTCACCTCATCTATTGGTGTTGGCACCGATGTCATCGACAAAGAAATCTACACGCTCAAAACGAAAGGTGGTGACCACCTCGCACTTCGCCCTGAAGGTACCGCCGGTGTTATGCGCGCATACATCGAAAACGGCATGCAGTCACTCCCCCAGCCGCTTCTTTTGTACTACTACGGCTCGTTTTTCCGCCACGACAAACCACAGCGCGGACGATACCGTGAATTCAAAAGCTTCGGACTCGAAGTACTCGGCAGTGAGAAAAGTGTCGTTGATGCGCTCGTAATCAAAACAACCATCTCGATCCTTGAAGAAGCAGGAGCAAAAAATCTCGCTGTTGATATCAACTCTATCGGCGACAAAGAATGCCGCGCAGGATACATCCGCGAACTCACCAACTACTACAAAAAACACCTCGCATCTCTTCCTGCTGTCGACAAAGAACGCCTCAAGACCAACCCACTCCGTATCCTCGATTCAAAAGAAGAAAAAACAATCGAGCTCAACGTGAATGCTCCTGATGCGCTTGGAAGTCTGTGCACCGGTTGCAAAAAACATTTCAAAGAAGTGCTCGAATATCTTGAAGAAATGGGTATCGAATACCGTCTCAACAAAAGTCTCGTTCGTGGTCTTTCATACTACACACGCACCGTGTTTGAAATCATCGAAGAGAGCGGTGGTGAAGATGGAACACCTCTCACTATCGCTGGTGGTGGCCGCTACGACTACCTCGGTAAAATCCTCGGCTCAAAGAAAGACGTGCCTGCGATGGGAGTCGGTATCGGTGTTGACCGCATCGTAGAATCTTCATGGTACAAAAAACTCTCTCCTCGTATTTTGAAGAAACCAAAAGTCTGTTTCATCCAGCTCGGATTTGAAGCAAAGCTCAAAAGCTTGAATGTGATCGACATCCTTCGCAAAGCGCACATTCCGATGTACCAAACACTTTCAAAAGATTCCATCGGAGCGCAGCTCGCTATCGCCGAAAAACTTGAAATCCCCTACGCTCTCATCTTCGGCCAAAAAGAAGCGCTTGAAGGTAGCGTCATTGTCCGCAATATGGAAAATCGTTCACAGGAAACAGTGAAGCTCACGAAGCTGTGCGACCACTTGAAGTCCCTCAAATAAAGAGTCATGTCACGCATTGTTCAAAACGGAGATCCAGTCCTCAGGCTCGCTGCCGAGGCTGTTCCCGTATCTGAAATCACCAGCACAAAAATTCAAAAAGTAATCCGCGATATGCAAACAGCGCTCCACGGAGAATACGATGGTGTCGCTATTGCTGCACCGCAGATCGGAGTATCGCTCCGCATCTTTGTCGTTTCAGGAAAAATATTTGATGAAGATTTCAAACGTGGAGAAATGAAAGAAAAGAAAACATCGAGCTCGCCTGATCTTGTATTCATCAATCCTGAATTTGTAAAAGTCTCAAAAGGAAAAAAATGGCTCGCTGAAGGCTGCCTCTCTGTGCGCTGGCTCTACGGAGAAGTAGAGCGCTCACTTCGAGCCACCGTCCGCGCATACGACGAAACAGGTAAAAAGTTTGAGCGCGGTGGCAGCGGCCTCCTCGCCCACATCTTCCAACACGAAATAGACCACCTCGACGGCATCCTCTTCATCGACAAAGCGAGAAATATAGAAGAACAGAAGCCGGAAGAAACGAAGAAAAAAATACAAGAAAAATAGTAAAGAGGAGTCGCTCGAACTCCCGGCATGGCTGTGCGAGACCACGCATATTTTTCTGCTGAAAAATTGCTCTGCTCGGGCCAAGGCATGGCCCTTGCGCAAGGGTCTCGCACAACCATGCCGTCCGTTCTCCCTTCGTGGTAGCCAACACTATGACTTCAGAAACACTTCAAAATCCATTTCCTTCTTCCCTTCTGGAATTACTTTTTTCAATATGAATTTCCCACCGACAAAATCGGCGTCGGTAATTTTAAGTCGTACAAGTTTTCCATCTTTTTCATAAAAGGTGAAGGTTCCCGGATTACCATAAAATGCGCGAAACTTTCTCCAGTTCTCACCATATTCATCTTCTGTGAGTCGAAGTTCCCCATGCGCTTTTTCAATCTTCGGCGCATACGTCGCATCATCAGCATTCTGCTCACGTGGCTGAGTAGTCCCATCAATTATTTTTTCAATCGTTGAAGGAAGCATTTCCGCTGCCACAGCATTCAACCTTTCAAGCAGTTCAGGTTTTCGTTCTTTTTCTCCTATCACTACTTTTTGTTCAAAAAAGACAGGACCCGAATCCAGCGCAAAGTGCATTTTCTGAATACACACACCCGTCTCTTCGTCGCCCGCAAGAAGCGCCGCTTCCACAGGAGTTGCGCCACGATATTTCGGAAGAAGTGAATAGTGCACGTTGAGTGAACCGTACCGCGGAAGGTCGATCACGCGCTCAGGAATTATTTTTCCATAGGCAACAACTACCGCAAGGTCAAGATCATACGTTCCATACAACTGGAAGAAATCTTCGTTCAGCTTTTCTGGCTGAATAACAGGAAGATCATGCGCGAGCGCCCATTCTTTCACTGGTGGTGGCGTGAGGTGCATTCCTCTTCCCTTCGGCGCATCAGCTTGAGTAACAACAACCACAGGCATCATGTCTGCCGCTTTGAGTGACTCGAGAATCGGAAGACACAGCGCTGGTGTTCCCAAAAATGCGATGCGAGGTTTTATTTCCATGGCTTCATTCCCTTGATGCGCTTTTTCAAACTGCGTGCGCTTCTGATGAGGATCGTATGAAATCGTTCTTTGCCATCTTTGAGTTTTTCGACAATATCACTTGTCGCTTTGTCTATCGCAGAAAAAAGACTTTCTTCTTCAGCCTGCGCGCGAAAATCTCGTCCTTTAAAATGCATGGTTATTTCTCCTAGGTACACATCTCCTTGTTTGTGATGATTGGTAGTCTTTCCTATTTCCATCTGCACGAGCACATCTTCATTTTTTACGAAGCGGGTAATATTCTCCAGCTTCTTCTCCACATACGCACGGATTTCTGAAGTAAGTTCGATATTAGTCGCCTTGATATTTGTTCGCATATATGTGCACTCGATTAATTGCTAATCTCTTTCATTATACCAAATCATCAGGAACAGAGAGAATCTTCGAGGGGCTATGGTGTCCTGAAATGATCTTAATCCTCTCTTTTGGAATATGAAAATGAAGAGCCACACATTCCAAAACCCTCCTGTTGGCCCTATTCTGCTCAGCAGGCTCTTTTACAGAGACTTTGAACTGGTCTTTCGACACAGCTTCAAAAACCTCTTTTTTTGCTCCGGCTACGACGCGTACTTTGACATACATACTAAAGCAAAGTATACATCGTTTAAAAATAAGAAAAAATAAAAGGCCTCCTAGTTACCTGGGGAGGCCTCTTTTTTTATTGGGGTTAAAAACCGATTAAGGTTTTAAAATCAGCTGCCTTGGCAGTATCTTTGTCATACAGCCAAGTAATAACGTTTTCTCGAAGAATCTGGTATTTTTCACCAGCATCGATATATTTGCAGTCTTCAGCGTTATCAAGAATGAATCCTGGATACACTTTTTCATCCACATAATCCACACCGTCTCCAAGCGGATATGGTGAATCGATACCATGGATGATCTGACTTGCACCGATTTTCTTTTTGAGAAGATCTATGACATCCCAATCATGTACAATGCTGTCGCAGAACACGTTTTTTGCTTGAAGGGCGTAGCCTGGAGATTTGCAGTCTGCTGAATAATAATCGGGTCTGCCTTTAAAACCCTGAACAGCTCTGCCAACAGTTGTCATTCCGAGAGTATTCCCATGGGCAAGATAAAAACGTACATTCGGATATCGCTCGTACATTCGCTTATAGACAAAGATTAGATAGAAGCATGCCGTTAAAGCTGGCATTGCCACTATGTGTCCAAGCCAATAATCATTGATGTCTCCGAGATTCATTATTTCCTCGTAATCATACGGGTGTATCTGGATCGGCAAACCAAGCTGATTTGCTAACTCAAAAATCTCCCGACAACTATCGTCTGCAGTTGCTAACCATTTCCCTTTCGCGTTTTTATAATGCGTCGAAAGACACAGAAACTTGAGCCCTTCTTTTGCTCGTTGTTCGATTTCACGAAGAGATATGTCGAGAAAGCGAGGCTGAACCACAAAGCCACAGGAAAACTTTTTAGGATACTGAGTTTGCAACTGGAGTTGATAATCATTCTGAAACCTCATAATATCTACCACTGCTTGTTTCTTCATGCCGTTGCAATACAGCTGTGAAAGCGTCAAAAGTACTGTATGCGAAATCTTGTGCTGGTCCATCCACTCAAGGCGCGGTTTCAAGAAAAATGTTGGGTGCGAAACGGGCCGCGTCCAATTGATAAACTTTTGCGTCATTGATTGTCTATTACCGTCAATTTTAATGTCGAAGTATCCTGCTTTTTTGATACTTTCGGGAATCTGTGACGGATCGGGCAACATGTGTCCATGACCGTCGATGATAGGATAGTCTGTTTTCATATTTAGTATATAAAAGATTTAGTATTGCCGTTACAGTACCAATAAAAAAGCTGGGGGTCAATTACAGCATAGAGATACTTGACACATACGACTTTTCATCATAAAGTATATTTATATATCTTTCACATGTCGCACAGTAATTCATCAAACGGACCAGATGTTGGGAAAGTAGCCAGCACAGGATTTAAACTACTCGGTAAGATTATGAGTGAGTTTATTCTGTATCTCGAGCGAGTACCTCAACACCTAGGAAAACAGTACACGTGGTATCGGAATGTGCTGCAGAGTGGAGTTGGGTGGTTAAAAAGCATAAACCATCCATTTCTTCAATTCCTTGGTTCTATCATTATTATTCCCGGACTCGCTGCGCTTGCAGTCTTCCTCATTTTCTGGATCCTAATCCGTTCACTCGTCAAAAAACAGGCTCCTCACCATTAGTGGTTGGGAGCCTTTTCCATTTTGCATTCTGCTCTATGATTTGCTACTATAGCCCAGTATTGTTCTTTTCTTTCAAATCCGCTCTCGATGGTGGTATTCCTCTTAGGAGAAATCTCACGATGAAGGGCGGTATATTCCGGAGTAGCTCAGCGGTAGAGCAGTCGCCTGTTAAGCGATTGGTCATAGGTTCGATCCCTATCTCCGGAGCCTTGCATTGACTCTTTACATATTTTGTGCTATTATAATGTTGATAGTTATTTCACATGCTTAAGTTCCAGTTTTCACTTGTTGAGTTGCCATTGTTTCTTCAAAAGGAAGTTGTGGCAACTCAATAATCTGTAAATTATGGAAACTACAAATTTGATAGCCGAAAAAGGCAAAATGGTAAATAAAGTCTACACTATAGAAAAAATGGATATAAGTGTAGTAAAAATTTCAGGCTCTGAACTTGGTTTTTCTGCCAAGGCAACATTCGAGGAAATCTGTGCTTCAGCTTTGAAAAAGGGATTAAGAAGATTGGATGAGCTTAATCCAAATTCTCTGTTCAGCGCATATGATAACGAATGGCTATACGTTGCTGGTGTGTACAATGGCGAACATAACGGACAAGCAATCAAAATCATTGCAAAGAAGGAAGATGGGGTTTATCTAAGAGAGGTATCTTACTTCTCCAACATAAGCATATACTCGCCTTCGATTTTATGGCTATTCAGAAAGTAATTTGTTTTTCGTAACGATAAAGCCCTGTAAAAACGGGGCTTTTTATTTACTTTAGTTCTGAAGTGAAAGCGCAGGAAAAAGTCCAAGAATACCGCTAAACTGTAAATTGCTTTTGATATTAGTCAAATTAGCAGTTCTGAATTTGTGTACCATAGGGAGCAAAAAAGAAAAACCACATTTACGAATGTGGTTTTTCTTTTTTTACATGTCCCTTTGGAGTGTAAAGTTCGTGTCTACTTAGACACTTAAGATGACTTTTGTGATAGTAAAGAGTCGTTGACATATGTACCCGAGAATTGTAATGTGTCATTAAACAATTTTGTTCACCAAAAAGTAATCAACATGAACGGAACAGTCAAAGCAATCTGTATTGGTCCTGTAGCCGGTGGACCTATGCAAGAGATCACTGAGGTGGAAGCTCTCGCAGGTCAAGGTCTCAAAGATGACCGCTATACAACTGGAGAAGGAAGTTTCAATAAGGGCAAGCAAGGAGTCCGCCAAGTCACACTCATGAATTCTATCTTCTTCGAAGGAAGCGGCTTCGAGTTTAAAGATAGTCGCCGCAACCTCTTTGTTGAGGGGACGGAACTCATGTGGCTCATCGGCCGAGAGTTCCAGATCGGGACTGCACGTTTCCGCGGAGTAAAGTACTGCGATCCATGCACTCGACCGAGTAAACTCTCCGGCAAGCAGAAGAGTTTCAAGGAGACGTTTTTTGATCGAGGCGGACTTATCGCTGAAGTCATCGAAGGAGGTATAATTAAGGTTGGTGACCTGCTCATTCCTCCATCGAAGGGTTACTAAAATACTCGACGTAATCGCAAAGGCCGTACCAGCAACAAACTGGTACGGCTTTTTTAATTCAACAACATCCGTATTTACCTCAACGCAAGGTTTAGAAAAGAGTATCCCTCCAGCCAATTTATTGTTCTAAGGTCGTCGACCAGTGCGGTCATTGACTACTTAAGTACTTTATGTTAATATATTTCACTAACAGTCCTTTGAGATATGTGGTTTTTAGTGTTGATTTTGTTAGATTCTCCTAGTTTCTTTGTGGAAGTTAAGAGAATCTAATAAACATTTTGTAACAACACTTAAAACAATAGCGATGAAAAAGCAAAAAGCACTTTCAGCCGTAGGAACAACTATTATACTCGCAGGAACTTTTTTGGTCTTGTGGGCTATGGTAAACATTATTTGGTTTCATACACCACTCATTTCACCAGCACCAATAGAATCATTTAAATTCTTTTTAGGTTGTGGCGTGACCATAGGAACGGGAGGAATTATGCTTCTTTTTTTGAAACCAAGTAATTGGATGCAAAAAATCATAGGTTGTGTAATGAGTATAAATGGAGTCATAGGAATTGTTTGCTCATTTACCTTCCTTACCTTGTAGGAAAGGAAGCAATGAATTAATCCGTTTCAAGTTATATACTTGAAACGGATTTTTATTATGGTATGTTCATTCGAACATCCTTCCACGTTCAAAGCATTAATAAAAACCACTCCAGAAACGGAGTGGTTTTTACTGTCTAAACATTATTCAAGTTTTGATATACTTACCCTATGGCAACACTAAACCCCTGGATCAACTTCAACGGCAATACTGAAGAAGCGTTTATGTTTTATAAATCAGTATTTGGAGGTGAGTTTACAAAAATTGTTCGTTTCAAAGATATTGCGAGTGCGGAATTTCCGGTATCAGAAACAGAAGCGGAAAAAATAATGCTCATCACCTTGCCTATCGGCAAACACACAATGCTGATGGCAAATGATGTGCCTTCCTTTATGGGCACAGTGAACGAACATGAAAACCGAAGTAAAATTTCAGTGAGCACAGAGAGTAAAGAAGAGGCAGACGCTCTATTCAGCGGGCTTTCTTTGGGAGGACAGGTAGAAATGCCTATGGACCAGAGTCCGTGGGGTACGTATGCGGGTATGTTTAGAGACAAATATGGAATCGAGTGGATAATCGAATATTCAACTACACCTTCATGAAGAACGAACCGAACAATAACCCCGAAAAAGATATCCCTGAGAAGCTATGGTTTAAGGCAAAGCTCTACGGCTGGGGATGGACACCCGCAACGTGGCAGGGGTGGCTGGTTGTTCTTGTGTATATCATACTCATTTCTGCACTGGTAATCATGAGAGAAGAAGCAATCCCAGGAAATCCTGACTCAGGAAGCAATGTTCTTACATTCGCTCTACCAAGCATTGTAGCGACTATTCTCCTTATTGCTATTGCTTACAAAAAAGGAGAAAAACCACGTTGGCAGTGGGGACCGCCTAAAAAATAATCCTTCTAGTCAGATCTGGGATATGCAAAGAGTGGCTGGTTTCTTGAGAGAAGGCCGGATGCGCCCTAAAGGGCGCATCCGGCCTTCTCTATTGCCTCTTTATCCCCTAATGTTTTCCTTATGTTATCCCAAATCAAAATTGGTCTTT
>CAYMIO010000005.1:0-37844 GCA_964390875.1 uncultured Candidatus Saccharibacteria bacterium
GAGAAACAATAAAGACGTTTGAGTACTTCTTCGGAGTACGAGTCTTTCGTCCACCGGTTACTTTACCCCAGAGAGTCTTAGGTCGGCGAGTTCCGCGTCCCTGACGTCCTTCACCTCCACCGTATGGGTGGTCAACTGGGTTCATGGCTGTACCACGAACCGTTGGGCGTTTGCCGAGGCGACGATTGCGTCCTGCGTTACCGATGTTCTGAAGAATATATTCTTCATTTGAGACTTCACCGATCGAAGCGAAGCAGTTTTCAGAAACCTTTCGGACTTCAGAAGACGGCATCTTGATCATAGTGCTGCCTTCATCGTTGGCCACAACCTGTGCGAAGATTCCCGCTGAGCGAGCGATCTTTGCGCCACCGTTTGGCTTGAGCTCAATGTTGTACACGAATGTACCCACTGGGATAGCTTTGAGCGGAAGACGGTTGCCCGGAGTAAGCGGTGCTTTCGCCGACACGATGAACGTGTCGCCTACTTTCACTGACTTCGGAAGGAGCACATAGCGGCGCTCACCGTCTTTGTAGGCAGCAAGGCCGATAAAACCTGAGCGGTTTGGATCGTATTCAATCGTTTTGATCGTAGCAGGGATTTCCATCTTGTTGTAGAGGAAGTCCACATCACGATAGAGACGCTTCACACCTCCACCTTTGTGGCGAGTGGTGATGCGACCCTGGTTGTTGCGTCCTGTACCGCGCTTGAATCCGTGTGTAAGAGCTTTGACCGGTTCACTTGTCGTTAGAATCTTTCGGAAGTCCACAACAGTCATGTTGCGGCGTGATGGTGATGTTGGTTTGAATTTTTTCATATTCTAACTCTTATGCGAAGTCGATCTTATCGCCCTTTTTAAGATAGACCATAGCCTTCTTCACGCCAGATTTTGTGCCGAGTTTCCCCTTCACAAAGACCTTGCGAGGTCCGCGATTGACGACTGCGATTTTCACCGGAGTGACATCGTAGAGCGCTTTGATCGCTTTTGCAATTTCAGGTTTTGTTGTTGTTGGCGCTACGTTGAATGTGTAGACATTCTGCTCAGCTACGATTGTGGCTTTTTCAGTGATGCGAGGACCGCGAAGGACAATGCCCTGGAGCGCTCCTGCTTCTTTCGTTGTTGTTTTTTTCGTAGCCATATTATTTCACTCGCTTCTCGATAACAGCAAGGCTGTCTTTCGGAGAAAGCACGATTAAATATTTGTGTGCAAGAATGTCGACCGGATTGAGATCTTTTGCAAGACCGAGGTCGAGCTGTGGAAGGTTCATGAAGCTCTTCTTGGTGGCAAGGTGCTTCTCAGGCATAACAACAAAGGCTGTTGTCTTCTTTCCTGCGAGGCGTTCGAATCCTTTGATACCAGAGAGAGTCTTGATGATTTCTGCGGCAGGCTTTGTCTTCGGTGCATCCATTTTCACATCTTCCACGAAAAGGATTTCTCCATCGCGGAACTTACGAGAAAGGACAGTGAAGAGAGCAGCTGCGCGCATCTTTCCATTGATCTTCTGTTTGTAGCTCTTTTCAGTGCGGGGGCCGTGTGACACACCACCACCTACCCAGATTGGAGAGCGAGTAGAACCGTGACGAGCTCGTCCTGTTCCCTTTT
Organism: uncultured Candidatus Saccharibacteria bacterium; assembly: GCA_964390875.1. GTDB lineage: Bacteria > Patescibacteriota > Minisyncoccia > Phycocordibacterales > UBA9973 > CAYMIO01. Next base: position 1,602 of record CAYMIO010000005.1, read on the forward strand.
GCTTCCATGGCTTCTTACCTCCACCGCGAACTTCTCCGCGAGTTTTGGTATTCGCTGTACCGGCGCGTTTGTTGGCCTGCATCGCTGTGACGACCTGGTGAACCAAGTCGCTACTCCAGCGGCGTCCGAAGAGATCTTCAGATAGCGTCAGCTTCCCTGCTTCTTTTCCTTTTGTGCTGTAGATTATTGTTTCCATATTCTAACTCTAGCCTTTGATAGCAAGGAGCGTGCCGCGTCGACCAGGAACGGCGCCCGTAACGATAATAGTGTTGGTGTCTGCATCAACAGCAAGCACGCGAAGACCTTTGACAGTCACCGTGTCACCACCCATGCGTCCTGCCATGCGCATTCCTTTGATAACGCGTCCGCCATTGCGTCCGCCGCCACCAATAGAACCCGGTTCACGTTCAGAGTGTTTCTGACCGTGAGTGCGAGGACCACCGTGGAATCCATGGCGTTTTACAACACCCTGGAAACCTTTACCTTTCGTTGTACCTGAAACAGTGATGACATCACCTGCAGCGAAATCCGCCACAGTGATACTGTCGCCCACATTCATTTCAGGAAGACTTCCGGTCTTCATGCGAAGTTCACGGAAATGACGAAATGCTTTTTCAAGTTTCTTTGTGCTACCGATTTGTGGCTTTGCAACGTGCTTTTCTTTCGATTCGCCGTATGCGAACTGAAGCGCGTTGTAACCATCGGTGTCCGTTTTTTTGAGCTGTGTCACGAAGACGGGACCCGCTTCGATGACCGTTGCAGCGTGGACAACGCCCTTCTCATCGAAGAACTCTGTCATTTCACGCTTTGTGCCGAGAATAAATTTCATAGGATGTTCGGGAATTTGCTGTAGCCAGTTCTCTGTCTAGCTAGAGCATTTTCACATCAACGTCGACTCCGGATGGGAGCGAGAGGTTGGTTAATGCTTCTATCGTTTTTTGATTTGGATTCAAGATGTCGATGACACGCTTATGAATACGGATTTCAAACTGTTCACGAGTGTTCTTGTAGATGAACGGTGAGCGGTTGACCGTATATTTCTTGATTTCTGTTGGCATCGGAGTTGGTCCGTGAACCGTCGCCTCGTAACGTCGAGCGGTGTCGAGGATCTGTTTGACCGATGCATCAAGAATTTTATTTTCATAGGCGCGCACCCGGATGCGGAGCTTGACTGCTCCGTCATCCTTAGGCTTCTTTGTAGTTTTTGCGCGTGTTGTTGTCATGGTGCGGTAAAGAGTGAAGCTCGCGCTTCTCCCCTTTTAGTTAGGCAGTGATCTTTGTCACAACACCGGCACCAACAGTCTTGCCACCTTCACGGATAGCGAAACGCTGTTTCTCTTCAAGAGCAACCGGAGTTACGAGTTTAACCTTAAAGGTAATTGTGTCACCTGGCATAACCATTTCCTTTCCTTCTGGAAGAGTCACTTCACCAGTCACGTCCGTTGTACGGATGTAGAACTGAGGCTTGTACCCTGAGAGGAATGGAGTGTGACGTCCGCCTTCTTCCTTCTTGAGGATGTAGACTTCAGATTCGAATTCTGTGTGAGGAGTTACAGATCCTGGCTTTGCAAGAACCTGACCACGGGTGATGTCTTCTTTCTTAAGACCGCGAACAAGGATACCAGCGTTGTCGCCAGCCATACCTTCTTTGAGGTTCTTGTTGAACATTTCGATACCAGTGACTGTTGTCTTCTGAGTATCTTTCATACCAACAATTTCGATTTCTTCACCAAGCTTGATGATACCGCGTTCGATACGGCCGGTCACCACTGTGCCGCGACCTTCGATCGAGAAGATATCTTCAACAGGCATAAGGAATGGTTTGTCAGTTTCGCGTTCTGGAACAGGAATGTAGGTGTCGAGCGCATTTGTGAGCTCAAGCACTTTCTGTGCCCATGGGTCATCGATAGATGTTGCTTCAAGACCCTTAAGTCCTGAACCACGGATCACTGGACAGTTCTTGTCGAATCCCTGCTTTTCAAGGATTTCGCGGATTTCTTCTTCCACGAGATCGATCATTTCTGCATCATCAACCATGTCGCACTTGTTGAGGAAGACGATCATCTTAGGCACACCAACCTGTTTTGCAAGGAGGACGTGTTCACGAGTCTGAGGCATAGCACCATCAGTAGCAGCAACCACGAGGATTGCGCCGTCCATCTGGGCAGCACCAGTGATCATGTTCTTGATGTAGTCAGCGTGACCTGGAGCATCAATGTGAGCATAGTGACGAGTTTTTGTAGCGTACTCGTTGTGAGAGATGTTGATCGTGATACCGAGGGCCTTTTCTTCAGGAGCACCATCGATTTCACCAACACCCTTCAATTTTACCTTGTCTCCGTTCATGTTAAGAACGTGGAGGATTGCCGCTGTAAGCGTAGTCTTTCCGTGGTCAACGTGACCAATTGTACCGACGTTTACGTGCGGCTTGTCGCGATTAAATTCTTCTGCCATATATTTTTGCGGCTCAAAAGAGCCAAATAATAGAACTACTTATAATTTACCAAGTCATGCACCACAAAGAGAACACAACTCTTTTTTGTTATTTTACAGTACTACCTATGTCCCCGGGCATACGCACGGTGTTCATAGAAAGCCTTGTAAAATAAGGACAAATGGTACTCTGCGTGGAAGGTACGAGATGATTTTTCCCTCTCCGCCAAGTGCCAATTGAATCAAAAAAACGCACAAAATGCGTGTACGGCTATAGTACCCGAAAGGCAAGAATTTGTCAAAAAAAAAGCAGCCGGGCGGGCTGCTTTTAAGTATATTGGGGTTTTACGGAATTGGACGCACAGGTCCATGGTAGAGCAAGTCGCCTGTTTCGTTATCGATAAGGACAACAGAAACGGACAATTCGTCATCTGGACCAACAGACACAGGCATAGGCATGAGTACCTTAAAAGTGTGATTGTCTGACACAGCAAGCACTGTGTCTTGTTGGATTTTTAAAGACTCGTTTTCTGGAGTCTTACCCCCGGCAACATAGTAGGTCAGAACGAGTTCGTTCCCATTCTCAATCACTTCAAAAGTGATTGCAACACTATCCCCAACAATCTCCGTTGAGGCATAGACCTCTGCTCGATAGGACTGAGCTGAGGTACTCGATACAGCAGCACATAAGATGACTGCTAAGGCCAGAAATATTTTCATGATGTGAAGTTTTAGAATTCCTGTATATTATGCAGTATTTGAAGTATAAGTCAATACTTTGGTGGAAAAGTATTTCTAAAGAAAAAACCGCCCAAGGGGCGGTTTTTTCTTTAGAAAATCTATTATCGAACAGGGGTTGTCGTTCCCCCACTCGTAGTTCCTCCTCGTGGATTTGTTCCAGTTCCTGTTCCAGTACCCACAGAACCGTCACCTGCCCCTATTCCTGTGTCTCTATCAACACCACCCGAACCACCGCCGGAAACAGCAGCCATACATGCATCAGCAGTACACTGATTAATTTCTTCAGTAGTGTTGCCAACACCGTGACAACTTGATGTAACGTTCAAATATTGGTTTCCAGACATAGCATACGTAGTGTTGCCCGTATCATTAGGATCAGAAGTACAGCCAGAAGAAACAACGCAACCACCGGCATTTGAAGAATAGTTTGCAGTACATGGATTCTGTGGACCAACCTCAGCAGGACCTCCACAAATATCATACGTATTCAATTCTGCTCTCTGCGCTGTACTCAAAACATCACATGAAGACTGAGGAAGATCAACATTGAGGTACACAATAACACTTCGGATGCGAGAAACCCGTGGCACAGACACCGTACGTGTCCCGATGTTGAACGTACCCTTTTGGTAATTCACAACCGCATGGTTGATCACATAGCCTTCAGGAACAACATTCTCTAGAGAAAAGTTGGTGAGCGCTGCACCTGATGTGTTGCGGATAGAAACGACATAGTTGAATGACGTGTTGTGTTTTCGAGAAAAAATGGGTGTCGAAAAGAAACGTGTCGTGGTAAGACCTGTTCGCTGAGGGGCACTAACACAAAGACCAAAAACGGCGTTGCGTTGTACTTGAGTCGTACCTTTATTTACAACAGATTGACACACGGTCGTATCAACTGTGCGTCTTTTTACAGATGCTTGTGCGAGCTGGCTATCTTCTTGAAGTGGCATTACCACACCTCCAAAAATAACGGCTGAAATAGCGAGAAGTCCGACGACAAGCGCAAAAAATGATTTAGGATTTTTCATAGTCTTAATAGTATATAAAAATAACAATGCAAACAAGCATCAATGTTGAGAACTACTCAGCTGGAGCTTCTTCTACCGGTGCTGGTTCAGGAGAAGCGTCTGGTGTTTCGTCTACAGCAGGTTCAGGTTCAACAACGTCTAGTGTTTCATCCACAGTAGGGTCAGGCTCAACAACGTCTGTCACCTCTTCGACAACATCCTCTCCTTCAGGAACCGGATCTGGCTCTGTTAGATCTGGTGTCGATTCATCATCACCAGAGTTTTGCATAGTATTTCTTAATTCAAGAACTTCTTGAAGTTCGCTTTCTGTGATGCAGGTGTCACCCAGACAGAGCTCGTTTGTTTGCACACGTTCTTTAAGTGCTTGGAACATCTCTTCAACCTGTTTAATAAATTCTTGAAGAGAATTCACAACAAGTGCGAGCACTGACGTACTATCAAACGCATAGAATCCTTTATATTCTCCTTCTTCTTGAATAGTAGCTGCTTCCGGCAACACTTCGTGTACGTTCTGAGCTGAGAAACCAACACGAAGACCTCCCCCATCTTTATAACTAAACCTAATTGTTTCAATTCCAAGAAGTTCATCAACTCCACCTTCATACGCACCTCGAATATCTTTGAGACGTTCATCCGAAACCGTACAGATAATGTCACCACTTGCATTCACCGAAATAGTACCCGCTGTGGTACAGCCGGTCTGACGAATCGTACCTGAAACATCAAGGGCTTGTGCTGCAGTTGTTTTTTGAATACCAACATTACCCCCACCATCCACAATAAAAGGAGATGTATCAGTGCCGGCATCGTTAATAGTCAACACGTTCCCCGTACCATTTGCATTTTCAAAAATAATAGTACTCGTGGTGGTGTCACCTTCAACTCTTAATCCGGTACCGGCAGCATCACCAGAACCTGAAGTCATTGAAATACGCACAATATCACCAGTATACGCACCCGCGACAGTGTTTCCACCTGTAACAGCCAACGCAGTTGCGGTCGTATTACTGGAAGTACCAGTATTTATACCAACGGCACTGCCCTCGATCATAGATAAAGCATTAAACCGAAAAGCTACCTGAGTTGCACTTCCTGTGTCACCTGAGTTGAATTCCGCAGCAGTTCCTTGGTGTGAAGCAAACCCAAACAGTACACCAGCCCCTGTGCCAAAGTTTGGTTCAGTGCCACTAGAAAGAACGTAGAGAAGTGAGCCAGTACTACCAGAGGTAGAGATAGCAGACGAACTCGATGAAATAACCAGTCCTTTTCCACTCGTCAACGAGTTTGCAGTAATACTCACTGCATTACCCGTTAGAGTAGCAGAGTTCAAATCAAAAGCAGTACCAGTGTGTGCTCCCGTGAAATTCCAGTCCACAGCACCGTTATTGAGAGCACCGGTTGTTGAAGAGTTAATCTGAAGTATTGTTCCGTTACCAGAAACACTATTAGCAGTCAGTTCTACAACGTCGGCAGTACTTCCGGCCGAATCAATAGCGAGTACTTTTCCTTGATGATTCACTGCAGTAGCGTCAATTCGTAAAATACCATTCTGTGGATTTGACGCACTAGAGGTAATAAGAAGGCCTGACCCAGTTGTCAGCGAATCGGGACTTAAGGACAACATACTTGCTGTTGTGTTTGATCCATCTATCGCGAGCGCAACACTTGTTCCCGATGAACCCGCGTCTATCTGTACAATATTCCCTGTACTTGATGCATTTGTATTCGAGACAACAAGACCTCGACCGCTTGTTTTTTCAGTAATAAGAGTCAGCACATTACCAGTATCAGCAAGACTTTCTATTGTTTTGTCGCCAAAAATGGTCTGTGTCGTGTTAGTAACCAATCCTCGTGCTGTTTCACTTGCATCTGGAATATTAAATGTATGGGTACTACCACTACTACTTATCGCAAAATCTGTACCTGCAGTACCAACAGCAAATGTTTGTGTTGTCCCCGTAAGACCATTGAGGGATGCGAGTCCACCCACTTCAAACCACCCAGTGTTCGTAGCAACACCTGACTGTTTAATAAACAACCTTCCATCACCAGATCGAGTGTCTATCCACAAGTCACCAGGATTTGCAGTAATAATACTTTCAGGATTACTTTCATCTCCTGTAAAAATACGAAAAGTGGAATCCGTGTTTTCGAATTTCACAAGAGGAGTAGCACCGCCACTGGCTGTTGTGAGATGAAGAAGTGTATCTGGTGCTGTTTCTCCAATACCCACCTGTCCTGTATCGTAATAAATATCAGAACCAGTAGTTACCCACTGCGAGCTTCCACCACCTCCAAGAGCGCTCCATCCGGTATTCAGCCCATCGTCTGCTGTCTTCATATAGACAGTACCGGTAGCAGTGTCGACAGCCATATCACCAACATTACCAACAACGTCACCTTCAGGTGTTGCAATAGTAGCAAACAGTCGGAAGTCTCCAGCAGTGTTACCAAATGTCGTGATCGCTGTTTGCTGGTTGAGGAGTGACCGCACATCAAGACGTGTAGCCGCACTCGTCGTACCAATACCTAAAAATCCGTTTGTGGTATTTGTTGCCAACAACGTATCAGTGTTCATTTTATATACATGTACTGTATCGTCCTCAAAACCAACCAATTCAGCAACACCATCTCTTGTCACATCTTTCATGAACAGCAAACCAGGAGTATTGGGGAGAGTAATTGTTTCAGGTCCAGTAAAAGTGCCTGAGCCGTTATTTTTATATAATTCAATATCATTAGAACCCGTACCCAGAACAAGATCCATGTCGCCATCACGGTCAATGTCACCACTGACTGTTCCCTCAACATACGAACTCAGTCCGTTGTCAGTAGCGATAGCAGCAGACGGGGTAAATGTTGTACCATCACCGTCATTCACGTAGACCACAATATCCCCACCACTTCTTCCGATGAAGTCGATGAGGCCATCGCCGGTATAGTCGGCAACATCCGTTCCTGGAACCCACGCATTGGTACTGCTAAAATCAGGACCACCATTCAAGATGGAAGTCGCGCGGTCAGTATCAGTAATACTTAGATCACTCTGGTCATCGTACCCTATGAAAATAGCGGTCTCATCAGTATCACCAGTATTTCGCTCACGATTTACAAACAAGTCTGGTAAATCGTCGTTGTTGAAATCAGCAACCTGGAGTGTCGCAAGTGGACTCACACCAGATTCCACAAGAGCTCTTGAAAAGCTATGAGTTGCAGCACTAGTGAATGAGCCATCCTTGTTGCTCAGGTACATAGTAATAGTGTCACTTGTCCCCCCAGCAATAAAGTCGTCAAAACCATCGCGATTAAAGTCAGCAACAACCATTTTGTACGCGGTTACCGAAGCAGCTGATGATATTTGACTGAATGTGTTATTGAGAAGATATACTTCCCCTGAACCACTAGCGGAACATAGGTACTCGATTCTATGTCGGTTTATTGAAGAGATTGGTATAAGCACAGTGCACGCTGAACCACCTGATGTCCCATTAGCAGTATAATTACCCACGCTATCACTGGTATACACACGAACTCCGTTGTCATTTGCATAAATAAAATCAGTACCTGTACTTGCATCGTACTCATTCACGTGCGTGAACAAGAATGATTCTTTTTGTAATGAACCAATAGTGGCTGTCTGGTTGAGATTAGAGTCAACCGTTGAGTTCAAAGAAGAACGGATTGAACGACTAGTAAGATGCCCTAGCCCTATGTTGTTTACACCAAGAATAGACCCCGTCTGAGTAAGTCGAAGAGAAGACCCAAGACTAAGATCTGCACCGAGCGAAAGCGTCCGCGGATCACGTGAAGGGTCAAGAGATGCGCCATTTTGCAACGTCAGCCTTCCTGTCTTCACAGAAGGAAGACGCGACGCTCCGTTTTGAACATCAAACTTGTACGGTGACCCTGCCGCCTGCTCACCAACAGCGACATTACCACTTGCGTCAATATACAAGCGAGAGGCTCCGTTTGTCGCAAACTCAAGGATATCAGATCCACTACTATTGAACATACCGGTGTCTGTGTCCCCCACAAAAGAATACGTAGGTGATGCAGCAGTACTCAAAAATCCTCGTGTCTGATTATTAAATGTTGAAACACCATCCACACCGAGCGTGCTATCCAATTCAACCGCGTTACTAAATGTCTTTGCCCCAGCAAAGGTTTGAGTTCCCGTACTCACGATACCGGGGTTGGTTCCATCAGCAAAAGAAAGTGTCAGTACATTCGAGCTGATCGATGCACCGTTTGCGTTTGAACCAGTGGGTGTTCCTACAGAGGTAACAACACTGCTACTCACCGCAAGGTTACCACCAGAAAACTGAAGACCGGTGCCAAGCGCAATTTCAGCAGGAGCAGCGGCTGAACCTGATGAATTACCGAGAAGACGGTTGGCGCTGACATTTTGCATTTTTGCATAGGTCACTTGAGAGTTACCAATATCTGCGGTCGCAATAGTACCGTCGAGAATCTTACTCGATGTCACGGCGCTTGCATCGATAGTCCACGTTACACCGCCACCTGAAACCACGATGTCGCCATTGTCTCCGTCTGAAAGTCCGCCAACACCAGCGATTGAAACAGAGACAGTATTACCCACTTGAGTTGCAGACACACCAGCACCAGTAAAATCAAAACTCAGTACATTTCCTGAGCCAGTATCTACGCCCTCGTCGAGAACTTCAAAACCTTTGACAATACAATCGACGTCACCCGGCGCACAGTCAGGGTCAAGAGTGGTGGCTGGAGAATATCCGCCACTTGGTGGAGCAGCAAGCACCATATAGCTTACGCCAAAAAAGAGGATGCCCAAGATAATGATAAGTGAACGCCGGTACATTGTGGTAAGTATATCATAAAATATAAAGGAAAAATGAAGAAAAGATCTTCTAAAGAGAACAAAAAAAAGCCGTAGGACGAGCCACGGCTTTTAAGATTTTTTTTCTTATTCTATGGACATGATTGTCCGTAGAGAGAAATGAAATATACTAAGTCACTCACTCCAATGATTCCATCGGAATCAAAGTCAGGCCAGTATGTACTGTCTGGGTCTTGTTCAATAGCACCATACGATGCGATAAAGCACGTAAGGTCCGTCACAGAAACCCATCCATCACCATCACAATCGGCGATGCAGACAGTGACTTCTTCAGGAACTCCTGTTGGTATACAGAAATAATGTTCCACAATATCTCCATAATTCCCTTCTGCCCCAAACAAGACTGAATCAGGACAGGAAAAAACAAAAGATCCTGTGGTAAAAGCAAGTCCATCACCGTATCCATCGTATACATTGATCTGATAGCAATTACCAGATTCAAGCTCAAAAGATGAGGTGAATAACTGCCCTTGAACCAAGTCGGGATACGTCCCTTCCGGTACGTACAGTATGGTTACAAGTCCATCTGCCGATGTCGATGTATCGGCATCAAGCATGACTTCGTAGTAAAATTCACTCCCATAGTAATCCACACTGAGATCCAGTGTGATCGTTTCAGTCTGCTGTGCAGAGATCTTTTCTCCTACTCCCAGGAGCAAAAGAAAAAGTAAATATTTTTTCATTCGAAAAAGAATTTTTTTTAAAGTTTAGTTCAAGAAATATAGTACCAGTTTAGTAACTTTTGTCAAGTATCTGTGGATAAAAAAACCCCACCAGTTCATCGGTGGGGTTATTGTTAGGTTAGGTGTTACTACTTAAGCAGTAACCGCTTTGTTTCCCGTTTTCCTGCTGATTGCAGAGAAATCAGATAAATCCCGGGAGTAACGGAAGCCTCGAGCAGCATTGTATGCTGACTGCGCGCAACAACTTGTCCGAGGTAGTCGTACACAATCACTTCTTCAGGAACTGCGTCCCCTGTGATGTGAATCGTGTTTTCACTTACAAACACATTCCAGTGTGCAGAAAGATCATCTTCTATTCCTGTTACCTCTTGGATAACAAGAGTATTGGTGATCATTCCAAACTCACACTGGTTGGCATACACCATCATAACTTCATAACTGCCAGTTGCAGCATACGAATATGTTGGTGATTGTTCGTAGAGAACAGTACCATCTCCAAGCGTCCAGATGAATGATTCAACTCCTTCTCCTTGTGCTTCAAACACAATAGCAGGGATTGACTGTCCAGGCGCAAGATCAATGGTCCAATCGTCGTACACAACTGATGCAGAGAGTGGTGTACATTCAATACTGACATCCATTTCCATTACATCTTCTGATGCAAGGCACGATAGCGCAGTAAGCGTCACCGTGTATGTGGAAGGGTGTTCATATGCATGTACTACTACAGGATCAGTTGTTTCAATTACAGTCCCGTCTCCAAAATCCCAGCTGTAGGAAATTGCTCCTGTGCTCTGATTTGTAAACGTGACTGTATTTGTTTCATCAAACGCCTCCCAAAGAGAGACGTCTTCAACAGCAAATGTAGCAGCAAGTGTTGGTTCAGTTTGGTGAATACCGCGCAGAATAAAAAACTCTGTAGGCATTTCACCAATCGCATTTTCTGGAACAAGAATTTCTTCACCATAGGAAATAGGAATCCAACCGAGGTCGTCTTCCAAAAAGTCTACGCTGAAGCAATATTCTTCAAACACTCCAACAATTTCAGAAAGACTGATCCAATGAGCAGCTTGCTGAGTTGGCGTACTTGCAGAAAACACGATTTCAAACGATTCACCATGAGCAATTGCTTGTTGATCAAAACGAGCATCGGATGGCAAAATACCATCAACAACACTGAAGAGAAAAAGGTTTCCACTTTCACTTCCCTTTGTGTTGAACGAAATAACATCAAATGCTGGATCGTACCCGATTGATGCATCGAATTCGATCGATGAGTAAATGTACGTTTCGCCGTACTGTTGACTCATGTCTCCATTCGAAACATTAACCTTGATTGTACTGAGTGTTTCTTCATCCCGATACTCCACATTAGGTTCATCAAGAGGAGAAACCATTGCATCAACAGGAATAGTTACCGTCGAGGCAGCGTTAAGAGCATGCACCCAAAAGGCTTGACCCGAGGGAAAAATTGCCGGAAGTGTGCCCGTGTTTGTATTCAGTGCCCTCCACTCATATGCCTTAGTCACTGTATTCAGTGAGTACACCATATTGAGCATGTTGGGTCCCATCTGAAGGGCCATAAGGTTAATACTTGAAGTGAAAGGATTCTTCTCTAAACCCCATCCATCAAAGATCGGTCCGCCGGCAGGAGTGTAGGAAACATTGAACGTTACATCACTTGTGATGACTTCGGTTTCATACACAGTGGTATAGGTACCACCGTTGAAATACGCCATGACTCCCTCATCTAAGACAGTTGCGTCTCCCAGAGGAGGAGCAATAAGTCCTGAATCAATATGTGCAACCAAATTAGTTTCGTCGTACATTAATACAGAAACCCACGGATACTCCGAGTAGTCGTAGTCAGCGTCATCGAATCCCGATGTGACGTTATAACTGTCCCACTCCCCAAACGTTGTAGTCATACCCGTAATCGATGGGAACCTCCATCTTCCATTTGTTGGAATCTGGAATGTTTCCTTTCTTTCGACAGTGCCCACTATTTCTGGTACAGAGGTAGGTGGAAAATAAAACACCGGAGGAACATTCATGTTCCCCGTAAGTCCCATATTCGTTACATCTGCGTACAATGATTGTTCAAGAATAACTGTAGAAAAGTTACCCTGGTCAAAAAATACACTGTCTCCGGATTCGACAACAAGCTCATCAATTTCAGAGATTGCACTACCACTTGTTCTCACATGATTGCAACCATTCAAACGAATGTTTGTAACATTGATACCAAAATCATCCTGTAACGTTTTTGTGCGAATTGCTTGACTCGTAATAAGAGGAGCATTCACCGTCACTTTATAGAGGACAATATTTGCACCAAGACAATCGATATCCCAGTCCAAGTCGTGATTGATCACCACTTGATCTCCATCTTGAGGAAGTGTTCCTCCCCAAGTGGCGGGATTCGATGCGTTTCCAGATTGCACAGTGGTACGAACAACTGATGTGTTTGGTTCAATACATGGTGGCATCAACGGAAGTAGAGTAAACGCAAGATTCTTCCACTGACCAAAATCGCCAGTTACTTGAACCTCATTTCCATACAGGTCCGTGAGCAGATTGTCATCTTCATCACGCATTTCAACATACCCGTTGTTTCCAAAGTTCATGCCATCTCCATAATCGTCGTGAATGGTCAGCACATAATTACCATCACTCAGATCAAGTTCCCATTGATAGAGAGAGGCAAAGTTGGTGAGATCTCCTTCATCAACATAAAAGAGCAACTCACCATCCCCCCAATAATAGTCGTTGATGATTTGAGTGTTTTCAGGATCATCCACTTTGTACACATGAAGACTGGTTTCTTCTGGGAAATAGTCTGTAAACACATTCAGTGCACATGGCACAGCAAAGCTTGTCGTGCAACCGAGCAGTACAAGCAACATACATACACTTCTTTTCATTTCTGTTTTGGTTTTGTTTTACGTTTGTTTATTTTAATTTTAAAGATCCTTTAGAATCTCTTTATTTCAAAACAAGTATACTGAGAAAGTTCAAAATGTCAAGATTAGGATTCCATAAGAAAAGCCCTCGCGAGAGGGCTTTTCTTATGGTGTCACTTGAGTGTCGCTCGTGTCGTTGATCAGAGCATCTACCTCACCTTCCATAAGGGTAGTAGGCTCTTCAGCAAAATCTTGAGTTTGGTTATTTGCGGCTTCAGCATCAAACGTGACAGGTCCCATATTTACTATCACCCCACGTGACGGACTATAGATAATAGCCTTGCCTGTTTTAGGAAATACGAGCAAACGATCATTTTCAACAGCATCCACAAAAAAGGCTTGCTGTTTTATCAGTGCATCAACATCAGACACCACAAACACAACGGGAGTTTCATTGGGAACAATAGACACCTCGGACACCTCAGCCAACAGTTTTTGTACTTCCTCTTCTTTCTGTACTACTTCGTCTTTGTTGAGGTAGTCTTTCACCCACGGAAGCACGGCAACAGCAACAAGGAGAAGGAAAAATAAAACGACTACTCGCATTGATACACGAATAGCTCGGGCAGGTTTTTTCTGTGAACGAAGAGATTTTATTTCTTCCTGTGGTGAAAATGTTTCCATGATATGTATAAAAAATACTAATTATGTGATAAGTATACCCAAAACAAACCTAAACGACTATCTTTCAACAATACTACTCCGTTTCTGTGGTTGAAGCAGGAGCATCTTCACTAGGAATGTCTGGAGATTCAGCAACGGGAACTTCTTCGTTGATTACTTCTTCATCAACAACCACTTCTTCTTCGGGGGTGTCGGTAGTATCTGGAGGAGTGGTATCTGTTTGAGTGTCGAGTAGCCCATTTTCATCCAGCAGTTGTTCTACCACGCTTTTTGAAAGACAGACGTTGTCAAAACACAGAGTATTCTCGACGGTGATATCGCGCGCTGTAAAATGAACAAAGAGTTGTTGTATAGATGCGTACAATTCTTGAATAGCTTTTGTTAACACAGCAGTCAGAATACCGTACGCCACACCTTTGTGACCCTCCGCACCATACACTACTTCAGGAACAATAGTCTCAAGTTCTTGCGCAATAAAACCAATCGAGTCAATATTGTCTTTCTTGTACGTATAGCTGCGCGGCTGCATTTGGAGTACTTCCGCAAGACCGTAATCAATATCGAGGATATTTTTTTTATACGCTCGGTCCGAGGCATCAGTCCAAATACCCGTAGAAGTAAGGAATGCGCCATTGGCATGTAAAATGGCATGGTTTGAAGGATTGTTTGCTTCGAAATTGTCGATACCAATTCCGATTTGTTCATTTTTAAGAATAGTAAACGCATCGGAGGTGCTGCCTGAATTGGTTCCGTTACCAAGATTGAACAATCGATCGGCTGCATTGAGGTTTGTAGCGCTTACTGGCGTATAGTCGGTAGAGTATGTACCACCAACCGTCTCACCAGCAGAGTGTGCTGTCACATTTTGACCCATTGCAAGAGAACCATCTCCAGCAGAAACCGAAAGATGACCGATTGAAATTGAGGCTGCTCCGGTGGCTGAATTGAGCGAACCAAGAGCAGTTGCTTGTGAACCTGTTGCTGAAGCGCTATTACCGAGCGCAAGTGAAAATGCACCTGACGCTGTCACACTATTACCAACGGCTGTTGCGTTTGCTGCCGCATTGGCTTGAGCAAAACTTCCGACAGCAACCCCGTTTTGCGCTGCATCAGCGTTACTTCCCACAGCAACAGATGTGCCTCCGTTTGCACTTGAGTTTCGTCCAAGAGAAATAGAATTACTACCACTTGCTACAGCAGCATTAAATCCCATCGCAATAGAACCATCGCTACCAGAGAAAATAGAAGTGCCCGAACCGATGGCAATCGAGTTTGTGGTCAGTGCACCTGTGGTTGCCCCCATCCCCACGAGGTTATTTGTACCGTTTGCAACCGTCGCACTACCAAGCGCGATGTTGTTGGTACCAGCTGCGGTAGGAATAGTTGGAGATGAAATACTTTCACGATAGAGAGACAGCGCATCTTGTTTACCGTTAAACGTTGACCAGTCAGCAGAAGTCAGCACGCCGCGGTTGGTCGCTGATGCACTGGGAATATTGAGCGTATGCACCGTACCCGAAGAAGAAATACCGACATCAGTACCAGTAGTACCAATAGCAAATGTTTGAGTTGCTCCCGTGAGACCATTGAGAGAAGTAAGCCCACTACTTCCAGCAATAGTAATCGTCACCTCGCCACCGGTATTAGACAAAGAAACACCAGCTCCGGTAAAGTTGAGCACTGTTGCTGATGATGTAAGAGAAGAACCATCATCTTGAATTTCAAGAGTTCGAACAATACAGTCCACATCACCAGGAGCACAGTCGGGATCTAGGGTTGTTGCAGGTTCATACCCTCCTGAAGGAGGAAGGGCAAAAGCGAGCCGTGGCAAAAAACCAACAGTTACTATAAGTACCAGCCACAGGGTCCGCGTCATACCATAAAGTATAACTTGTATACATTTTTTTAGCTAGAAAATATGTGATGTAATGCCCATAGAACACACTCTATTTTTTCAGGGTAAGAAAAAAACCCGAAACATCCGTCCCGGGTTTTAAAAATATTACCGTAGAGTCACCTCTACTTTACAAAAAACTTTTTTGAACTCTTGCCGTCAGAGGCAATATAACACCCTGAAGGCAGAATGACGTTGTTTTTTTTATCGCACACAGTGACATATCTGCCACTCACGTCCCAAACGGTAACTTCATCTACACCTTCAAGATGTAAAGATGTTCCATCATGGAACACGTTCCAGTTGGATTCATCTTTTGATTCCACCAGAGTTGAAACCTGACTGATCACTACCATGAATGTGTCACTCGCTGCCTCACACAATGTATTGTGGAAGAAAAGCACTTCATATGTCCCGAAGGAATCGTATGTGTGAGTTGGAGACTGCTGAAATATTTCAGTACCATCTCCAAAGTCGTAATACCAAATGGCCACTCCGTTTCCTGATGCAACAAATGTTACAGGCGGAATTGATTCCCCATTCTCAACTTCCACATTCCATATGCCATTTTCTGGGACATGTTGTGTTCCATTCCATTCTGCCCACTCCATTTGTGCACTCATAGGAGCACACTCGATTGTTACGTAACCAGTCACAGCCGAACCCTGTCCTTCACATGAAGGCATCAGTAATGTTACCTGGTACGTACCTGGATACGTATAGGTGTGTTGCACGGAAGCTTCAGTACTCATAAGCCAGTCAGATCCGTCACCAAAATCGTACGTATAGGTGATATCACATTCCCCATCACTTTGACGATTGAAGCTGACAACCATTCCTGTGTCACTAAACTCCCAATCAGGAATTTCATTTGTGGTAAATGAAGTAGAAGAGGTTACCATATTCGATACCATTCGTAGTCTGGCAAAAGCACCAGAGCTTACAGCAATAAGTCCTGCGGGTATCGTAAAAGGTACTCCTGCTTCAATATCCTGCCAGTATCCCGTGTCGTCGTTGAGACGAATCTGGTAGCAGAAACCAGCCCACTGACCAGTTGGTGTAATAACAAGAGAATGCTCCGAATTTTCACCAAACCAACTGCTTCCAAACAAATCGAGCTCTACGCTCAAAGAGTCTGGTAAAGACTGTTGGGTAAAGAGAAATTCATCAGCGGAAAGGCCTGGTGCCTTAGTCCAAAGATTCATAGAACCGTCCCAACTACCCATCCCGACATTCGTCGCTGTAATGTCACCAGTATCAATACTGGTAGTCGGACTGTCATTGTCGTTGTAACTCCACACAAACGTTTGTGTAGATTGTTCGGTATTACCGAGCTCAAGAGTCAGGAGGTTAAACTCCTCTTTTCCTTGTGAGTCAAATTGACCCACAGCATGAGAGGCGCAAAAAAGCGCCACAGATGTAAAAAATGTTGTTTTTTTCATTGTGTATAAAATTATAAAGGTTTGATTTATATCTATAGTACAAGGATTATAAGTACTGTCAAGCAGTATGGACCAATACAAAAAGCCCGCCGGCGAAGCCGGCGGGCTTTTTGTATTTCAGCAAAGAGTTTTACACTCTCGCCTTCGCAATTTCTTGCGCAACGTTCTGAGGAACAACGTCATAGCGGAGGAATTCCATGGTGAAGCCTGCGCGGCCTTCAGTCATAGAACGAAGTGATGTCATGTATCCAAACATTTCAGAAAGAGGAACGACAGCCTTAACGACTTTGTTCATTCCACGATCTTCCATGCCTTCGATAAGTCCGCGCTTCGATGAAAGGTTTCCCGTGACGTCACCCATGAACTTTTCAGGAGTAACCACTTCCACTTTCATCATCGGTTCAAGGATCACAGGGCGAGCCATTTTACAGGCATCCTGGATAGCCATCGATGAGGCGATCTTGAAGGCCATTTCGTTCGAGTCAACATCATGGAACGAACCGTCCCAGAGTTCTACCGAAACGTCCACCATTTTGAATCCTGCGACAACTCCCCTTTCGAGACCTTCGCGGAATCCTTTTTCACAGGCAGGAATGTATTCTTGTGGAATAGCACCTCCCTTGATCGTGTTTATAAATTCGAAGTGATCTTCACGTTTTGTATTCTTTGGAACATCTTCAGGGTCGATAGACATATCCATAGGGCGAATCTTGATGCGAACGTGACCGTAGTTACCGCGACCTCCAGACTGCTTGATGTACTTACCTTCCACTTCAGCATTGCCGGTGATAGTTTCGCGATACGCAACTTGTGGTTTACCTACATTTGCTTCTACCGTAAACTCACGCTTCAAACGGTCAACGATAATTTCAAGGTGAAGTTCTCCCATACCCGCGATGATCGTCTCGCCAGTTTCCTGGTCTGTTGATACGCGGAATGTTGGGTCTTCTTGAGCCAAACGTGAAAGCGCCATACCCATTTTTTCCTGGTCAGCTTTTGTCTTTGGTTCAATACGCATCGAGATAACTGGTTCAGGGAACACGATACGGTCAAGCTCTACAGGGCTTTCTTCAGCACAGAGTGTATCTGAAGTGATAGTGTCTTTAAGACCAACCGCAGCTGCGATTTCTCCAGCGAACACTTTCTTCACTTCTTCACGTTCGTTGGCGTGCATTCGAAGAATACGTCCGATACGCTCTTTGTTTCGAGTGCGTGGGTTGTATACGTATGATCCAGCTGAAAGTGTACCTGAGTACACACGGAAGAAGATGAGCTGACCGACGAATGGGTCGGTTGCCACCTTGAAGGCGAGCGCAGCAAATGGTTGTGCGTCATCAGCACTTCGTGATGTTGGTTCGTCTGTATTTGGATCAACACCAGTGATAGGTGGAATGTCGGTTGGAGCAGGAAGATAGTCGACAACAGCATCGAGCACAAGCTGCACACCTTTGTTCTTGAGAGCTGAACCTGCAAACACAGGGAAAATATCATTGGCGATCACAGCCTTTCGAAGAAGAGCCTTGAGATCAGCAACAGGAATTTCCTTTCCTTCGAGGTAGTCGTTCATGAGCTTTTCGTCGTTGGCAACGATCGCTTCGATGAGTTCACCGCGATACTTCGCAACGTCAGCTTTCATGTCTTCAGGAACATCACCTTCGGTGATGATCTCTCCCATCGGACCAGAGAAACGGTACGACTTGTTGGTGAGAAGATCTACCACTCCTTCAAACTTATCTTCAAGTCCGATCGGAAGCTGCATGCGAACAGCGCTCTTGTTGAGACGATCGAGAATAGTAGCAAATGACTTTTCAAATGATGCGCCAGTTCGGTCGAGCTTGTTGATGAAACAGATGCGAGGCACCTTTGCTTCATCGGCGTAGCGCCAGTTGGTTTCAGACTGAGGTTCAACACCGGCAACACCGTCGAAGACGACAACAGCACCGTCGAGCACACGAAGAGAACGCTTCACTTCCACCGTAAAGTCGATGTGTCCTGGAGTGTCGATAATGTTGAATCGAACTTTTTTGTTTTTGTCGCCAGGAGCATATGTTGGTGTCCAAAAACAAGTCACCGCAGCAGACGTGATCGTGATACCGCGTTCTTTTTCTTGCTCCATCCAGTCGGTGGTAGCTTCACCGTTGTGCACTTCACCAATTTTGTGAGAAACACCGGTATAGAAGAGTACGCGCTCCGATGTTGTCGTCTTTCCCGCGTCAATGTGGGCGATGATTCCGAAGTTGCGAACTCGATTGAGAGGATAGTCTCGTTCCATAGTTGTATTAGATAATTATGTTTTTAAAATGAAAATTCTAGTTGAGAGCACGTGTATTGAGCAAAACCTACCACGCAAAATGGGCAAAGGCTTTGTTTGATTCTGCCATCTTGTGTGTGTCGTCGCGCTTCTTAACAGCTGCGCCTTCACCTTTTGCTGCAAGCATAAGTTCATCGGCAATTTTCTTTGCCATTGGTTCACCCTTTTTTCCACGAGCAGCGGCAACGAGCCAGCGGATAGCAAGAGCCTGGCGTCGTTCTGGACGAACTTCACGAGGAACCTGATAGTTGGCGCCACCGATTCGGCGTGAGCGCACTTCGATCTGAGGACCTGCATTTTTAAGTGCATTTTCAAAAACCTCAAGTGGGTCTGTGTCCATCTTTTCTTTAATGATATCCATTGCGCCGTAGACATTTTTGCGGGCAGCTTCCTTCTTTCCATCCCACATTACTGAGTTGATGAATTTCTGAAGGCGCACTGATCCGTACACAATATCCGGAGCTGCAATATTTCGATTGGTTACTTTTCTTCGCATGTGACTGATTTTCTTGACGAGCGGAAAGACAGAAAGCCGGTTCCCGACATCAAGAATAATTATTAGTAAGTGAATGGTTTACAAGAGAGGTTCCAAACATTCATACATGGTGTTTGGAGATAGGAGAAAAACGAAGTGGTAAGACTACTTCTTCTCTGCTTTAGGGCGCTTTGCACCGTAAAGAGAACGGCTCTGGCGACGCTTGTCGACACCAGTGGCATCATAGCGGCCTCGCACAATGTGGTAGCGTACTCCAATAAGGTCCTTCACGCGACCTCCGCGGAGCTGAACAACTGAGTGTTCTTGAAGTGTGTGTCCCATACCTGGGATGTATGCAGTAACTTCCATACCATTCGTAAGACGAACACGGGCGATCTTTCGGAGCGCTGAGTTAGGCTTCTTTGGAGTGGTTGTCGTCACTTTCGTGCACACGCCTCGCTTGAACGGAGCTGGGTAGAAGATTGGGCGGTTCTTGAGCGTGTTAAAACCACGCGAAAGTGCCACGGCCTTCGACTTCTTCGTCACCTTCTTTCTTCCTTTTCGGACGAGCTGATTGATTGTAGACATTAAATAAAAAGCAAAATGAAAATACTAAGGATGCAACTCCGCATACCCTGCTCAGCAAAAGCAAAAGTTAGCTGGGAATACTATATATGATAAAGGGCGAAATGGCAAGGCAATCTCCAGAAACATAGAAAAACCGCACAGTGTTCGAACCACGCATATTCGCCTGCTGGCGAATTGCTCTGCTCGGGCCAAGGCATGGCCCTTGCGCAAGGGTTCTCACACTGTGCGGTTTTTCTATGTTTCTTACCTTCTGTATCTTACTTCACCTCAATCGTCGTTCCCCAGTAGGCAGCTTCTGTGCCTGGCTTGATGAAGCGGACGATGACTGTCTTCCCTTTCATGTTCTCAGGGATAGTGATAGTGACAGGCTTGATAGCGGTGTGAGCAGCAACGCCGTCACCTTCGCCTGCGAGCTCCATTTCAGCAGAAAAGATTTCTGTGAGGTTGTCGTAGACTTTGATCATTCCCTTTCCTTCTACGAAGAGTCCGCGGACATTCGCATTAAGAGTGTTTTCTCCTGTGACAAATGTTTCAGGAGTGATGTTCTTCACTGCGCTGTACATCCAGTCGCCTGGAGCTTTTGGATGGATAAGACCGTCTTCTTGCACCAGTGATTCTGTTGATGCAGTCGTATCTGCGCCATTCACTTTTTCTTCTGTATTCGTTTCTTCTCCTGCTGGTATACCTTCTTCACTTTGAGTGTGACCATGCTTTGCATACATCACGATGAGAATGATAATTCCGAGAAGAACTGCTCCGAGAAGTGTGATAACTGCGTTTGTCTGATTTTTACTCATATTCATTGACATACATTTCTAATGCGTTAGAAGACCTAACGCAGACAGTATACAAAGAAAACATAAAGTAACAAAACACTACAGCAAGTAACGAATGTATTTTCGTGTCAAGAACACCGGATTCTATACTTCAATACGCAAACCGATATATCCTTTTTTCACCTCGACGTATCGGTGAGCAACGCCTTTTGTGTACGTTCCATCTGGGTTTCGTTTATCAACAAAGAGTTCATATGAACCATTTTGAACAAGGAGATAGTAGTGACCGAGGTGGTCAGCAACTTTTCGTGCAACCTCAACACCTGTTGTTATCGATATAAGGTGCACCACAGCAAAGGAAAGGGGTGTTCCATCACGCTCCACGAGTGTTCCTGTTTTTTTCGAACGAGAGTACCCGAAAGAAAGCAAGATCAGCACTACCACATAGAGTGACGCGATGACGATGTTGTAAGTAATAGGAGAAACAATAAACGCGATTATCGAAATAACAAATCCAACACCAAAAAGAATTCCTGAAATATCTGACCAGATCTTTGCCTTCTTTTGAGAAAAGAAAACGAGCTTATCACGTTTTTTAACAAATTCATTCCAATCAAATTCAAGAGGGTCAAGTGGAATATTTTTTACGATGACTGCACTGTCATCAGTTATTTCGATCGTTTCACCAAAGTACAGATCAGAATACACGTCATCCTCCTTCTTACCCAACAGAAGCTGTGATGGGAATCGATGGTGCGTTTTATTCACAGACATGGTATACAAACCAGCCTTTACCAAAAAACCATACCGTCCATCGATGTCTGTCAACGATGTAGCAACAACCTTCCCCTCTGCATCTTTCAGCTCCACATACGCAGGATCAAGGGGTTCTTTTGTAACCGCATCATACACTGTTCCCCACGGCTTTTTGCGAAAACCGAAAAAGGCAAGGAGGAGCGACCAGAGTCGAAATGGAATCAATACTATTTCTGGATTAGACAGTGCAAGACCAATACCTCCCATAAGACCAATAAGGGAGATGGCACGAGAAAGAAAACTATTTGCAAATCCACCAAAATAGCCTTCTATAGTGGGCGTGCCGGATGTTGGAGTTGGGGTACCTGTCGTTGTTGGGCCACCAGTGTCAGGAGGAGGGTTGCCTCCGGATGGAGGACCACTGGGTCCATCCGTTGGTGGACCATCCACAGGACCATCCGGTGGAAGGCTATTTACTTCTGATGGGTCACTGCCACTACTGCAGCCAAGGTCAGCGGGAAAGTCTACGAATCCATCATTGTCATCGTCAAGACCGTTGCTGCACACAGGGTCAGTGGGTGGTGTAGTTACGTTGACCTCAGATGAATCCAGAGGAGTCCCGCATCCTGGATCAAGCGGAAAGTCAGCGAGTCCGTCACTATCGTCATCAAGACCATTACTACAGATAGGATCAGCGGGTGGTGTGGTTACGTTGACCTCAGATGAATCAAGATAGTTTGAACATCCTGGATCATTTGGAAAGTCAATGAATCCATCACTGTCGTCATCGAGGTTGTTGTTACAGACAGGAAGGAATCCTGATGAACCACCATCATCGGGAGGAGTTGTTGATGCGCGCCAATCGGTCTCGGTACACGTTGCGTCGGAAGAACAATCAAATTGAATCCATCCAAAATTCTGACTCCACGCAAAGCCATCAAACAAACCGTTGCTATCGATAGATACACGAAAGTTCCCGTTGTTGCTGCAATTGTTTACAACTTCATTTCCACAATAAAAACTAACCCATCCTGTATTTTCTCCCCACGCGTATCCAGACAGTGCTCCCGTACCGTCGTTGGTCACCTTAAAATTACCATTATTGCTCGTACAACCACTGACAGTATCAAGACAGTTGAGCACGATCCAACCTGTCGTTTCACCAAAAAAATACCCTCGAAGTTCTGTGTCGCTTACCACAACATTCGCCGAAGGGCTTAGTGTAAAATCCCCTGTATTTATCTGGTCACCGGATGGATACAGCGCGGCATACTGGTTGTCAGTCGCACTTATTGTTCCATGATTCTGTGGATCAATAACACCTGTTGCGGCAAACGCAGGAGACACGAAGGCAGACAGCAGCGCTGCGAGAGTAAAAAATGGAATGATTATTTTTTGTATACGCATACTGTATTTATCGAAGAATAATTCCAGTGACTAGGGTATAAAAATGTTGAATGAGTGGCGAAAGGAAATTGGTATTCCAGAGAAGCAGAATGAAACCGATCATAAGTAGTGTAGCATACCTCTCGAGCATGCGTTCGATAAATGCGAAGCGTGGAGGAAGGATTGAAAAAAGAACTTTCGATCCATCAAGTGGTGGAACAGGAATGGCATTAAAAAATCCAAGACCGGCATTGATGAGCACTATGATAGAAAGCACGGTGAGAAGTGAGTCGTTGGCAAAACCAAATGCGATCGATACGCGAATAATGATGCCGAAAATAATAGCGATAAGGAAATTGGTGACAATACCTGAAATAGCGACAGAAAAAGTGCCAAGGCGTTTCTTTGTGAAATTCTGGGGATTGTACGGAACAGGACGCGCCCAACCGATAGGAAACGGAGCGTGAGTCAGCACCAAGATAAGCGGCACAATAACCGAGCCGATGATGTCGAGGTGTTTTATGGGGTTAAGGGTGAGGCGTCCAGCAAACAGCGCTGTTCTGTCGCCAAACCTATACGCCACATAGCCATGCGACACTTCGTGGATGACGACCGAAAGGATAAGTATAGCGACGGTGAAAAGACTCGATAATTCTTGCATAGATATGGATAGTATGATAGCATAGCGGAGTCAATTTGAGACAACAATTTTATGGCAAAAACATGTCCTATCACGAATAAAGGTTCGAAAATGGCTGGCGGATACTCAAACCGAGTCCGTGCTACCAAGTTCAACCCAACTGGCAACGTCCGCAAATACCCAAATCTTCAAAAGAAGACGATCTTTGTGCCTGAGCTCAAGAAATCTATCACTATGGAAATCTCAACTCGCGCTATCAAGACCATCAACAAGCGCGGTGCGTTTGCGACACTCAAGAAAGCGGGGCTTATCTAAAGAATTACAATCAAAAAGACCGCCGGCGCAGCCGGCGGTCTTTTTGATTGTTTCCCTACTACTAGCGTTTTACTGCTGGCTTTACCACTTCTTTACTCACAGGATTTGCGCCACCATTGATTGCTGCAGAACAGGCATTTCCAAGACAATCGAGCTGGGCAGGGCTTGCCTGACCAAAGTCTCCTTCCCCATTTTCAAAATCATCAGCATCTTGACCACAACTGACAACTTCATCATCTGAAAGAGAACCGCTACCCGACTGCTCACCCGCGCAGTTATAGACTGTGCAGTTTCCATTGCTATAAGTAACATTCGAAACACTTCCACAACCACCAATCTCGGGATTATTCTTATCTGCTGTTTCGATCACCCGACCCGACTGATCAAGGTTCGACTTACGTGCCGATGCTGCCGCAAAATACGCGATACCCGCAAGAAGAATGATGATAATGACAATGCGAAGTGCACTGTATTTAGGATTATTGAAAAAATTCATACGTAACTCAGTTAGTTAATAGTTCGACAAAAAAGTTCTTCTGTACCTAAGAATAACCCACGAGCAAGAAACCACAAGTGGATTAGTCTTGTGCCACTGAAACCGTTTTCCCGTCTGAAACAAAAACAATAGTTCCCTCTTCTCCCGTTCCATGAACTTCGACACCGTGTTTTTTGAGACGCTCAACAACTTCAAGGTGCGGATGGCCGTAACTATTGCCTTCGCCATACGAGATAGCGGCATATTTCGGTGTTGCCAATCTTAAAAGTTCTTCGCTTGTGGATGTACGCGAGCCATGATGACCAACTTTCAGCACATCAACGTCAAGAAGCTCTGGCGACGACTTCGCGATAAGACCTTCAGTCACCGTTGTAGAATCGCCCGTCAGAAGAAACGACGTTGCGCCATAGGTGAGTTTCGCCACGATTGACCCATCATTTCTTTCAAACTTTGAAACATCTCGATCAGGAAAAAGAATATCTATATATACTCCTTTCTCTTGATCAAGCGTGATGCGCGTTCCCTTCCTCGCCAAATAGTATTTCGAACCTTCATTCTCGGACGCTTTTTGAAATGCTTCGTATGTTTTTGTTGTCGAGACAGTTCCCGGTTCAAACACCACACCCACTTCGTAGGTTTCAAAGACCGACGCAAATCCACCGATGTGGTCGCGGTCGGGGTTGGTGGCAAGGGCAACATTGATAGAATCATCGCCTGCATGCATCACCTCGCGAAGTTTCGAAATAATTTCATCGCCATTACCCGCATCGAAAAGTGCCTGGTTGCCGTTGGGAGCTTCTATATAAATAGCATCACCTTGGCCGATGTCGAGGACGGCTACCGTAAGGAGGCCGCTTCCTTTATAAGAGGAAGAAGCGGCC
This sequence comes from uncultured Candidatus Saccharibacteria bacterium, assembly GCA_964390875.1. Lineage (GTDB taxonomy): Bacteria > Patescibacteriota > Minisyncoccia > Phycocordibacterales > UBA9973 > CAYMIO01. Next base: position 26,916 of record CAYMIO010000005.1, read on the forward strand.
GGCGCGAGGGTCACGACAATACCAACAAGTACTGCCAGTACAAAAAATTGGAGCTTTAGTTTTTGCATAGTTTGCTATACTGAGATTCTAACAGCTAACGAGTACCTACCATGTTTACAGCCAAAAAGTTCTCACTCCCCAATCTTACAGGAATCTCATCAAAAAATATCGAAGAACACATCAAGCTCTACGAAGGATACGTGAAGCATGCCAACCTCATACTCGACCACATCGCAGAATTCTCGAAGGATTCTGAAAAGTACGCATTCGAACTCGGTGAACTTCAGCGCCGTTTCGCGTTTGAATTCGATGGCATGCGCAACCACGAATATTACTTCGCACAGCTCGAAGGTGGAGCGAAAGAACTCGATAGCGAAAGCGCGCTTGCGAAAAAGCTGACTGAGCAATTCGGTTCAGTGGAAGCATTCCTCGCTCGCTTCAAAGCAATAGCCATGACTCGCGGTGTCGGCTGGGCAATGCTCTACTACGACACAGAAACAGGAAACCTTCTCACCCAGTGGGTGGAAGAACAACACCTCGGCCATCTCACCGGCCTCTCCCCTGTCCTTGCGCTCGATATGTGGGAACATGCGTATGTCTACGATTATCCGACGAGTGAAAAGAAAAAATACGTGGAAGCGTTTTTTGAAAACCTCAACTGGGATATTGTAGAAAGAAACTACAAAAAAGCAGAATAAGAAAAAGGCTCGCATGCGAGCCTTTTTAATTTTTATACACCAGTACACTGCACCAAAACACCACACGCTATTAACCTACCCAAGACTTCAAATTGACTCTGCATATCAAATGTTTTTTCTCCAAAGGAGAAGACAAGTTTTTCGGGTGTGACTTGTTGTTTAGAATCGACTTCCAAGTTACTTTCAACACACAAGCGAGTCCCCGCAGGAATTTGTGTGTAAATTGTACGTACAGAAAGATTCCATCCACCCCCAGAAGATTCAGTACCCACAGGTAAAGTAATCTGTGCCATTACAGTAAAATACACTTTTTTCATAGTTTTTTATGTTATGTGATTATAAAAGTACAAAAATCCGGCTTATGTGCCGGTCGGTAGATTTCATAGAGATGTAATGAAATACACGAATCAGCACAAAAACTCACAATGGTCTTTGTGCCACCATACTGACAAAACCTTCTTCGTTTGTGATAATTCGTTATTCATAGATACATGATACATACTAGTATACTAGTACTATGTAAGTCAAGTCCTAACAATACCCCTTGTGTAAACCAAAAAAATCCCCTTCCGGGGACTTTTATGCAAGACCTGTCTTCTTAAGCGTTCGTCGGAATCCTCCCTGCATATTTTTAAGCTCGCGCGAACCTCGAGTGACAGTAGCCACCCCTACCCCAAGCTCTTCAGCTATCACTTGATGCGGGACACCCTTTGAAAGTTTTTTTACAATCTGAAAACGACGTGGAATGTCTGACTGTTCAGTCGGAGTAAGTAGATCTTCCAGAAAATCACGCAAGAGCGTTTTGTCGGAAGCAATGCGTGAAATTACATCAACAAGCTCATTCATGTCTTTTTCAGGATTTTGCTTTTTCATGCCGAAAGTATATCATACTAGTACACGAATATTGAACAACAAACCGCGGCAACACCCGCGGTTTGTTTCAATCTATTTCTTAAGCGAATCTCTAATCTCTGTCAAAAGTTTCACTTCTTCTGTTGGTTCTTTTGGCGCTTCTTCTTTCTTCTCTTCCCGCTTCATACGGTTCATAAGCTTGATAACCATGAAAATCGCGAAGGCGATGATGGCAAAGTCGAGCACACTCTGGAGGAAATTGCCGATGTTGAGCGTAACCGCTGCGTTTTCTGCAACAGCTTCTTTAAGAACAATTTTAAGATCAGTGAACGTAACACCTCCAAGGAGAAGTCCGATAGGTGGCATGATCACATCTGCCACAAGCGAACTCACGATCTTGCCAAAGGCTCCACCAATGACCACACCGACAGCGAGGTCCATCACATTGCCCTTCATAGCAAACTCTTTAAACTCCTTCATCATTCCACGGCTTTTGCCGGCAACTTTCGTCAAATCAGTTTGTATATGCATGGGAAGATTATACCAAAGTTTTTTCTTTTGCGCCTAGCCAGAAAAACCCTTTCAAACGCGAGCCAAAAACTCTCCAAGAAATAAACGTATAGGCAGCAACCGTCACTCCCCCATGCATTTTGGGGATAGTCACCGCACCAAAAGGAATCCCGGCAAACAGAAAGACAATCCAAATGATAAGACCCGCAGTGAACCCTGAAAGCAGAACCATCGGAAGAGCAAAGATGCTTCCAAACACAGAGAGTATCATGGCAAAAAACCCAAATGCCATGACAAGAGGCACGAGTGGCCCGACGATGATATTGGCAGGCACTGAAGTAAATGAAAGCACTCCGGCTTGGTGGATCAGAATCGGCAACACAAAAAGCTGTGCGGAAAGAGTGAGAGCAAGCGGCTCGCGGATCATCGTCCAGGAAGGAACCCATGCGAGGCGCCGTTCAACACCCGCTGACGCATACACCACGCCGACTGTCGCCAAGAAAGAAAGCTGAAACGAAATATCAAAAAGAAGGAGTGGATTGAAAAGAAGCATAATGAGAAATGCGAGAGCAACGGCGCGATCGATACTGTATGAAGATCCAAGGTACTTTGCAAGAAGTGCGAGCACAGCCATGATGCCCGCACGAACTGCAGGAGAACCTCCACCCGCAAGCATCACGAAGAGCACTATCGATATCATTGCAAAGAAAAGCGCGCGGCGTTTTCGAAAGACCCGCGCAAGAAGAGCGAACACGGTCCCTGAGACGATGGTGACGTTGTACCCTGAAAGAGCCACGATGTGAATGGTGCCGGTGGCGATGAGCGCATCGTTGAATGCGGTGTCGATGGAAGAACGAGCGCCGAGCGTGATGCCTGAGACAAGGGCGGCTTCTCGCGGAGAAAGAGCGTCATCGAAAATACCAAGGAGCGATGCGCGGGATATATGAACGAGCCGCTTCCAGGAAATGTTCCCTTTTTCTTTTGAAATGAATTGCGCGCCATACATCACATGGCCAATGTTTCGGGCACGAAGATACGCTTCATAGTCGAAACTGCGACCTTGATCAGTATCAAAAGGCTCAGGCAGCGCGAGCTCGCCTTCGAATACGGCGGTGTCTCCAGGCAAAAGATCGGTCTTTGTTTCGTAATACACGTAGGCGCGAACATCACTTTTTACTTCACTATCTTCAACGACGTCGATCGACACCAGCGCGCGGTATCCTTTCTCACGAGTTTCAACCGCATCCACTTCCCCACCAATCCGCACAATACCTTCTGAAACAGCAACTCTCTCTGCCGTGTTTTCAAAAAACGAAGCGTAGTGATACCCACCAATACCAACAGCACCCACAAAAAAGAGCGCTATGCCCGCGCTCCGCTTTTTCACTATGATTGCAGAAATGGTGAGAATGAAAGAAACGATAACCAAAGATTCTGAAAAGATTTTATCAAGAAATGATGCGCACACGATCCCTGCCACAAACCCGATTGTCCCTGTCCAAAACAATTTCCCTCTTGTCGTCACGAACTCTTACTCCACTCTTTGATAAGGGCCGACTCTTCTTCTTCTGAAAATACTTTCTTGTACTGCGCACCTTTCACTCCAACAACACGCTTTTTGCATGCTTCCCATGAAGGGTCAGTATACATACGACCACCTACATGCGAGACATAGCTATACGCTTTCCCCTTCGAAGAACCTTTTGTAGTCTGTGACTTCGCAATCGTGTCTTTAAATATCACTTCAAAGTCGCGGTAGTCACCCGTAAAGAGGAGCATTTTTTCATTATCGGCAAAAGTGGTGGCGATGAGGTCGGCGCGGTCATTGCCGAAGTCGCCTGAGTGTCCAGCAACTTTTTTCCAGTGAATATCACGTGAAAGCTTCACAAGACGAAGACGCTGTACGAGTGGTTCCCACAAGTCGCGGTTCAATACTTCATCCCCTGTCTTCGTGCGCCAGCCGTTCTTTTCCCAGCCATAAATCCATTCGGTGATACCTTTTAAAACATAAGTGGAGTCGATGTACATATGAATGGGTGTTGTTCCTTTTGGATCGCGTTCATGGATGGTTTCAAGCGCGGCGATCGCTCCCCTCAATTCCATCCTGTTATTCGTCGTCAAATCTTCGCGACCGCCGCGCTCCACAACCTTCCCCGTATCAAAAAAAATAACCGCCCCAAACCCTCCTGGGCCAGGGTTCCCGCGCGACGCGCCATCGGTATACACCACTATCTCTTCCTTCGAATGCATGGCTACACTATATCACTGATTTTAAGGCGCAGCTCTTTGCGCCCCGCGAATTCAGAATCGTCAAATGAGGCGCAATAATTTAACATAAAAAATACCCGTATGTGTATACAGGTATTTTACATTTTTATTCGCTCGGAAATTTTACAAAAGCAAAGTTTTAAGAATCAAAAAGATCAAATTAGAGAAGTTATAGGAACTTGCGGAACAAAAACCAGACATCGCTGAAACCGAAGTTGTCCTGCCAAAGGAGGTCGGACGTGCGCTTGGCATCGTTCCAGCTGACATAGCACGCCTGCGGAAGGCCATCAAACGAACAGCCAGTCGTTTCAACAACACACATCGGATCTTCTTCGAGTTCGTAGTTGAGATTTGGACATTGTTCTCCTACCGCAAAGGATTCACGTGGAAGAGTTTTCTGAAGACCCTGCGTGAGTCCCCATTCAACAGCCTCTGAATAGCTTTGTCCATCTTGTAGCCAATTAACAAGCACAAACGTTTCAGCAATTTTTCCACACCGAACCGAAAGATAGCTGCCATCCACTTTGAGTACATTATGGGAGGCCTTTGTTTGAGGTCCGCCCGCCATTGCAGCTTCGTTGTGAGAGCGATCCCAATCCACCGCAAGGTTGAGGATATGGATGCGTGCACCCACTTTTTCAGCTTCAGCTTTGAGTGTTTCAATCCATGCGGTATCACCCATCAACGAATCAAGGAAACGATTCCTCTGCGCTTTATCGTTGAGGAATCGATCAAAGTTTTCACGAGGAATTCCTCCTTTGTGATTTCTGGCAAACTCGCCAAGTGCATTCAATTGCCTTCTGGTAATTGACTTAATACCGTGCTGTATCTTTTTTGGAGATTGCATAACGTGTATGTATTTTTTGCCAGCGGACTCCTCATAAAACACGAGGTCTATCATAGCCAGAAAATACCGAGGATTCAGTAGCTTGTGGCTGTGATAGAGACGCGGCGAATGTGAAAGAAGTACTCAAATACACTAACACACTTGTAGACACCAGTCAAGTTAGGGCATTTGTGTCTACTCTCTCTTTTATTGCACCTCCACAATTTTCAGCCGCAGCTCTTTGCGCCCCGCGAATTCAGAATCGTCAAATGAGGCGATGAGGTTCACCGCTTCGCCAGCGGTGAGCGGCTTTGTGAAGCTGTTTGATTTGGCAAAAAATGAAATTGCTTTGCGATCTACCCCTGAATCATCGGTGAATACCACTTCGAGGTGTTCTTTCGTCTTTCCGAATTGTCGCACCGTTTTTGGGATCACGTTTTTAAATCGAAACACTGGCTTTGCGTTGCCCACACCATACGGACAAAGGCTTGCGATCGCATCCGCATTTTCTCGATTCACATCAGCAAGCGAAAGATCAGCATCAGTTTCAATCTCTGAACGTTTTTCTGTTTCCACGCGAAGTGTCTCGTATGAAGCAGAAAGCGCGTCTTCGAGAAGATGGACGTGTGTGCGAAGCACGGTGAATCCGCCCGCGCCTTCGTGTCCGCCATGCACAAAGAAATGATCTTTCGCCGATTCCATGAGCGCCACGAGATTCACTGTGCCATCGCTTCGACACGAGCCACGTAAGTTTCCATCACCCCCTTCTCCCCACACAAACACCGGCCTGCCGTATTCTTCGCAGATCTTTCCTGCCACAAGACCAAGCACTCCCACATGCCAGGTGGGGTTTCCTATCACAATCACTTTCGGAAGCTCGCGCGATGAAAGTACTTTTTTTGTTTCTTTCATGATACTGGCCACGAGCGTCTTTCGTCGACCGTTTATTTCTTCAAGTTTAATAGCATGCGGATGTGAAAGAAGCGGCGATGTTTCGCGAAGCATGTCAAAAGCGATCTGAGGGTTCTCGAGGCGAGATGCGGCGTTGAGGCGAGGCGCAATGGTGAAGGTCACATCTTCTTCGGTCAGGCTCTCAGGAGAAATTCCTGCCAGAAATACCAATTTCTGAAGTCCTGGCCTTCGCGTCTTTCGCATCACTTTCATTCCAAAATGTGCGAGCGCGCGATTCTCACCAGTGAGAGAAACCATGTCGGCGAGCGTCGAGATTGCCGCCATATCCAAAAACCATTTCTCGTACCCAAGCGGAAGACCAAAGTTGTCTTCTTTCTTTTTGAGAATCGCACACGCGAGTTTGAATGCAACACCCGCTCCACACAGAATCGCTTCCGGATACTTCGAGCCCGCAAGGTGTGGGTTCACGATAGCAAAGGCACTCGGAAGAACCGGTGGTGGAAGATGGTGGTCAGTGATGATGACATCGATGCCGTATTCATTTGCTTTGGCAACCGGGTCCACAGCAGTCGTACCGAGGTCGACGGTGATGATGAGGTCGGTACCGTCATTTCGAAGTTTCTCAACGGCGCCTTCGTGAAGACCGTAGCCTTCGTCGTGGCGATGAGGAATATAGTATGAAACATTGTCGTATTTGATAGCGGAAAAAAGATCGTGAAGGATGACAGCGCCGGGGATTCCATCGGCGTCGTAGTCGCTGTAGACGACGATGCGCTGTTTATTTTCCATAGCAGAAAGGATGCGGTCGACGGCTTTTTCCATGTCGGGAAGAAGAAAGGGGTCGTGAAGGTCGCGCTCATACGAGGGGTTCAAAAAACGATCCCGTGCTTCTGAGTCGGTAACGCCGCGTTTTGAAAGGAGGATTTCGATGAGCTCGGGGGCGTTCATAGGAGATGATTGTAGCATATACGAAGGAGCGGCCCCGCCACAGGCCCATGATTTTGGGATTTTTCAAAAGCGCATATCTGTCAGTGCCACTCTCACTCTCCGAAACTGCGCAAATCATTGAAAAATCCCAAAATCATGGGCCTGTGGCGGGGCGTGGTATACTTTTCGCTATGGAAAACTGCATTTTCTGCAAGATAGTCTCAAAAGAAGTACCAAGTTACACCGTCTGGGAAAACGATGAATATCAGGCGTTTCTCACTATTTTCCCCAACACCGAAGGCTTCACGGTGGTCATTCCTAAAAAACATTACGGAAGCTATATTTTCGAGGCACCAGAAGAAATAATGAGCGGCCTCATGCGCGCATCAAAAGAAGTTGCCAAGAAAATAGAAAATGCATACCCTGCTGTCGGACGTGTGGGCGTCATGTTCGAAGGGTTCGGCGTAAACCACCTCCACGCAAAGCTCATGCCACTCCACGATACCAAAGAAGACACCTGGACTCAGCGCCTTGGAAAACCAAAAACATTCTTCACTACCTACGAAGGATACATGTCTTCACATGACGGAGAAAAAGCCGATGATGCGTGGCTGGCGGAAGTGGCGGAAAAGATAAAGAACGCATAGTGGCCTGAAAATAAAGAAAGCATTTTGGAAGCCGAGAGCTCAACCCTTTTCGCGCATGCGAAAAGGGCGCTTTAGCGTTCTCGAGGTTTCCAAAATGCTTTCTTTATTTTCAGGCCGCGTCGTTACTTCAGCACCTTTATCCCCGGCAAACTTCCGCTCGCCAAAAATTCCAAGGTTGCGCCGCCGCCAGTAGAAACGAAGGTAAACTTTTTCTCCATTTTCAGTTTCGAAATAACTTCCACCGTGTCTCCTCCACCGATGATCGTTTTTGCTTTTGTTTCCGCAAGGAGTTTCAAAAGCGCTTTCGTGCCTTTTGTATATTCACCTTTTCCAAGCGGACCGTTCCAAAGCACAAGCTTTGCCTTTTTGATCACATCTTTGAGGGCAGCAACAGAGTCGATCCCAATATCAACAATAGTGTCGTCGGCAAGAACATCCGCCACAGGAATTGTTCCTGATGTTCCATCGCTATTCGCAACAAGCACCGTTTGCGGAAGGATCAGCTTCTTGTGTTTCAAAAGAGGAAGAAGTGAAGGCGCATCTGCGTCGACGAGCGACTTCCCCACCGAAAGGCCTTTGTCTTTGAAAAAATTGTTCGCGAGCGCGCCGCCAATGAAAACTGTGTCCGCAACTTTAAGATACTTTTGAATGAGCGGAAGTTTCGTGTCGAACTTTGCGCCGCCGAGAATGAAAAGAAAGGGGTGTGCTGGAGCGATTGCAAGTGAGAGATGTTTGATCTCATCCATGAGCTGAAGACCTGCGTATCCTGGAAGGAATTTCGCAACACCCACAACCGACGCATGCTTTCGATGAGAGACCGAAAACGCATCGTTCACGTAGATATCGCCCATCGCAGCAAGCGCCTGAGAAAAGCCGATGTCGTTGCTCTCTTCCCCTGGCTCCGTGCGAAGGTTTTCAAGAAGGATCACAGACTTCGCAGGGAATGAACCGACTTCTTCGCGAGAAAGAACAGTCTTGGGCACGAATATAATTTCCGGAATATATTTCCTGAGAACTTTGGCCATAGGCAAGAGAGATTGCGACCCGTCTTTTCCTGCATGAGAAATGATAACAACGCGCGCTCCTTTTTTCTGAAGCGCTTTGATAGTGGGTACTGTTTTTTCTATACGAAACGTATCGCCAACTTTTTCGTTTTTGATAGGTACGTTGAAATCTGCGCGGAGGAGCGCTGTCTTTCCTTTGAGGTTTGGAATATCTTTGATGATTTTCATATTAGAGAGTGGTTGCCAGTGAGCGGATAAGGGCTGCGAACTTTTTTGGAGAAAGTGAGAGACGTCCAGGAAGGAGGCCTGTGACACCGCCCTCTTTTATGAAGGAAAGTCCGTTCTTTTCATCGACTGAACCACCGTAGATAACACGCACCGATTCGGCAGACTTTTTGTCGAACATATCGACAAGAGTACGGCGAATGAAAATACTCATTTCAAGCGATTCCTGAGGCGTTGCAGTGCGGGTTGCATCTTTCCCTATCGCCCAGACAGGTTCGTATGCGATAGCGATGTGTGAAAGTTTTGCTTTCGGAACATTCGCGAGGCCTTCTTCTATCTGCGCTGCAACAAACCGAAGATATGCGTGGTCGGCAGCGCGGTCTATTTCGCCAACACACAGAATGGGGCGAAGTCCGGCTTTGAGCGATTGGATAACTTTTTCATGTGTTTCTTGGTTTGAAACGCCGCGAGCGCGGGTTTCGGAATGACCGACGATGACGTACGAAGCGCCGACTGATGCGAGCTGTTTTGCTGAGTGCTCTCCGGTGTATGCGCCGCCGGTATGCGCGCCCGCATCTTGTGCAGCCAGGGCCACCTTAGGAGCGCTTTTCTTCACAGTGGAAATGAACGAAGCCGGCGGCGCGATCACCACCTCCACAGTCTTCTGCTTCGGCAATTCTTTCACTATAGATTTGAGCAATGCGACCGCTTCTTTTTCCGTCTCCGGATTTGATTTCCAATTCCCCACTACGAGTATTCGTGATTCCATGGGGAAAGTATAGCACGAGCTATTCCGTCTCTTTCCACGAATCGACAGCATATGTGCCCGATGGCCCGCTTGAGAAATTGGGATCAATGAGGCCGGTTTCGTAGGTCACATTGGTGGCGCCAGAAAGGCTGATTGTTTTGGCCATTGCCTCTTTGGCGCTTGCAGAACCTGAAAAGGTAAGAGTTCCGTTTGGCGCTACAAGAATAACAGCACCAGCCGCGCCCGAGATGTTGATCGCACTTGAAGAGGTGGAGTTTGAAAGAACCATGATGTAGCTTCCCGCGGAACCAGAACCGTTGATTGGTGAACTTCCTGCAATAGTCACCGTACCATCCACAATGATTGCATCACTTGATGATCCATAACTACTTGCAAGGCGCACGATACCCGCTCCTGAAACAGAAAGGTTTCCAGTGACATGCAGTGTACCGGTCACAGTGAGAACACCCGATCCGCTGACAGTAAGATTCCCATTTATTTTTTTCGGACCAAGATTTGCGGTGGCAACACCACTCAGCGAATAGTTGCCTGAATACGTACCACCAGTCAGTGCTGCGTCTTTCCAACTTTGTATATCTTCATCAGTAATGGGAAATGGCTGCGGCTCTGCGTCAGGTAGTGTAGTATTACATGCTTTGTTGTTCTGCGTGCCTGTTTGGCAATAGAGCGCTCCCGTCACATTCACTCCAAATGCGGTATGTGCCTGAGCAATCCCTGATACCGTACCAACACGGAATTGATTCCATTGTCCTCCACCCGTGATCGAGCCAGTTGGTCCGGCAGAAATGGCTGAACCGGTAATGTAAGAACTTGAATTTCCAGTAATAGGACCATTCGAATAGACGTTTCCAGTAATGCGAGTCGAGCCACTCATAGTGAGTCCTCCTGTTCCCACGTACACGCCGTAACTAAACGATATGCCATCCGCAGTCTGCACTGTCACCGATACGTTACGTTCTCTATCGCGAGCATCCCCCAGTGTTTCAATCTGCTTCACATTGTTACCAAGGTCGGTCAGTGTCGTTGTTGCTGTCTGTGTGCCAAGCACAAGCGTTTCTGTGCCCGAGACAGTCATCGCATTTTTCACGCGATAGAGCACATCTTCCACTCCTGACTCGGCCATGTAATAACTTCGGCGAGATTCGAGTGTGTCGCGCGCGATACCGTAGGATTTCAAAACAGGAGTGACGATGCCAACGACGATCGAGAGAGAAATAAAGAGGAAGAAGGTGAGAAAGAGGATCATGGCTTGGCCACCGTCGGTGCGGCGAAACCATGCGATAGCATGGTT
>CAYMIO010000006.1:0-15124 GCA_964390875.1 uncultured Candidatus Saccharibacteria bacterium
GGTTTCGGCTTCGCCGAAACCCCGCCGAAAGCAGGTTGTCATTTTCCTGTGTGTTTTTGTCGTCCTTTTCCTCAGTGCTCGTTTTATTATTCCACCGTCTGATTTTCCTGCAAAAACATTTTTCCGTGTTGAGGAAGGTATGAGCCTCACCAAAATCGGTGAGGAATTGTATGCAAAAAATGCGATCCGTTCAACATTGGTTTTTCAATTTCTTCAGATAGGAGGAGGTGGTGAACGAGCGAGTATTGCCGGTGACTACTATTTCGATCGCCCACTTTCAGTGATCGAAATTGCGCGTCGTATTAGACAGGGAGATTTTCATGCAGCACCTGTGAAAGTTACTATTCCCGAAGGGTTTCGTTTGGTGGAAATGGCCACTGAATTTGAAGAGGTTCTTCCGCTGTTTAACTCCGAAGAATTTTTTGCTCTTACCAAAGGAAAGGAAGGCTATCTTTTCCCCGATACCTATTTCTTTTCTCCTGCGGCTACCGCATCACATGTTGTTGATCGCCTTGAGAAAAAGTTTGATAACGTCATAGAAACATTCGAAGCAGATATCGCAGCTTCGGGAAAGAGTAAGGAAGATATTATCATCATGGCATCGCTCATTGAAAAAGAAGCACGAGGAGAAGATGATCGCGCTCTTATTTCTGGAATTCTCTGGAAGCGAATCGCTGAAGGAATGCGACTTCAGGTGGATGCTACCTTTCTGTATATAAATGGAAAAGAATCAAAAGATCTCACAAAAGATGATCTTGCGATTAACTCTCCGTATAACACGTACGTACATAAAGGCCTTCCACCAACTCCGATTGCCAATCCAGGTCAGGCTTCGATAGAAGCAGCTATTCACCCTGAAGCTTCCAGCTACTATTTTTATCTTCACGGTCGTGATGGACGCCCTCATTTTGCTGTTACCTATGCGGAACATTTAAAAAATAAGAAGCTCTATATCGACTAAATATGCACACCCACGAACTCTCTTTTGTCGATATCGAAACGACAGGCCTTCAGTTTGATCGCCATGAAATAGTAGAACTTGCGCTCATTAAAACAACATCCTTCGCAGATGGACTGGTGACGCTGGAAGAACGCGTCTGGAAGATACACCCGAAGCATATTGAAACAGCTGATCCTGTTTCGCTTGGAGTTTCAGGATATGTTCCTGATGAATGGAAAGATGCGGTGTCTCTCGAAGAAGCGCTCGCAGAATTCGCTGAGCTCACTGAAGGCACGATGATGGTGGCGCACAATGTGGCCTACGACTTCGGCTTTCTTTGGAAGGCGTTCCAGGATACGGGAATCAAGAACAAAATGCACTATCACAAGCTCGACACGATTTCGATCGCATACGCCAAGCTAAAAGGTGAAAGCGAACCCAATCAGTATTCACTCGGCGCGCTCGCCAGCCGTTTTAATATCAAGCAGCCTCACGCTCACGAAGCGCTCGAAGATGTGAAAACGATGCTCGCGCTTTACAAAACGCTCATGAGCATGTAGAAGTAAGTGCAATGCAGAAAGGCAAGAAAGTATTTGTCGGAGTTTCAGGCGGAGTGGACAGCTCTGTCTCTTTGGCGATTTTGAAAGACCAGGGCTACGACGTGACTGGTGTGTTCATTACCACATGGCAACCCGATTTTATCGATTGCACTATGAAAGACGAACGTCGTGATGCTATCCGTGTCTGCGCAAGTCTTGGGGTCCCGTTTCTTGAATGTGATGGAGAAACTGCGTATAAAGAAAAAGTTGCCGACTATATGATCGATTCATATCAGAAAGGCGAAACTCCTAATCCGGATATTTACTGCAATCGCGAAATTAAATTCGGCGTGTTTCTTGATTTTGCAAAAGCGCATGGCGCGGATTTCATCGCGACAGGACACTACGCGCAGAATAAAAAAAATGGTGATCATTTCGAACTCACGATGTCGAAAGACGCAGAAAAAGATCAGACGTACTTTCTCTGGAAGCTCACGCAAGATGATCTTTCTCGCACGCTGTTTCCTGTAGGGCATTTGAAAAAAAGCGAGGTTCGCGAATTAGCAGAAACGTTCAATCTTCCGACAGCGGAAAAGAAAGACAGTCAGGGTGTGTGTATGCTGGGGAATCTTGATATGAAGGATTTTTTGGGGAAGTATATTGAAGAGAAAGAAGGGGATGTGGTGCGTGCCGATGGCGAAGCCATCGGCACGCACCGTGGCGCACGTTTCTACACAGTAGGTGAACGACACGGGTTCACTATTACAGAAAACAATCCCGACCAGAAACCGTACTATGTGGTAGCGCGAGATATGGCAAAAAATACACTCACGGTTTCAGATAATCCAGAAGAAACATTTGCCGGCGTTGTCGATGTTGCATTCCGCGAAGTGAATTTTATTTCAAAAAAAGGGGAAGTCGGCGACGTAATGGATGTTCGATTCAGGCATCGTGGAGGATTTTTCAAAGGAGAAATTCTCGACGCCGCGAATGGCGCTCTCACCCTCCGCTTCCACGGCCTTGCCCGCGGCGTCGACCTCGGCCAATCCGGAGTCTTCTATTCAAAAAACGTCTGCCTTGGCGGTGGAGTGGTGAATGCTGTTTCTCTTTGACAAACATTCTGTACGCGCTACTCTTAGCAAGAAGACATCTTCAAAAAAATAATAGTACGATCCAGGTATTATTGGAAAAAACAGAGCCCTTCATCACAGAAGGGCTTTTTTTATATCACACATACGGTATACTTCTTGTATGGAAATAATCGCTAGTCATTCTTTCGAACTCATTCTTCGTCTCACTGCAGCGCTTCTCATGGGAGCGGCTGTCGGTACCGAGCGTATCATCGCGCACAAAACCGCTGGTATGCGCACGTACGCTCTTGTGGCGATGGGTTCTGCACTCTTTATTACTATTTCTGAAAGTGTTGCATCTGTGTATGCGGGCGCTCAAGGTTTTAGTCCTACATTAATCGCCGGGCATATCATCAGTGGTGTTGGATTCCTCGGCGCAGGTTTGATCATTTTCAAAGACACCAAAATCACCGGCCTCACCACCGCCACTGGTATTTGGGTTTCGGCTGGTATTGGTATCGCCGCCGGCTTTGGTCTTTTTGCACTGGCTTTCGCAGCGACACTCCTCACACTCTTTATTTTCGTAGTGCTCTGGTACATCGAACAGCGCATCATCAAGCTTTCCGAAAAAGATCCAAATCCACCAAAAGAAATTCAGGATTAGTGAAATAAAAAAACATCAGTATGTCTACTGATGTTTTATCTTTAATCTACACCTTTACTTCAAGAAACCCGGAAAGACTTCTTCTAAGTATTCAATCTCGAGCATTACCTCACGCATAGATTTTCCTTCTTTGAAATACTTTGCAAGTTCCATTTGCGCCTTACCTACTTTGCGTGTCACTATAAATGAGATAATTCCTGCAGTTGCAATAAGAAAGAGTGTGTAGATGAACTTTTCCCCCGGCGGCAAAGAAAAGTAATGAAATATAAGGTATATTCCCAGAACGAGTACAAAGAGTACAGGCCATTTCATGATTTCTCTTCGTCTGCTTCCTAAGGCAGAGTGTAGTGTGACAAATTCAGCAAATGTCATTGGTTTAAGTTCCATTGGTGTATTAATTTAAGTGAATGATATTTCACTCTTTTTACTACTTTTGAATGCATATGTCAACTTTGGTAAAAAAGCCCTTTATACTACAATCCTTTCATGACCTCAACTGAAATCCGTCAGCGTTTCTTGGATTTTTTCAAAAAGCGCGGACACGCTATTCTTCCATCTGCATCTCTTGTACCCGAAAATGATCCTTCGGTACTTTTCAATACGGCCGGTATGCAGCCACTCGTGCCATACCTCATGGGTCAGAAGCACCCACTCGGCACGCGCCTTGCAAGCACACAGAAATGCGTTCGCACCGGCGACATCGAAGAAGTAGGCAATCACAAAAACCTCACCTTTTTCGAAATGCTCGGCAACTGGTCGCTTGGCGACTACTTCAAAGAAGAGGCTATCGGCTGGAGCTATGAATTCCTCACATCCAAAGAAGAAGGTTTAGGGCTTGATCCACAGCGCTTGTACGTGACTGTTTTTGAAGGTGACGAAGATGCGCCGCGTGATCTTGAAGCGGTAGAAATCTGGAAAAAATATATTCCTGAAAACAGAATTTATTTTCTTCCCAAGAAAAACAACTGGTGGAGCCCCGGCGACAACGGCCCATGCGGACCTGACACTGAAATGTTTTATGATGTGACCGAAAAAGGGCTTGGCGACATGACCCACGATGAATACGTGGCAGCCGACGACAAGGGTGATGTTGTTGAAATCTGGAACGACGTCTTCATGGAATACGAAAAGCAGGATGGAAAAGTCATCGGCAAGCTTTCGCAGAAGAACGTCGATACCGGAAGCGGGCTTGAGCGTATCACGATGCTTATGCAAGGGAAGTCGAATGTCTACGAGACGGATATGTTTGCTGATGTGATGAATTACATCGCATCACATGCTGGCAACCATTCTCTCACAAGCGCGCGTATCATTGCCGATCATATCCGCGCATCAGTCTTTATCATGGGAGACGGTGTCTTTCCTTCCAACAAAGATCGCGGATACATTCTTCGTCGTCTCATGCGCCGCGCTATGGTGCAGGCAGACAAGATTGGCCTTACGGACGCTGATCTTATTGAAATCAGAAACATTCTCGTTTTGAAATACAAAGATGTGTATCCAGATATTGCGCGCGAAGATCTCGCGACTGTCTTTTCAGATGAAATGGCGAAATTCCAGAAAACGCTCGCTCTTGGTATGAAAGAATTTGAAAAGGGAACTGATCTTTTCACGCTTGCTACAACCTACGGCTTTCCATTTGAACTCGCGCTTGAACTTGCCGAAGAAAAAGGAATGGCTGTCGACAAAGAAGATTTCAAAAAGAAAATGGAAGAGCATCAAGAAAAGTCGCGCACCGCTTCTGCTGGCATGTTCAAGGGTGGCCTTGCCAACCACAACGAGCAGACCGTGCGTCTTCACACCGCTCACCACCTTCTCCTCTCAGCGCTTCAAAAAGTGCTGGGAGAAAGCGTGCATCAGCGTGGATCGAATATTACCGAAGAGCGCCTTCGCATCGATTTCTCATTCGACCGCAAGATGACGGATGAGGAAAAGAAAGCCGTCGAAGAATTGGTGAATCAGAAAATAAAAGAAGAATTAAATGTCGTTCGAAAAGAAATGAAACGCGACGACGCGATGGCTATCGGCGCAGAAATGGAATTTGGCGCGAAGTATCCTGAAATGGTGAGCGTGTATTTCATTGAAGAAAAAGATGGTACACCATTCTCAAAAGAATTCTGTGGTGGACCACATGTTTCAAATACCAAAGAGCTCGGATCTTTCACGCTTCAGAAAGAAGAAGCGGTTTCTCAGGGTGTGCGAAGAATAAAAGCAGTACTTTCGTAGCAGTAGCTTTCAAAAAGTTTGCTATACTATTTCCATATGGGGCTTTTTTCATCTTCGAGTGATTCCAAGGGCGCGCATCTGGTGCTCGACATCGGCAGCGGACACGCAGGCGCTGCCCTTATTCGATATGTTTCAGTAAAAGGAAAACGTGTTCCTGAAATCCTGGCTTCGACTTCGCGTCCAATAGCGCTTGAAGAAAATACTACGTTCAAAACATTTCTTGCTGGAGCGATGAAGTCTCTTTCACGTTCTCTCGCTGAGCTTCAGAAAACGCATCCTCAGGCTATACGAAGCGTGCATTGTTTTTTCTCTTCGCCATGGTATGCCGCCGAGATTCGCAATGTGGTGCTTGAAAAGAAAACTCCCTTCACGGTGACAAAGCGCATACTCGATGAGCTCTACACCAAAGAAGTTCGCATGTTTACCGAAGAAACACTTGGGCGCTACAAAGAGGCAGGAGAAACAGCGCGCCTTATAGAACAGAAAATCACCGCTGTGTATCTCAATGGATATTCGGTAGCCAACGCCGTAGGTAAGCGCGCGAAGTCAATCGAAATGAATATCTATCTTGCCGTTTCTCCAGAACTGGTCCTTGCCGCTGTGGAAGAAACAGTAGCGAAAGTATTTCACTCAAGAAAAATTCAGTTTCATTCATTTACACTTGCTGCGTACACTGTTGCGCGCGACACTCTTATCACCGTACCCGATTTTCTTCTCGTGGATGTAGGTGGGGAAGTCACCGATTTTCTGTTGGTGAAAAAAGGCGTGGTTTCTGGTATTGCTTCTTTCCCGTATGGTCGCACGTTTCTCTATCGCAGCATTGCGGCTAAGTACGCTTCGTCTCTTCAAGATGCACAGACGATGCTTTCGCTCTATGTTGCTGGCACACTCGAAGAAAGCAAACGTCTTGCACTCGAGCGTTTGTTCACTGAAACCGAAAGCGAGTGGCTTCGCGCATTTCAAAAAGCACTTCAACTTGCCGAGAAAGAACCAGGCATGGCGCCAACTATCGTGCTTTCAGGAAGTGCTGATACCATGCCTTTCTTTGAAAATATTCTCAAATCTGAAGATTTCCATCGCTACTCTCTTGATGCCGATAGTTTCTCGGTGATCCCACTTCGTGAAGAATTGATGCGGCCACATGTGAATGCGTCGCCGGGAAGCGCCGCAGGCGCTTCCTCGATGATAGAAAGTATGTTCATTAACAGTATTTTGTCGTAAAATAAACGTATGCCAAAAAATATTCTTGAAGATATTAAACCCCTTACTCGCCAGAGCGACGCACCACCAGTGCGTACTCCGCGAACTCGAAAAAAAATTGTCCAGGAAGAAATGATCGAACCTTCGTTCTCATCGGAGAATGAAGATGCTGATGGAGATTCATACGAAGATCAGTATGTGCCACCAACACACTACAACAATCGACCGCGCCGTCGCTTCTCTCCGAGTGCTGGATGGATTATTGCTGTTATTCTTGCTCTCGGTGTGGTGGTAGGAGGCTCACTCGTTTTTTCAAAAGCCGACGTAGATATCACCCGAAAAAGTGAAACAGGTGTTCTTGATGATCTTCGCATCACTGCGGTAAAAGGAGAAGATGCAGCAGAGGGTGAACTTGCCTTTGAAGTTATGTCGGTGGAAGCTGAGGTTTCCAAAACACTCTCGTCTACCTCAAAAGAAAACGCAAAAATTGCTGCCACTGGCCGTGTTGTTATTTTCAATGACTACAATACTTCACCTCAGAATCTTGTTGCAAACACACGACTTCAAACAAAAGATGGAAAAATCTACCGCATTCAAAAAGCAGTCACCGTGCCAGGCAAAAAAGGTTCAACCCCAGGATCTGTAGAAGTAGATGTGAAAGCCGATGTCGCTGGTTCAGAGTACAATCTTGAATTTGCAGACTTGTATGTCACAGGGTTCAAAGGAACGCCAAAGTATGAAAAGTTCTATGCTCGCACAAAAGGTCCGCTTTCCGGAGGTCGCGAAGGGGAGAAGTATGTTGTTTCGGGAGACACTGTCCTTCAGGCAAAAACAGAACTATCTGCTGATATTCGTGCAAAACTTCTCCGCGAGGCAAAAAGCCAGGTCCCTGAAGGCTATGTGCTTTTCGAAGGGGCCCTTACAATATCTGAAACAGCTTCATCAGAAACAGTATTCTATGCTGACACAGAAGATGTTCCAGTAACAACGAAAGGAACACTCACAGCCGTGCTTCTTCCTAAAGACGCGCTTTCGGCTTTGATTGCAAAAAAGACACTAAGCCAGTACGATGGCGCACCTGTCTCTATTCCCGCTATGGAAATGCTTACCGTTGCCTTTGACCGAGCGTATAGTGATCTTAAAAATGCACAGGAAGTCGATCTTGTTATGAGTGGTTCTGCGACTATCGACTGGGTTGTAGATACGGAAGCAGTGGAAAAAGCACTTCTCGGTGTTTCAAAAAAAGAATTCAATTCCATCATGGCAGGATTTGGAAGTGTGCATTCAGCAGAACTCCACCTCCGTCCGTTCTGGATGCCGAATATTCCAAAGGATGCTGAGCGCGTAGAACTTTCAGTAGAAACAGCGGAAGCTCTCTAGTCGTTGCTCGTTCTTTTGATTTCTGGTATTATATTCACACTGCATGGTTAATGAACAAGCAACAGCGAAAGGTGTCGTTACGGAAGCTCTTCCGAACACTCTTTTTCGCGTCAGATTGGAAGGAGAAGACCAAGAAATCTTGGCCTATCTTTCAGGCAAGATGCGAATGAATAGAATCAAGGTTTTGGTGGGAGATAAAGTCGAACTCGTCATCGATCCCTATGGCGGGAAGGCTCGAATTAGCCGTCGAAATTAGCACTCGTCTACCCACAGGCGGGGAGACTTGCATATTTTTGAAGGATGGGTTATTATGCCTTTACACAAATCGGTTTGATTTAACGGAAGGTAAGGAATCCCCTTAGCTTCCATTTCTGACTGATGGTAATTTTTTATTTATACAAACTATGAAAGTACGTGCCCGAGTAAAGAAAATGTGTGAGAAATGCAAGGTGGTGCTCCGAAAGCGCCATCTGCGTGTTATTTGCGATAACCCTAAGCACAAGCAGAAGCAATAATTTATGCGAATACTTGGTATTACAGTTCCCGATAATAAGCGTCTCGAATACGGTTTGACCGTGTTTTATGGTATCGGCCAGGCGCGTGCTCGCAAGATCCTCGATGAGGCAGGCGTGGAGCATAGTGTTCTCTCAAAAGATCTTTCAGCTGACGACGAAAACAAGATCCGAAAAATCGTCGAAGCTATGAAGATCGAAGGAAACCTCAAGCGTGAGATCTCAGCAAACATCAAGCGTCTCAAGGATATTAAGTCATATCGCGGAAGCCGACACACAAAAAAGCTCCCCGTACGTGGACAGCGCACGAAAACCAACTCCCGCACGGGCCGAGGAAACGTTCGCAAGACCATGGGAAGCGGTCGCCGCAAGCTTGAAAAGACTTAAAATCAACTTGATCCTCTCACTACTATTTATTAATTTCGAACCAATCACACTCACTTAACTTACACACTATGGGAAAGAAGCGAATTGCAACCCAAGAAGGAACCTCAGCTGGCGGTAAGCGCGCAGGAGGCGTTCGGGTACCAAAAAAGAAAATCGTAGCTGGAACACTTCATATTGAAGCTACGTTCAACAACACGAAAGTGCTTTTCTCTGACAAGGAAGGAAACACTATCTTCTGGGCCTCAGCAGGAGGACTCGGTTTTAAGGGTGCCAAAAAAGGTACTCCATTTGCTGCTTCAAAAGTAGGAGATGTGATCGGTGAAAAAGCAGAAGCGCTTGGTGTGAAAGAAGCAGATGCTGTCGTGCGAGGGGTGGGGTCAGGCCGTGAGCCAGCTATCCGATCTTTCATGGCTCACAACATCGAAATGACAGGAATCCGCGATATGACTCCTGTTCCTCACAATGGTCCGAAAGCTAAGAAGCCGCGCCGCGTATAAGCGCTGATATATTGTTATGAAAAGCCCAAAAAAATTGAAAATTTGTCGTCGTCTCGGTGCTGGTGTATGCGAGAAATGTCAGGCTGCTAAGTTTGTTGCGTCTACCGCTAAAAAAGCAGCTACAGGAAAGCGCGGTCCAAAAAAGAACGTGTCTGACTTCGGCGCACAGCTTATCGAAAAGCAGCGCGTGCGTGTTTCATACAACATTACTGAAAAGCAGTTCCGCAATTACATCAATAAGGCAACAGCCGGTAAAACAGGCAAGCCAGCAGAGCGTCTTTTTGAGGCACTTGAAACTCGCCTCGACAACGTGATCTACCGTCTTGGTATCGCCAATACCCGCCAGTTCGCACGTCAGGCGGTTTCTCATGGTCACTTCATGGTAAATGGCCGCCGTCTTACTGTTCCTTCATACCAGGTGAAAGTGGGTGATGTGATCACTGTCCGAGAAGGTAGTAAGAGTAAGGGAATTTTTACAGATATCGAAACAAAGATGAAGAATTATACATGGCCAAACTGGCTTGCCTTCGATGCAAGCAAGATCGAAGCCAAAGTAACCGCTCTTCCGAAGCAGGCCGATGGCTTCCTCAACTTGAACGCGGTGCTTGAATTCTACAGTCGTTAGTCATTAGCATTTTTAAAAAGCGAGTTATTTATGTTGGACTACAATATCATCCTCCCTTCAAAGCCACGCGCCGTTTCTGAAGAAGGAAACAAAGGCGTCTACGAGATCGACAATCTCTACCCAGGCTATGGACACACTCTTGGCAACTCTCTTCGCCGCATCATCCTTTCATCTCTTGAAGGTGCTGCTCTGACGACTATCAAAATCGATGGCGCAACCCACGAATTTTCAACACTCGAAGGAATCAAAGAAGATGTTATCCTCATGATCCTTCACTTGAAGCGCGTTCGTTTTAAACTCAACACCGACGAACCTCAGACAATCACTCTTTCAGTGAAAGGTGCTCGCGTTGTTACTGCAAAAGACATCACGGTTACAGGTCAGGTTGAAGTACTCAACCCCGATCAGTATATTGCAGAAATCACCGACAAGAACACGACTCTTACCATCGAAATGACCATCGAAAAAGGTCTTGGTTTTGTTCCTCGCGAAATCCGCGCAAAAGAAAAAATGGACATCGGCGTTATCGCACTTGATGCTATTTTCTCTCCAATCCGCCGCGTAGCCTACGAAGTGGAAAACATGCGCGTTGGTGACAACACCAACCACAACCGTCTCCGTATGACTATCGAAACCGACGGAACTCTCACTCCTCGTGAAGCACTTCTTCAGTCTATTTCAACAATGATTTCACAGCTTCAGGCTATTTCAGGTATTGAAGCAAAAGCTATTGAAGAAGAAGTTGTTGCTGAATCATCTGAAACAGAAGATATGAAAGAAGATGGCGCTGTAAAGAAAGACGACATGAGCGATGTCCTCAAGACTCGCATTGATACCCTTGACCTCTCAACCCGAACCCTTAACTCTCTCACTGATGCGGGAATCCGCACAGTAGGAGGTGTCGCTCGCAAGAAGAAAGAAGATCTTCTTGAGATCGAAGGGATAGGCGAGAAAGGGATCCAAGAGATCAAGCGCGCATTGTCGAATTTCGGCATCACGCTTAAATAATATTAGTAAGTAATCCACCCACGAAAGATATATGCGACACGGAAATAATGTACGAAAGTTCGGAAGAACGAAAAACGTACGTCGCGCCCTCCTCAAGGGCCTGGCACTCTCGCTCATAAAGCGAGAAAAGATCTTAACAACAGAGGCGAAGGCAAAGGAAATCCGCCCGTATGTCGAAAAGCTTGTTACTCAAGCCAAGACAGACACGGTGGCTACCAAGCGTCTCGTCCTCGCAAAGCTCTACAACCGCGATGCGGAAGTAGGAAAGCTTTTCAAAACACTTGCACCACGATACATGGATCGTGCAGGTGGCTACACACGTATTACCAAGACGGCTACTCGAAAGAGCGATGGAAGTAAGATGGCCTATATTGAATTCGTATAATGCGTATGACTACAAAAACGACAACAACTAAAAAGACACGAGAAGTTGCTCTTGATGCGGCTGGCCGAACAATCGGACGCGTAGCAAGTGAAGCGGCATCAATACTCCTTGGAAAAGACAAGGCTGATTTTCAGCGCAATACTGTTGCAGATGTTCGCGTCAGCATCTCAAATGCAAGCAAGCTTTCAATCAGCGAGAACCGCATGAAGAATTCAACATTCAAGCGCTATTCAGGATACCCAGGAGGTCTGACTGAAGAGCCGATGGAAAAACTCATTTCACGAAAGGGAACGAGTGAAGTACTTCGCTTGGCTATCTATGGAATGCTTCCAGGCAACAAACTTCGCCCACAGATTATGAAAAATCTCATCATTACAGAGTAAGCGTATGGAAAAGAAAGCAAAACAGTATATTGAAGCCATCGGCCGCCGAAAGACATCGTCTGCACGCGTTCGCATCGAGGAAGCAGCTAAGAACTCTATCGTTATTAACGAAAAAGATGTTCTCGAATACTTCCCAACAAAAGAACTTCAGAAGGTAGTACGCGGTGTTTTTGATGAAGTAAAACCTGAAAAAGATTTCGCTATCTCGGTGAAAGTTTCTGGTGGGGGAATCCACTCTCAAGCAGAAGCTGTCCGCCATGGTATCGCTCGCGCGATCGTGGAATGGAACGAAGAATACAAAACAACCATCAAAAAAGCAGGCTTCCTCAAGCGCGATCCTCGTGCCAAGGAACGCCGAAAATTCGGTCTCAAAAAGGCCCGCAAATCTCCACAGTGGTCAAAACGTTAAAATATACGACCAAAGACAAGCTCCCGCATGGGGGCTTTTCTTTTTTTAAAAATGTGTTATTATATAGAAAACTATTTAAATCACAATATCAATGAAATTATCTATTTCTGTCGCTATCTTTCTAGCATTTTTTGCTGGGGTAGATATTGCTTTGTTAAAACTTCTCCATTTTAATGGAACATTTTCGCCTTTTGTGCTGAAGCTGTTCATGATGCTTGGACCTGTTGTTATTCAGTTAATCTTTTATTTTCTTGCAGAGGTTTTTTCTTTTCTGGAAACAGAAAGTACATCTGCAAGTGAAGGAAGGTACTTAGCGCAACGAGTGATGCTATTCTCTGTACTGAAATTAATAAGCAGTATTACTTTATGGTGGAGTGCGGAAAGCCCATATGGAAACACTCTGTATCTTGCAGTTTTGTCCAATTTTGTAATTCTCTTGATCACAGAGATTGTATTCCTTAAAAAAGTATGACGTAGTCAGGTCCTTACGCTAGATAGTGTAAGGACCTTTTTGATTACATGTACGTTTGTCATATCCACCTTTTTTGTTTATAGTACCCACATGAACGATGAATTGAATGACGATGTAGTATTCGAAGAAACCGCCGAAGGGGAAGGCGAAGCGCTTTCGAAAGACAAGATAAAAAAGCTTCGCGAGGACCTGAAAACTGCAAACGCAGAGCGAATGGAATATCTCACCAACTGGCAAAGAGAGCGAGCGGATTTTGTGAACTACAAAAAGGATGAACTCGCGCGTTTTGCTCGTGCTGTTGAATCCTCAAAAGAACGCATCGTTGAAGATCTTCTTCCTGTGCTCGACGCCTACGACATGGCATTTGCCAACAAAGAAGCTTGGGAAAAGGTAGAAAAAAACTGGCGCATGGGCGTGGAGTACATCCATCAGCAGCTTTTGAAAGTGCTTGCCGATAATGGTGTGACTCCTATTGCGGTAAACATCGGTGACGCGTTCGATGCCAATATTCATGAACCAATGGGAAATGAAGAAACGGATGATGCGAAAAAAGATCACACTATCGCATCAATTGCGCAGTCGGGATACAAAATGGGAGAGCGAATACTACGACCAGCGAGAGTGAAGGTCTTTACTCTCATTGCATAAAGTTATCAAAAAAGTATTTTTCTGTTTCCTTGTCGAGTGAGTCGGTGATGAGGATCATGATCTCGGTCGTAAGACCGAGATCTTTTTTGATGTTCATGAACAGGTGCTCGAAAGGGTACGGCGAAACCCATGCAGAATTTTTGAGCATGACGAAACCGGCTTTTTTGAGGAGGTAGCGGAGCGACTCGCGTTCGTTTTTTCTACTCTCAGGAAGATCGAGAAGAATGATGCGCCATTTGCCATCCCACGAGGGGTTCAGGACGCTAGTGTCGCTTTCGAGCTTGTGGCTAAGCGCCTTCTTTTTGCCTTCCTTGGTAAGGCGAGCGTAATCCTTCTGACCAGAGGAATGGCTTTCGATGAGCCCCGCTTCTTTAAGCCCTTTTATTGAGCGTGTAATAGCGTATACGGGCTTTTGAGAGCTTGGGCTAGGCTCGATAGCCTTTGTGAGTTCAGGCAGGGAAATAGCCGGCTTTTCCGATAGAATTTTCAGTATTTTCTTTGAGAAATCCTGCTTTTTGGGCATATTTTTGATACTAGCATTCAGATGTGTATTTAACAAGCCTTTTGCGACCGCTAAATACTTGTCAAAATTTTTCCACAGGTATATACTGCAGGAAGTTATCACGTTATTAGTAATTTTTGAGTTAAAGTTATGGCAAAAATCATTGGTATTGACCTTGGAACGACAAACTCAGCTGTTTCGATCATCGAAGGCGGACAGCCGAAAATTATTGAAAATATTGAAGGAGGACGCACGACTCCGTCTGTTGTTGCCATCGGAAAAAATGGCGACCGACTCGTTGGTCTTCTCGCAAAACGCCAGGCAGTGACGAACCCAGAAAATACCATTTACGGTATCAAGCGCTTCATGGGTCACCGCTTCGAAGATGCAGAAGTACAAAAAGGTGTTTCAACAAATCCATTTAAGATCCAAGCCGGAACTGACGGCGGTGTTGAAGTAAAAATCGGCGACAAGTGGAATCGTCCGGAAGAAATTTCTGCGATGATTCTTGCGAAGATCAAATCTGATGTTGAAGCAAAAACTGGAGAAAAAATTACCGAAGCTGTCATCACTGTGCCGGCGTATTTCAACGACGCGCAGCGTAAAGCTACAAAGGACGCTGGTGCTATTGCTGGTCTTGATGTGAAGCGTATCATCAACGAACCGACAGCTGCCGCACTTGCATACGGATTCAACACCAAGAAAGATGAAAAGATCGTTGTCTACGACTTCGGTGGAGGTACATTCGACGTCTCTGTTCTTGAAGTTTCAAACGATGTGATCGAAGTGAAATCAACTGACGGCGACTCGCACATGGGTGGACGCGACATCGACCAAAAAGTCATCAACTGGCTTGCCACTGAATTCAAGAAAACTTCTGGTGTTGATATTACGAAAGATCCGCTCGCTCTTCAGCGTCTTGATGAAGCTGCAGAAAAAGCAAAGATCGAACTTTCAACAACTCCTGAAACTGAAGTGAACATTCCGTTCATTACTTCAACAGCAGAAGGACCACAACATCTTCTCATCAAGATGACTCGCACACAGCTTGAAACTATCGCAGAAGAATATGTAACTCGATCTATCGAGATCACAAAACGTGCGCTTGAAGCGTCACCATTTAAAATGGGTGAAATCAACGAAATCATCATGGTGGGCGGACAGACTCGTATGCCGATGATCGTGGAAGCAGTGAAGAATCTTTTTGGAAAAGAACCAAATCGTTCGATCAACCCAGACGAAGTGGTAGCGCTCGGTGCTGCGGTGCAGGCTGGTGT
>CAYMIO010000006.1:15134-37559 GCA_964390875.1 uncultured Candidatus Saccharibacteria bacterium
AAGGTGATGTGAAAGATGTGCTTCTCCTTGATGTGATCCCACTTTCACTTGGTATTGAAACGCTTGGTGGTGTCGCGACAAAGCTCGTTGAACGAAACACCACTATTCCAACATCAAAATCTCAGGTGTTCTCAACAGCAGCAGACAATCAGCCTTCGGTTGAAATTCACATCACGCAAGGTGAACGTCCAATGGCAAGCGACAACAAATCACTCGGACGATTTATCCTCGATGGTATTCCACCAGCACCACGTGGTATGCCACAAGTGGAAGTGACGTTTGATGTGGATGCCAACGGTATTTTGAGTGTGACGGCAAAAGACAAGGCGTCGGGAAAGAGTCAGTCTATCCGTATTGAAGCAAGCTCTGGTCTTAAAGATGAAGATATCAAGCGTATGCAGCAAGATGCTGAAATGCACGCAGCAGATGATGCGAAGAAAAAGGAAATGGCTGAAGTGAAGAACACGGCTGAAATGACGCTCTACACTGCTGAAAAAGGTTTGAAGGATGCTGAAGGTAAGATTGGTGATGATATTAAAACTGCGGTTGCGCAAAAGATTGAAGCGCTTAAAGCGGTGAAAGATGGCACTGATGCTGATGCGCTCAAGAAAGCAACTGAAGAGCTTTCGAATGAAATGATGAAGATCGGTGAAGCGATGCAAAAAGCACAGGCTGAAAATCCGGCTCCGGCGGAAGAAGCGAAGGCGGAGAATGTGCAGGATGCGGAAGTGAAAGAGGAAGAAAGTAAATAGTTTTTGATCAAAGGCCCCGATAAGGGGCTTTTGTGTTTATACAAGTAACGAACGCTTCGCCCGCACACCCCTTGGAGGGACTTACGGAGCGCGACTGGCGCGAGTAGGAGCAATTCGCCAGCAGGCGAATATGCGTGCCCTCCAAGGGGTGTGCGGGCTTCGCTCTGTGGTACACTTGAATCATGTTCGGTATATTTAAAATTGGAAGGATTATTCGCCAGCTCAAGAACGGGACGTTTAGTTCGAAAGAGTTTGCGGTGGAGGAGGCGACTGATACGCTGAAGGGTGTGTTCGTGCTTCCGTTTATCATCAATGGTGCGCTGGTTGTGGTGGCGTTTCTTTTGGGCTGGACTGACCTTTTTGCGGTGAGCTCATGGGTGGGGAAGCTGGTGTTTTTTGTTCTTCTGATTCCGCTTATTATCCAATTCGCGCTCTATAAAATTGCCAAGGGAATTATAGCGAAATTGGCCGAAAAGGCTGGTGGATACACTCTTTCCAGGTAGAAGGTTGTATGCTATTATAGCCTCGTGGAACCTGGCCTTGAAAACAAGCTCGATACACTCATTCAGCTCAGTGAGGAGAATAACCGCATGCTTAAACACATGCGCAGAAGTCAGCGTTGGGCAAGTGTTATGCGTGTGTTGTACTGGCTTGTGATCATCGGCATCGCGCTCGGTTCCTTTTATTTTGTGAAGCCGTATTTTGAACAGCTTACGAAGATCTACACGCAAGGCGCAGCGAACTTCAATACGATCCAAACAGAATTTTCGAACATCCAAGATTTTTTTGGAGGCGAAAAAACAGCAGAATAATGCTCGGGTAGCTCAGTTGGTAGAGCGCTCCCCTGAAGAGGGATAGGTCACCAGTTCGACCCTGGTCCCGAGCACAGCATTTTAGAGAGAGTTACAATGGAACCTTACGGTGATATTGGTGAAGAAAGGTCCAGTAGAAGTCATATATGAATCAATTTATTTATTTTAAAGCAAAAACAGAATTCTTAATAGGACAGGGAGTTACTTATTCTGAATTCTGTGGTGACGTTGCCACGCGTCAGATTAATATCACAAAGGATGGAAGTAAATTCTCCATCTCATCATCTATTACAGATTGGGATGAAGAATTCGGCCATTTGCTCTATGATGGACGGAAAGAAGACCTTGATCTAACTGAGAGTATTCAAATTGAATCGAAAGAGTTTGAGCAACTGTGGAGTTTTTACAATCAGTTGGTTCCGGTTAATATTTTATACTCGGATGGAGATGCTTCAATCAGCAATCAAGATAATATTGTTATAGCACATATAGTCAATAATCTTGGTTATTGGGCTAAAGGGTTCGTAAATTCCTTGTCTAAAATCTATCCAACTGCAAAAGATCAGTATCAAGCATGGTTTAGAAAAGAAAAAGATCTTCCTTTTCAACTCGGTAAGGTGCAATTTGTTGAAGTAGATAGTAAGAGAAAAATAACTGTTGCAAATATGCTTGCGCAGGATGGAGTAAAAAAATCCTTAATGGATAAAAATGTTTATGTTGATTATGATGCCTTGGAAAAGTGTCTTTTAGAACTAGCCCTGTTTTCAATAATCCATAGAAGCCGTGTTCAAATGCCTAAAATTGGTTCAGGTCTTGGTGGAGGGTCGTGGACAGAGATTGAAAGTCTAATTACTAAGACGCTTTTATATTATAGAGTTAAAGTAGAGGTTAAAAACTTTTCATAAGTGTGTACACTTTCTGTGTAGCCTTGTTGTTCCTTCGTGAGGCACGATTGGAGAGGTAGTAACTAAAAAATAAATTTAATTTTCATAGCTTAGAATTGAAACATGAAAAGAAGTGTAAACAACAACGTAAAATGGCTAATTATGATTTTATTATTTATGTTGTTTCTCTTTGTGTGTTTCAATGAAAATCCGCGCCTAACTATAAGATACATTGTAAAATCGGTTTTGATAAATTTGTAAAATAATCAATCTAACTGACTGCTATAGAAAAATGGAGATAGTATTGATCTAAATAAGTATCACTGACATTCGAAATGGAAACAATGTAGTATAAAAAAAGCCCCGAGTGATTCGGGGCTTTTTTTATACCGCTTTTACTTTAAGTGTCGTTTGTTTGTTTTTGTCTATCTTCGGCATGCGGATGGTGAGGAGTCCGTGTTTTTCTGTGGCTTCTGCTTCTTCGGGCTCTATTTCTTGTGGAAGGGAAATGGTGCGAGAGAATGCGCCCCAGTAGAGCTCGCGGTTGAAATAATTGGCATCGTCGATCGTACGGTTTGCTTCGCGGCGGCCGCGGATAGTGACAATGTCGCGAGTGATATTGATCTGAAGATCTTCGGGACGTACACCAGCAACCATTGTCTGGATCACGATGTCGGTCGGAGTTTGGTAGATGTCGATAGAAAGCTGGCCCTCCTCTTCTTCATCTGACCAGGCTGTTTCTTTCTTTGCAGGATCTACAGTGACTTTTTTGGTGATGCCTGATGTTGGGTACGCGATCTCTTCTTCGGCGAGTTCTTCTTCAAGTTCTGTCTCGTCGTCAAAGCGCACTCCTCCGGTAAGACGTTCGAAAAATGATTTCTTTTTTAGTGACATGATTATTTGTAGTGTGAATAGGGTCGCTCGAGAGAAAGATCGCTGACTTTGGTGTCTTTGAGATACAAAGGCTCACTCAAGCGGCGAAGTTTTTCAAATACGAGCATGCTGATAATAGTGACAACCCACAGAAGGGCAAATACTTGGAGAAAATTTTCTCCTCCTTCTTTCATTATAAAGTAGTTGAATCCACTGTGCAAAGTTATCGCAAGTCCAAGACCCACAATAAACGAACCTGTGCGAATTGTTTTTCCATGAAAGAACGCAAGACCCATGAGAAGTCCAATGAAACCCGATGCAACAGCATGGAGAAGTGTCGAGCCAAGAAAACGAAGGCTTCCTGTGAGAAGCGAAACGGTTGCGTCTTGAATACCCACTGGATGAATGAGGAAGAGAGCGTTTTCAAGCGCCGCAAACCCAAGGCCTGCAACGATAAAATAGATAGGGTAGTCCACTGGTTCGTCGAGATACGCGCTTGGAAAGACGATAAGCATTACCGCGATGAATTTTAAAATCTCTTCAGCGGCTGCCCAAAGGACTATGAGTGTTTGTTCATCGAACGGAAGATGCGCCAAGAGTTTTTGAAGAGGAAGCACAAGAATAACCGCGAGCATTCCCGCTGCGAATGTGAGGAAGAGAAGCCCACGTGGTTCGGGGCGTTCACGATCTTCTTTCAGCCAAAAACGGAGCCACAAATATGCGGGAAGGAATCCTCCGAGGAGTGCGAGGCCGAGTGTGATGGGGTCTTGTCCAAAACTATTCATACTTCGGCCATGGGGCCACTATCAATGGTAGCACGTTTTCTTTTTCTTCGTTTGTTGAATGCCAGATTTCTTCGGTGATAAATGGCATAAATGGATGGAGAAGTTTTAAATTGCCGATTAAGATTTCAAAAAGCAACTTTTTTCTTGAAGAAACCTCTTCTGTTCGTGTTGGATCAGTAAATATGAGCTTACTTTCTTCAATTATTTGGTCAGCAAAGATTTTCCATATGTAGTTATAGAGCGTTTCTGATGCGTTATGGAATCTGTAGCCTTCCATGTTGGATGTTACAAGAGCAGCCATATCTTTCCATCCTTTCCATAGCTCAGAATCTTTAGTCGAATAGTCTGAGTCTTTTGACTTCGGATCATGATTCTCTAAAACAAATCGAGTGATATTCCAAAGCTTGTTTGCAAAGTGCTTCATTCCTTTGATTTTATCTTCTGAAATTTTACTATCGGTGCCAGGTGCTGTACCGAATATAAGTGCCATTCGTCCTGCGTCAGCTCCGTATTTTTCTGCAATATCAAGCGGATCAATGCCGTTTCCGAGACTCTTACTCATTTTGCGCCCTTGCGCATCGCGGACTGTGCCGTGAAGATACACTGTCTTAAAAGGCACAGTTTCAAGGGCGTATCCTGTCATGAGGATCATACGCGCAACCCAAAAGAAGAGAATCTCGTATCCTGTTTCAAGCACGTCTGTAGGGTGATATGTTTCCAAGTCTTTTGTTTTTTCAGGCCAACCTAGTGTTGAAAACGTCCAGAGTGAAGATGAAAACCATGTATCGAGAGTGTCCTCATCTTGAACATAAAATGGCTCTGGTTCAGTTGTAAATATTTCAGGCTTGTGTAAATCCTCATAAGTTTGGAATGATTTGATTTTACTTTTTATTTCTGCCCAAGTGCATATTTTATTATCAACAAGTTGACATAAATCACTTGCAGCTGCGTATAGTCTGTCTCTACTCATTCCACTGTCTTTAATTATTCTAGATAGATCTTCGTCGCTACATTGTTCTTTTGAGATCAGTTCTGAAGAAAAATGTATTAGAATATTGTGATTTTCTTTTTTTGTTAGATCAAAATAGGCTGGTACTCTGTGTCCGTACCAAATCTGTCTTGAAATACACCAATCACGGAGATTGTCTATCCAGTGGAAATATGTTTTGTTGAAATAGTCTGGAATAATCTCAATATTTCCATTAGCAACAGGTTCACGCATGAGGTCTTTCAATGTCTTTCCTCCGCGTCCAGGAATTTCTTTATTTACAGCTACAAACCACTGCAACTTTGGTAGTGGTTCAACAATACCACCAGTGCGCTCAGCAGTTGAAACATTTTGAGATATTTCTTCTTCTTTTTCGAGAAGTCCCTCAGTGCGAAGCCACTCCGCGACAACTTCCCGAGCTTCCGTTGTTTTCTTTCCAAGGAGTCGTTCATCACCAACCATCATTTTTGCGTATTCGTTGATTACTTGGATGCGCGGTAAGTTGTGTCGTTCAGAGATTTCCCAGTCAGTAATAGAATGCGCTGGAGTAACACCAAGCGCGCCTGTTCCAAAATCCTTCTCAACTGCTTCATCAGCAACAATTTTAATAGCGATAGATACTCCACAAAAATCTTTAATCTCGTAGGTTTTTCCAACGTATTCTTTGTACCGGAGATCATCAGGGTGCACAGCAACAGCAGTGTCACCGACTTTGGTTTCAGGGCGAGTTGTTGAAATTGAAATAGGGAAGTCTTTTGAATATTTGAATGTGTAGAGTTTTGCTTTTCGTTCTTCGTACACAATTTCGTCGTCAGCAATCGTTGTTTGACCTTTTGGATCCCAGTTCACGATACGATGCCCACGGTAAATGAGCCCGTCGTCGTACATCTTCTTGAACATTGTATTTACGGCCGTGTTGCGTGTCTCATCAAGAGTAAATGCTTCGCGACTCCAATCACACGAAGAACCCATCACACGGACTTGTGATGTTATTGTGTCGTGACTTTCTTGTGCAAATGCGTGGACGCGTGAGAGGAGTTCTTCGCGCCCAAGATCATGGCGAGATTTTCCTTCTTTTTTTTGAATTTCTTTTTCTACTTTTGATTGCGTTGCAATTGCCGCGTGGTCAGTGCCAGGTAGCCATAACGTTCGAAAACCTTGCATGCGCTTGTATCGGATCATAATATCTTCGATAGTAAGCATCATCGCGTGACCCATGTGAAGAACCCCGGTCACATTTGGAGGAGGCATCATGATTGTAAAAGGCTCTGCATCAGCTTTCGTATATCCTTTTTCTACGCACACATCCGGATTAAAAAATCCGCCTTCTTCCCAAAAGCGATAGAGGCGATCTTCGACATCCTTTGGATTATAGGGTTTTAAGAACTTTTCGGGGGTCGTTTCCATGAAAATAACTATACCACACAAGGAAAGTTTGAGAATGTTTGACTTAACTGTAAGGTATGGTACTTTTGTATCAAACCCAAATAACACTGCGTATGAATGCAATCCTTAAAAACCGTTACGAGGAACTTTTTAGACTTCTCCTCGAAAGAAAAAAACCTATTTATTCTAAAATCGAAGCCTGGCATTTCCTTCAGCAAACTATCAAAGCTGTGGAAGACAAATATCAGCCAAATCAACATCCAATTTCTTTTACTCCACTTGATGAATGGGTAAAGCACAATGATACTATCTCTTTCCATAAGAGCCCGTTGTACGTTATTTTTATTGATACAAACGGTGCGATCATGGCATATGAATATGTACCACATCTTCCTATTACCGATTACAAAAAGAAAAAGTATAAACCTGTGTATTCAAGTACTGGTGGTAAGAATAAGAAGAATGTCTGGGGAGTCGAAGTGGAAGAAACAATTGAGGCATAAATGCCAGATCGAAACAAAAAAAGATCTCACCAGTGTGGGATCTTTTTTAATTACAAACTCAGATTTCCTTGCGCCCTCAGCGCAAGGATTTTTTCTTGTATGAGCGCTCCGCCGCGTAGATGCGTGAAGTATCCCGCGAGCGCTATCATGAGCGCGTTGTCGGTAGAAAGTTCGGCGGAAGGAGTGTGCAGCTCGATGCCGAGCGCCGCCGCTTTTTTTGAAAGAGTATCTTTGAGGTATATGTTGGCTGCAACACCACCACCGATGATGATAGTCTGTGCGCCGAATTCTTCTGCGGCTTTCATGGTTTTGTGCACGAGAACATCGACGACAGCATTTTCAAATTCACAGGCGATATCCATTTTCTGCTCGTCACTGAGTGTTCCGAGTTTTTGAATCGTATACAGAACCGCTGTTTTCAATCCTGAAAAAGAAAACGAATAGTCGCTCGTGTGCATCATGGGGCGAGGGAATTGAAAAGAAGGCGTTTTCCCTGATGCGCGGAACGTTGCAGCAAGTTTTGAAATTTCAGGACCACCCGGATACGGAAGGCCGAGCATGCGCGCTACTTTGTCGAAGGCTTCGCCGGCTGCGTCGTCTTTTGTGTAGCCTATCTTTTCGTAGTGACCCCAGGTTTTAGTGAGGATGAGTTCGGTGTGGCCGCCGGAGACGAGGAGCGCGAGCGCAGCGAGCGCGATAGGTACATTTTCCACCGTATCACCCTCTTTTTTTATAAGCGTCGACACGAGGTGTCCTTCCATATGATTCACCGGAATGAGCGGAATATCCCACGCAAGCGCAAGTGCTTTTGCGGTATTCACGCCCACCCAGAGTGCAGGTTCAAGCCCTGGGCCATAGGTGACAGCGATAGCATCGATAGCGGGCTTTTTTGCAATGATCGCTTCTATCTCCGCAATCATGTCTTCTTCCTTCATCAAGAGTGCTGCTATTTCTTCTTTCACTTCTTTTGAAATTTCGAATGCTGTTTTTTCTACGTGTTCCAGAATCTTTGCAAGCAGTATCGGAAGTGTCTTTACATGTTCGCGTTTTGCCATCATTGGAAACACACCACCGTATTCTTTATGAATATCGATCTGTGATGCGGTGATGTGATCTACCACTGAAAACTGCGGCGCAGAAATGCCACCCTCAGCATCGATGAGAGCTACACTTGTTTCATCACAACTTGTTTCGATCGAAAGAATCTTCATTACATTCCTGTTACAACCGTAATCTTTGCGCCAAGTGCATTCAAGCGCTCCGCTATCTCTTCATACCCACGTTTGAGCTGATAGACGTTGCGAAGTGTGGATGTGCCGTGTGCACCAAGCATGGTGAGAAAAAGAACCGCTGTCGGACGAAGCGCAGGCGGAGCTACAAGCTGCGCGCCCTTAAGTACATTTCCTCCAGTAATGTAGAGGCGATGTTGGTCGGCAAGTTTTACATCACCACCAAACCGTGAAAGTTCTGTGAGGTAGATTGCGCGGTTTTCATACACCCAGTCATGAATGAGTGTCGTGCCTTCTGCAAGAAGCGCGATTGCTGCAAAAAAGGGAAGTGTGTCCATCTGAATTCCTGGAAACGGAAGCGCATGGATTTTATCATGAAGTGCGGTGAGTTTCGATGGATGTACGGTGATATCCACGAGTCTCGTTTCGTTATTGTATGAAAGATATTCTTTTCCAAACGTCAGTTTCTGTCCCATGCGTTTTAGTTTTTCACATTCGAGTTCAAGAAATTCGATCGGGCAGCGAGTAATCGTGAGCTTCGAATGCGTCACGATTCCAGCTGTTATGAAAAACATCGATTCAATAGGATCTTCACTATTCCAGTGTTCAACAACCGTATCAATGGTTTCGATTCCATACACAGTAAGAGTCGTAGTACCGATGCCTTCAATTTTCACACCGTATTTTTGCAAAAGGTAACACACATCGCGTACCTGGTAGTTGGGTGGAGCAAATTTGATAACTGTTTTTCCTGGAATACGTGCAGCGGCAATCAAAATATTGATAGCCCCCGTGTCGCTTGATTCATAGAGAGGAATCGTTGCTGGCTTCAGTGTCTCATACGAGATCTGGTATTCTTTTTCTTTCGTAATAATATTCACACCAAAATATTCAAGTCCGTATTTATGCGCGGCAATCGTGCGTTCACCCATTTTGCAGCCACCCGAGTGTGGATAGCTGAATTTTTTTGCGCGGTGCAGAAGTCCACCCACAAACGTGAAAGAGCGCGTGCGTGCCATGGCGCCTTCGTTCATGGTTTCAAAATTAATTTTCTTCGGAACTGAGATCTCCAGACTATTTTGTGCAATCCATTTAACCGAAACACCGAAACCTTCAAGGATTTCTATATACCGAAAGACTTCTTCAATTTTTGGTATGCCATGCAGTGTCGTTTTGCCGCTGTTGAGAAGGGTAGCGCAGAGCATGTTGATGGCGCCATTTTTTGACATATTGGTGGCGATAGAACCCGAAAGTTTGTGTCCACCTTCAATCTGAAAGTCCACCACATCGCTCTTTCCAAGAGAAACGATTTTTCGGTCGAGTACTTCACTGATCTTTGTGAGCTGTTCGAGGGTGAAATTCTGGTCACCTTTTTCCATGCGGGCAACAGCGCTCTGAGATGTAGCTAGAGCCTTGGCTAAATCGCCCTGGGTCATACCACGTTTCTCGCGGAGCTCACGTATAAGGAAGCCCACCTCTGTCTTGGCTTCTGTTTTTTTCTTGGTCTTGGCACTTGATTTCATATGAGAATGAATATATCATATGTGATATATATGAGCAATACAGATAGCCTACAAGATATATCCGCGTACACGACCTTCAAACTCCCCGCAAAAGCGGTCTCTTTGGTACGGATTTCTTCAGCCGAAGAAGCGCGCATGGCTGTTCTGGATGCCAGTAGGCAAAAGCTCCCTATTGTTATTCTCGGCGGCGGATCCAACACTATTTTTCAAAAAGAACATATTGAAGGCGTTGTCATTAAAAATGAAATACTGGGAATGAAAATCATTTCAGAAAATGACACATCTGCCTTGGTTCAGATCGGCGCAGGTGTGCCATGGGATGATGCCGTGAATTTCGCTGTTGAAAACGACCTTTCTGGTATCGAAGCAATGGCAAAGATTCCCGGTACCACAGGCGCAACCCCAATCCAAAATGTCGGCGCATACGGGCAAGAGATAAAAGATACACTTGAAGAACTCGAAGCGCTGAATATGGAAACAGGGGAAATCGAGATCTTCTTGAACGAAGACTGCTATTTCTCATACCGCGACAGTATTTTCAAGCACGAAGCAAAGGGGAAATATCTCATAACGTCAGTAACGCTTCGCTTGCACAAAACTCCACCAAGTGTGCCGCATTATCCTGGCGTTCAAGAATACTTTTCAAAAGAGGGAATTACATCGCCTACGCTCCAAGATATTGCAAAAGCTATCGCCGCAATCCGCAGTTCAAAACTTCCCGATCCAGAGCATATCGCATCAGTGGGTTCATTTTTCAAGAACCCCATAGTGGAAGCTTCAGTCTATGAAAAAATAAAAGCAGAATACCCAAACGTAAAAGCATTTCCTGTAGATGAAAAATATAAAATTCCTGCCGGATGGCTCATCGACACGCTTGGCTATAAAGGAAAAATTGTCGGCAATCTAGAGTTCTATCCGAACAATGCGCTCGTGATTGTAAATAAAGGAGGAGCAACTTTTACAGAACTTAATGCGCTCATACATGACGTCATTTCGAACGTCGAAAAACACTTTGGGATCATGCTTGAGCCTGAACCTGTCTTCATTTAAATAGAGTGCGCGATACAGGATTCGAACCTGTGGCCTTCCCCACGTCAAGGGGACGCTCTACCAACTGAGCTAACCGCGCAATTTCAGAACTATAGCGTAAATAGGGGAGTTTTTCAACAGCTTGTGTTTACTTTCTGAAATGAGATACTTAGGGTAAACCAATCGTTTCAAAACTTAAAAATTAAACAAATGGGAAAAAACCGTCAAACTCAGAAAAGAAAGTCAGTTCTTTATTTACCAGAGATACAGTTTCCACATGATGACAACAACGGGGAACCGTATTTCTTAATGGGTGATGATCAGTCTGCTGTACTGAAAAGAGCGAGCACTAGAAACAAACTCGAAATCTTCAGTGTGCTGTATGAATATGTAGAAGGAGAAGATGACACTCAGCTGAGTAGTATCATTACGCATATTGATGCAATTATGTCTGCACATAGTACAAAAAAGTTTGAGATAGACGCTTTAGTAGTTCTTGTGAACAAACGATTCCATGTTCGCATAGTAGAACATGTTTCCAACAAATACCGAGCTTATATTGAAAACAAGCAGATATTTAAAACAACCACTCCTCGGCATTCAACATTTCAGTTGAGACCTGAGGGATGGCATATCTCTTTCTCTAAGAATAAAAAAATACCTTCCCGCGCAACGACCCTTTAAACGAAGCCAGAAATTAATTGTTATAAAAACCGCCCTATTTAATTGTACGGTGGTTTTTTGTTATACTACGCACCAATGGACAGCACATCCACCGATATTTTTTATACTGTTAAAACTCCAACATTCGAAGGGCCGCTCGATGTGCTGCTTTCGCTTATCGAATCTCGAAAGCTTTTCATCAATGAAATCTCGCTTGCTGATGTCACGGGAGACTTTCTTTCGTATATAAAAAACATTCCTTCATATTCGCTTGGTGATGCAACGCAATTTCTCACCATTGCTTCTACACTTCTTCTCATTAAGTCTCGTTCGCTCATTCCAAATCTTGCGCTCACGACTGATGAAGAAGAAAAGATCGTGGACCTTGAGCTTCGTTTGAAACGGTACCAGATCATAAAAGACGCATCAGAGCTCATCCGAAAAACATACGGCGTGCAGGTTATTCATCTTTCGCCCGATAGGCCTACCGTCGGCCCAGTGTTTACACCACACGAAGGAATCACTCTCGGCAATCTTCAAGCGGCGCTTGGCGATGTGCTCCGCGCTGTTCCCAAAAAAGAAGTGCTTCCTGAAGTTGCAGTACGCAAAGTATTTAAAATAGAAGAAGTGATCGACGATCTCACTGCCCGCATCCAAAAAGCGCTCTCTGTTTCTTTCACAGATTTTGCAAAAGGAGCGCAAGGAGAAAGTGTCCAGGAGAAAAAAGTGTATGTGATAGTGGGCTTTCTTGCTATGCTGGAACTGGTACGTGAGGGTATTATCGATGTGATGCAGCACGCAACCTTCGAAGATATTGCTATTAGTAAACGAGGGCAGGAGATTCCTGTCAGAGAAGAAACAGATGGAACTACAGAATAAAATCGAAGCATTACTTTTCTATCGAGGTGAACCAATTTCCAAAAAAGAATTGGATGGGCATTTCAAAGTAGGAAAAGAAGAGATACAGGCAGCTCTCGCGGCGCTGAAAGATTCACTTTCAACACGTGGCATTCGTCTGCTTGAAACCGAAGACGAAGTCACCCTTGGGACAGCACCCGAAATGGCTTCATTCCTCGAAGACCTTCGCCGGCAGGAGCTCTCAAAAGAACTGTCTAAAGCATCACTTGAAACCCTTTCTGTTATTTTATATAAAAATGGCGCGACACGCGGCGATATCGATTACCTTCGCGGAGTAAACGGCAGCTTTATTCTCCGCAACCTTTCCGCTCGTGGCCTCATCGAAAAAGTACCTCATCCTGAAGACAGTCGAAAAATGCTCTACAAACCGACCTTCGACCTCCTCCGTTTTCTTGGTGTGACTGATATTTCTGCTCTTCCTGAATATGCTTCATTTCACAAGACACTCACAGAAGAAGAAGTGAACGCAGCGAACGCTGAAGAAGAGATGTTCGAAAAAAGTGAATAAGACTCTACCTTCCTCTGTATGATCATTTCCTCTCGTGCAAAAAAGATATTAAAAATTCTCGTCCTTTTTGTCACACCTCTCGTGACCCTGTTTGTTATTGTCTATTCAGGAAAGAATGCTGAAGAATACACGCCAGCGTTTCAGCAAGCGTTCACAGATACAGAGGAGCTTCCTGCCGCGCCGATTTGTCATCCGATTGAGGCGCAAAAAGATGACGTTTCAGTGGATGCAGCGTACGACACACTCAGTCTTGGTGCTCGTTCAGCCTTTGTGTATGATGCCACAGCACGTACTGTTCTTTTTTCAAAAGAAAGTGAAGTTGTGCGCCCATACGCATCACTAACCAAAGTACTCACTGCGGCAACGGCTATTTCAATGATAGGACGAAATGCGGAAGTCAGACTTCCTGCGAGCGCGCTTCTCGAAGGAATTCCTCCTTTTCAAGCAGGGGAACCATGGCGTGTGAATGAATTGGCATCACTCATGCTGATGCGTTCTTCAAATGATGCTGCGCGAGCACTTGCTACCGGTGTAGGAAGAGTTTTTCATGAAAAATATCTCAGACGAAACTCGAGCGACTACGAAGCAACATCGCTGTTTTTTGAAGCAATGAATGAAAAAGCGCTGCAGTGGCATCTTGATTCGGTGGTGAAGTATGGGATCAGAAGTGTGTCTGGTTTAGACTTCGAAGGAAACAACGCTTCTTTTGCAGGAAATGCTCGTGAGGCCGCGATGCTGATGCTCTGTGCGTATGAAGAGTATCCTGATGTTGTCGGGCAAACTCAGTATGAACAATTTGAATACCGCGCATTGTCAGGAACGATGTATCGTGTAGACAACACCAATCTTGTCGTATCAGAGCTTCCGGGGCTCATTGCTTCCAAAACAGGTCTCACTGAAAGCGCCGGAGGGAATCTAGTGGTATTATACAAAGCGGAAAATGCGCATGTGATCGCCGTCGTGGTTCTCGGATCTTCTAAAGAACAGCGATTTTCTGATGTACGCGCACTTGTCGAAGCAACTCGCTCATTATTTAGCAACCTTGAATCGTAATCTACCAATGAAATCATTTTTAAAAAAAATAATCCCGGCATCGCTCGTTATCGCGTATCATAAACTGCAGGCTTTCTGTGCTGCCGTGTACTACCGGTTCCCCACAAAAAAACTCGTGGTTGTTGGGATTACGGGAACAAAAGGGAAGACGTCAGCGGCCAATTATGTGTGGTCGGTGCTCACGGCCGGCGGCAAAGCCGCCGGCCTTATCGGCACCGCCAACATCCGCATTGGCACAGAAGAGCGACTCAACACACATCACATGACCATGCCCGGCCCATGGATCCTTCAAAAACTCTTTCGAGAAATGGTTTCAAAAAAATGTACGCATGTGGTACTTGAAGCAACAAGTGAAGGAATGAAATACTACCGCCACATAGGAATTCTTTTTGATACAGCAATCTTCACCAACCTCACACCCGAACACCTTCCAAGCCATGGTGGAAGTTTTGAACTATACAAACAAACAAAAGCACGGCTGTTCGAATCACTCGCACATGCACGAAAAATTGTTGATGGAAAACGAGTACTCACTCACATCATTGCCAACGCCGACAGCCCACATGCTGAGTATTATTTAAAATATGCATCTGATACAAAGACGACGTTTGGGATCGATGCTGGAGACCTTCGCGCGAACGATATTTCTGAAACTCCGCACGGTGTTTCGTTCTATGTTGATGAAACCTCATATGCGCTGAGTATTCCTGGACGTTTCAATATTTATAATGCACTTCCTGCGATAGCTATGGGCCAGATAGAACAGATTGCTGTAGAAAACATACAGCAAGGACTCCGTGACCTGACTCTCATCCCTGGTCGCATGGAGCGCATAGACGCCGGGCAACCATTTACTGTTATTGTCGATTACGCGCATGAAAACGTGAGTATGAATGCTGTCCTTGATACCGCGCGAGCAATGACACACGGAAAAGTTATCGTACTTCTCGGTGCTGAAGGTGGTGGCCGTGACAAAAAGAAACGCGAGGACATGGGAATCGCTGCCGGAAAAAAAGCAGATGTTGTTATTCTTTCCAATGTCGATCCATACGACGATGACCCACAAGAGATCGTCGACGATATTGCAAAACACGTCCTTGCTCAAGGGAAAAAAGAAGGAGTTGAACTGTTCCGTATCTTGGACCGCCGCAGTGGTATTGAAAAAGCATTCAGTATGGCTACCGAAGGTGACAGCGTTATCATCACAGGAAAAGGTGCAGAGCAATCGATGATCATCGGAAAAGAACACATTCCATGGGATGACCGCACTGTTGTCCGCGAACTTTTAGAAAAAATAGGGTATACTAACCGGTAATGGCAGCGCACTTCGCCGCAATCATGATACCAGCAGTACTCACGTTTATTGTGGGTATTTTTGGCACTCCAATACTCAGTCGAGCACTCTACGCACGACAGATGTGGAAGAAAAAAAGTGTTGCAAAATCAACTGACGGCGGAGAAAGCACCGTAACTCAAAAAATACACAACGACGAATCTCGAAAAACCCCTCGCATGGGTGGCATCGTGGTATGGGGTAGCGTGACACTGGTATCACTTATTCTTTTGGTTGCAACAATACTGACTCAGAGTGCCTCTATTGAGTCGCTTTCTTTTATTTCTCGAAGTCAAACGTGGCTCCCTCTTGTCGCGCTCATTTTTGGTGGAATAGTAGGCATGATCGACGACTATCTCGTGTGTAGAGAAAGCGGTACCTATGTCGGTGGCGGTCTTTCTCTTCGCATACGACTTCTTTTTGTAACCCTCGTAGCTGTTGTCGGTGCATGGTGGTTTTATATAAAACTGGGAGTAGATAGCGTGGCTCTTCCGGGTGGTGAGGCACTATTCCTCGGACCGTGGTTTATCCTGCTTTTTATTGCTGTCATCATCGGACTCTATTCGGGCGGCATTATCGACGGAGTAGATGGACTCTCAGGAGGAGTTTTTTCAATCATGTTTGCGTCCTATGGCATCATTGCGTTTGCTGAAATGCAGTACGACCTCGCAGCCTTCTGTCTTGCTGTCGTCGGAGGACTGCTCGCGTTTTTGTGGTACAACATCCCACCCGCACGATTCTTTCTTTCTGAAACAGGCACGATGGGTCTTACGATCTGTCTTGGTATTGTCGCGTTTCTTTCAGGACATGTTATCGAACTGACGATTATCGCTCTTCCTCTTATCGTAACCACACTCTCGAGTATCATTCAGCTTCTCTCAAAACGATTGAGAAATGGAAAACGTGTCTTTCTGGTAGCACCTCTTCACAATCATTTTCAAGCAAAAGGATGGCCTCCATACAAGGTGACCATGCGCTATTGGGTCGTATCGGTTGCTCTGGGATTCGCAGGTGTCGTGCTTGCGCTCCTTTCGTAATATGTCAAAAAAAACGATTCGAAAGCCAGTCGACAAGGTTTTTCTCGGTATTGTGATAGCACTTCTGACGATCGGAGTGTTCATATTCATTTCTGCATCGCTTGGTATTCTTGTAAAAAATGAATCGAAATTTTACGCGGTGCTATTCAACCAAATAGGCCTCGGACTTGTGTGCGGACTTATCGGTCTGACTATCGCTTCACGCATACCACATCTTTTTTGGAGGAAGAACGCTTTTTATATCTTTCTTGGAACCATTGTGGCTATGACGCTGGTCTTTGTGCCTGGTCTTGGGTACTCACACGGCGGCGCGCGTAGATGGGTAGATGTATTCGGTCTTTTTTCATTTCAACCAGCTGAGCTTTTGAAAATTGGATTCCTTATTTATT
This sequence comes from uncultured Candidatus Saccharibacteria bacterium, assembly GCA_964390875.1. Classification (GTDB taxonomy): domain Bacteria; phylum Patescibacteriota; class Minisyncoccia; order Phycocordibacterales; family UBA9973; genus CAYMIO01. The sequence goes on from CAYMIO010000006.1 coordinate 31,800, forward strand.
TTGCTGGATGGCTTTCGTGGGCAAAGCAACGTGTGGCTGATCTACGGTTCAGTATACTTCCACTCACGATCCTTCTTGGAATCTGCGCGGCACTTCTTTTTGTACAGCCCGATACCAAAAGCTTTGTGCTGATGGTGGCTTCGGGTGGTGCGATGCTGTTCGTCTCTGGTGTGCCATGGAAATACATTTTCGGTGTAGTACTCATCGGACTTCTGGGGATCACTATCTTGGCATTTGCCAATCCATACATTAAGGATCGACTCACTACGTTCGTCGATCCAAGCTCCGACCCCCAAGGCTCTTCCTACCAACTCCAGCAATCGCTCATCGCTATCGGCTCCGGCGGCGTGACCGGCAAAGGCTTCGGTCAAAGCGTGCAAAAGTTCTCGTACCTTCCTGAACCGCAAGGAGACTCAGTCTTTGCAGTGGCTGGTGAAGAATTCGGGTTCATCGGCGGCATTATCATCCTCATGCTGTACATCGGTTTTATGATGCGCGGTTTTCGCATCGCCAACCGCGCGCCCGATCTTTTCAGCAAGCTGCTCACGGTGGGTGTGATATCGCTCGTCACATTTCAAGCATTCATGAATATCGGATCTATCACTGGCGTGATCCCGCTCACCGGCGTACCACTGCCGTTCATAAGCCACGGAGGAACATCGCTCATGATCACACTGTTTGCGGTGGGAATAGTGCTTTCGATATCGAGGCAACAGAAAGAGCAATAAAAAAACACGCGACCTAAATGAATCGCGTGCTTTATTGAGCTTTTATGCCCAAATAGGTTTTTCCTGTGGAGGTGCCCCGGCTTGTTTTCCGAGCCAAAAGTAGAACACAGGCATTCCAAGGAAAAAGATAAAAAACTCTTGCCATGCACTAGGAGCGCCTGAAGATGCATATATGCGTAAAGCACAAACGAAACACAATCCTAGAATAAGCACTAACGAACCAGCAATCTGACCAAAGGATGCCATAGCACTTTGTAATGTTCGCTCAATAGCATACATACGACCAACAGCAAAGAGGACAAAATAAAGAAAGAAACAAAACCATACGTTTGAAAACCTGCTTTGGTCACTCACGTAGGTTTGAATAAGTCTCCCTGGTACAACTTCAACCTTATTTCGAGAAGTTTTAGTTATACAAGAAGAATATACTTCCACATTGCGAGTAAAAGGAATTAAACTCAACGTTGTCTTAATCTCAATCGGTCGATAGGGAAGAAAAATAGTATCAACGTTCCCGCACATAAAAGCAGTGCGCTGCGCATCGGTTAACAGTCGGTACGCTTCCGTACTGATCTTTGTTTCCTTGGTAGGGCTGTGGGTAGTTTCAACAAAGCTGGCCATGAAGATGAAACAACAGGCGAAGGTAAGAACTATTTTCATCGGTTTAGTTTTTAATAGGTGATTTTTTCTTACATTACAATATAAGGCATACTATGTAAAGCGATGAAAAGTCCTTACTTTGTATTACAATACTCACTATGAAAATCCTTTTTACTGGCGGCGGAACCGGCGGACACTTCTATCCGATCATTGCTGTTGCTGAAGAAGTGAACAAGCAAGCAGAAGACATGAAGGTTCTTGACCTCAAGTTGTACTACATGGCCGATTCTGAATACAACAAACGCATGCTCTATGAGAACAACCTCATCTACGAAGAAGTGTCCGCAGGAAAAAGGCGCACGTATGCATCAGGAAAAAATATCACGGACATGATCAAGACAGCCGTGGGTGTTGTGCAGGCACTCTTCAAACTTTTTTTCTTGTACCCTGACGTCGTATTCAGCAAAGGCGGTTACGCAGCGTTTCCCACTCTCGTCGCTGCGCGCATTCTTCGTATTCCTGTATTCATCCACGAATCCGACTCTGTCCCAGGTCGTGTTTCTCTCTGGGCTTCAAAGTTTGCAAAGCGTATCGCACTCTCACACGCCGGTGCAGCCGAACATTTCTCAAAGGAAGCGCAATCAAAAATCGCATGGACAGGTCAGCCTATCCGAAAAGAGATAGAACAGAAGGCCACAAGCGGTATGTTTGAATTCTTTAAACTCGACCCTACTATCCCTGTCATTTTCGTCACAGGCGGTTCGCTTGGTGCTGAAGTGATCAACAACGCGATCATCGACAGTTTGCCTGAGCTTTTGAATTCATACCAAATCCTTCACCAGTGTGGCACAGCAAACATGCAAGATGTTGCCGGAAGAAGCCAGGTGGTAGCAGGAACGCATCCGAATTTTTCTCGCTACAAAGTATTCGGTTCGCTCGGACCTATCGAGATCAAAAACGCAGCAGGTGCCGCATCGCTCATCATTTCTCGTGCTGGATCTGCATTGTTTGAGATCGCTGTGTGGGGAGTGCCTTCTATCATCATTCCGGGAAGTGCAGGAGTGTTCCATGGCGACCACCAACGTATCAATGCCTTTACCTACGCACGAAGCGGCGGCTGTGTCGTGATTGAAGAAGAAAACCTTCGCCCCACACTTCTTCTTCAGGAAATACAGAAAATCCTCACCGATGATGCCAAAAAACAAAAAATGATCGAAGGTGCAGCATCATTCGCGCGAAAAGACGCAAGTGCCGTGATAGCTCGCGAGCTTCTTTCGATGGCACTGTCGCACGAGAAATAGCCTTTCCTATAAGGCTCTTTTTTGGTATAGTCACATTCTATGAATGTAGTCACTCGCTTTGCCCCAAGCCCCACAGGTTTTCTTCATCTCGGCGCCTACCGTACCGCTATTTTTGCGTATCTTTTCGCTCGAAAGCACGGGGGGAAATTCATCCTTCGTATCGAAGACACCGACCGTGAACGCAACAAAAAAGAGTACGAGGAAGATATCATGGCATCACTCAAATGGCTCTCGCTCGAGCACGATGTGTTCTATCGCCAAAGCGAGCATGTCGCGCGTCACCGAGAAGTCTTGCTCAAGATGATCGAAAACGGTTTTGCGTATATCAGTAAGGAAGCAGCGAAAGATGGAAGTGGTGTGATAAAAGAAATCGTGCGTTTCAAGAACCCAAACATTGATGTTTCTTTTGAAGATGAAGTGAAGGGGACAGTAACCATGAACACCGAAGATCTCGGCGATTTCGTACTCGCAAAAAACATCAACGAACCACTTTTCCATCTTGCTGTTGTTGTCGACGACTTTGATGCCGGTGTCACACACGTGATCCGAGGTGAAGATCACACATCCAATACTCCTCGCCAGATTCTTATCCAACGCGCTATTGGTGCTCCCACTCCGGTGTATGCCCACCTTCCGCTTGTGCTCGGCGAAGACAAGCTCAAGCTTTCAAAACGCCGTGGCGCGCTTCCTATCATGGAATACAAGAAACTCGGCTATCTTCCTGATGCTATTTTGAACGGTGTTGCATTCGTCGGCTGGAACCCCGGAACTGAACAAGAAATCTTTTCACACGATGAACTCGTCAGTGTTTTCGATTTGAAGCGTGTAAACAAAAGCGCCGCAATATTTAATACCGACAAACTCAAGTGGTTCAACAAAGAGCACATGACGAAACTTTCAGATGATGCACAAACTGCATATATCAGAGCATTTTTGAATGAAACATGCAGCGCAAAAATAGACGACGCGCTTCTTGCCAAGCTTCGCGCTATGATAATCGAACGTATCGAAATCTTTTCTGAAGTCACCGCAATGTGTAATGAAGGCGAACTCGACTACTTCTTCGATCGTCCTGCCGTGCTCGATGTAGAAACCCTCGTCATGCAAGCCGGTCGTCATGAGAGCCGCCCGAAAGAAGATGGGTTCAAAGCTGTCACCAAAGAAGTGCTTGAAGAAGTGGTTGAACGACTTTCCACCTTGCCGGAAGAAAGCTTCGATGCCGAGCGCGTAAAGGCTGCTCTCTGGGATTTCTCAAGCGATGTTGGTCGTGGCTCTGTACTCTGGCCGCTCCGCTACCTTCTTTCTGGAAAAGATAAATCTCCTGATCCATTCACCATCGCTGCTGCACTCGGAAAAGAAGAGACGCTTGCACGCGTACATGCTGCACTTGCTTTGATTTCATAGGCTAAAATTCACAATTACACCCCTCTAGGGTACAATAGACGCATGGATATTCGCACCCGCGCGAAACAGAACGCGAAAAAGCTTCTTCTTGGAGCCTTCGGGCTCTTTTTGTGCGTGCCGATACTCGCGTTCTCTCAGACGGCGGATCAACTCCGAGAACAAATATCAGGAACCAACTCTGAAATCGAAAAACTCGAAGCTGAAATAGCCGCATACAACAAACAGCTTCAAAGTATTGGAAAAGAAAAAGATACACTCGCGCGAGCTATCAAAGAAATAGACGTGAGTGCAAAAAAACTCGCTACCGACATCAAAGTTACAGAGAAAAAAATAGCTGGAGCGAACGACCGCATTCGACTTCTCGGTGGCCAGATAGAAGACACAGGAGAAACCATCGGGGACACCCAGCTCGCTATTTCATCACTCATTCGAAAAGTGAACGAAGAAGAGGCCACAACACTCACAGAATACATTCTGCGCGAAGGTGTTTCTCTTGGTGATGCGTGGCGATACATCGACAGCGTGGCGACAACACGCGAAGCACTCGAAGGTCGTGTCGACAATCTCTTTGTGGCAAAAACCAATCTTGAAGTCGACAAAGTGGCGGTAGAGAAAGTGCGCTCGGAGCTCGACTCATTTAAAAAAGATCTTCAAAACCAAAAGAAGGCTGTTGATCTCAACAAAAAAGAAAAAAGTTCTCTTCTTTCCATTACAAAAAATGAAGAGTCTAAATACGCAGCTCTCTTAAAAGAAAAACAAGAACGAAAAGCGGCATTCGAACGCGAGCTTTCAGATTACGAATCGAAACTGACCTATATTCTTGATCCTTCTAAAATCCCAAAGAACGGCGCCAAGGTCTTTGTGTGGCCGGTTGCTAATCCAAAAATCACTCAACTATTCGGCGTCACTGGTGTATCGGCTCGTTTGTATGCCTCGGGATCACACAGCGGAGTCGACTTTGGCGCACCGACGGGCACACCAGCGATGGCTGTGGCGAGCGGAGTGGTTGTCGGCACAGGAAATACCGACCTTGTCTGCCGAGGTGCCTCATACGGCAACTGGATACTCATCGAACACGATAACGGTCTCACGAGTGTCTTTGGTCACCTTTCTCAGGTGAGCGCCACGAAAGGTCAGCGTGTGTCTGCAGGCCAAGTGGTGGCGTACATTGGTTCAACAGGCTATTCCACAGGCCCACACCTGCATATTTCTGTCTTTCCCTCAGATGCGGTGACGGTACAACAAGTGCCAAGCCGAACCTGCGGCGGAAAAACATTCACTATGCCGGTAGCTCCTCGCACTGCCTACCTTGACCCGATGGCCTATTTCCCAGCACGGTAATCAGAGTGCTATGATATTACAATGACAGATAAAGAAACTCCCAAAAAACGAACTGGTGTATCGAATCTCGCACGACTCTGTTTTGGTATTGTGTTGCTTCTGCTCCTTATTTCTCTTTTTGAAAATAAGTCGAAAAGCTTTTTGGGATTCGATCTGGAAAAGTATGAAGCACAGGCTCGCGAAAAAGCAGCCGTGGTCTTCGCGCACGTTGGCGGTGGCGCAACGTTTAACACCTTTGCAAATACTGGCGTAGAAACACTCATCAAAAATTTCCAAAACGGCGGAGCGAACTTCATGGGAAACATGGATGCATATGTGCCGCACGTAGGAGAAATGAATACTGAAAATGGGGAAGGAGAAGTGAATGGTCCGAAAGTTCCAACAGC